>JBJKYX010000001.1:0-59206 GCA_045560825.1 Candidatus Azotimanducaceae bacterium
GCGACGGCTATCCCACCGATGGCCGTAGTTGCACAGAATGCAATTATCCATTCGGGAAAATTACGCATTGATATTGCAACTCTGTCCCCAGCCTTAATTCCGTATTCGGAGACCATCATGTTGGCAACTCTCGCGGACAAGTCATAAGATTCGCGATAGGTAAGTCGCTCGTCTTCGAAGACGACGAAGGTTTCATCGCTCAAGTTCTCTTCAAAAAGCTCTCTCAATGTTTTTGGGCCGTTTTTAAATAGTCGACATGGCCTATCAAAAACATGTCCGTCAGTCAGTTCATAGGGCTCCCCCTTGGCAGACAGTTTGGCTAACGCCTCGTCTCTCGATATTTCATTTGCCACTTTCAGACTCCTCCCCTCAGTCTTTACGAATTTAATCAGAGAATGCTTTTGTTTGATCTCTTATTTTGACTCGACAAAGTTTAGTTATAAATAAATGCAGTGGACGATTAAAACCTTTTACTTTTCACCCTTATATTCAGCAAAGGATTCCCAGTCAAGCTCGGATAACATTTTTGCATCCTTAGTGTATTTCCAATCGAAGTCTTGGAGAAACTCGTGTGGGCGCTCCATCGAAAGCTCTCCGACATGAATTTCTGGTTGGTCTGGATCAATAGAGTTTCCGTCTACCATCCCTAGTCCATAATAAGAACTATAGCCCATGAGTTTCTTCAGCTTTGGAGAGACGTTTTCTACGATTTCTCTTGGAACGGATAGATATTGGTTCTCTTGCTGTCGCATCATTCCTCGACTGTAAAGTATACGAGATGCTAATCGCGTACCTGGCGCTGTGCGTTTGCCCCCAGAGTGAAGTAATCGGCTATCTGTTAGTACACAGGTGCCAGCTGGAGCCGTTAGAGCCAGCAATTGATTTTCAGCCATCTTTTCGAAAGCGACGCCCGGTCTTACTTTATTATTCCCTTTCGCGTCAATGTGTGACCCAGGCACAACATAAGTGCCCCCTTCTTCTAAACTGAAGTCCGAGTAGCACCAGATGATGAGACAGTAAAGGGGATAGGGAGGGTGCGGCAAAGGAACAAAGCCTTGGTCTTGATGCAGTTCCTGTCTTCCGCCTCCTTGATGAACAATCGAGCCATGCGCCGTTCCAAGGTAAAACCCTTTCCCAAGTACTTTTTCTAGCAAGACTTCCACCAGATTTGCTCGATGAGCCGCGTTTTCTTCCAGAGCGATTAAATCCCTGAAAACTTTACCTTTGGGTAACATGTTGAAAATTAATTGAGCCCGACCTTGATGACTCATGTGTGCTACGCCCGCATGTCTTTCGGCTTCAGCTTGATCGAGCATGCGATCGATCTGGGCTTGTATCTGCTCTTTGGTTATTGCGTTTTCCACGAGACAATAACCCCATTGCATAAAATCTGATTCCAACTGTGACAGATTTGTCGTGGGCTTAGGGAGTTCTTCAAAATCGCCAGTTGAGCCGATCCTGTCCCGATCGTTAGTTAGGCCTGATAGTCTGGCATTAGAAAAGGGCTGTTCGTAATAAAGAATTTCACTAAGACGGGTTTCTGAGGTAGGGCTTTTTGGAGGCCTTTGATCAAGACTTCGTTTAAGTTGAGCAATTTCTGCTTCCAGCTCCAGTATCCTCTCCTTGGCAGACAAACTCGGCGCGGTAGTGGTAGTTGGAAGTTCTGGGTCCTGCATTGGTTCGCTTTGATAAATATAGTTTCCTTGATCTTACCAAACCTAAAGTATTCATCAAAAATGCCATGAGCTTACTGAATTGAAGCTCTTTAGGCATATGACGGTTTTTGTTTTAGAATGTGTCTGGAAGAGGTAAAAACTAATTGTTGGACAAAGATAGAGGCTCGTTAATATGAGTGAAGCAGTAGATTACAAATACGTTGGTAGCAGACCGATAAGGCCTGACGGGGTCGATAAAGTGACCGGAAGAGCTAATTTTGGTGCGGACGAAAATCTATCTGGAATGCTTTTTGGCAAGGTGGTTCGTAGCGAACATTCTCACGCGAGGATTCTATCGATAGATACGTCCGAGGCTGAAGCGATTCCAGGAGTTTTGTCTGTTATCACGGTAAAGGATTTTCCGGATCGCTCTGGTTTTAATGCGGGATTAAGGGCCTTTTCAGACAATGTGATCGCTCTGGACAAAGTGTTATATCACGGTCAAGCCATCGCTGCTGTGGCCGCAACTTCGTCTTATCTAGCTGAGCAAGCAGTCGATGCTGTCAAAGTTGAGTATGAAGTTTTGCCTGTCGTGACAGATATTCTAAAAGCGATGGATGAATCAGCACCGCTTTTGCATGAGGGGATGTACACTGATGGTTTGGATGAAAAACCAGAGAAACCTTCAAACGTCTCAAAAAGAATGGTCATTGCCAAAGGCAATGTGGAAGAAGGGTTTGCGTCGGCAGATGAAGTCATAGAGCGTGAGTACACCACTGCTATGGTTCACCAGGGCTATATCGAGCCGCATGCTTGTACCGCCAACTACAATGAGAGTGGACAGGCCACTCTCTGGGTGTCTTCACAAGGACACTTTGATATTAGGAATATGACCAGCCGCACCTTGGGTATGGATATGGGAGATCTCAGAGTGATTCCAGCGGAGATTGGAGGAGGATTTGGCGGCAAAACTACCGTGTATCTGGAACCTCTAGCGTTGAAGCTTTCTGAAAAAAGTGGTCGTCCCGTTAAGATGGTAATGTCACGAGAAGAAGTATTCAGAGCGACCGGACCAGCCCCTGGAACGGTGAACACCGTCAAGATTGGCTGTAAGAAAGATGGCACGATTACAGCGATGTCTGCGAAACTGATCTATGAGTCAGGAGCTTATCCCGCAAGCCCATTAGGGCCGGGGTGCATGTGTGTCTTTGCGCCTTATGATGTGGAGAACATTCATATTGAGGGGTTTGAAGTAGTAGTTAATAAACCAAGGGTCGCAGCTTACAGGGCTCCGGGCGCGCCTCAGTCCGTCTACGCAGCAGAGTCAGTCCTCGACGAGTTGGCTGAAATTTTGGATATAGATCCCCTTGATTTCCGCATAAAGAACGCTGCGACCAAAGGAACGCAGTCTGCCTACGGACCCAAGTTTCAGGAAATTGGATTTCAAGAGTGCTTGGAAGCAGCGAAGAATCACCCCAATTACCAAACATCACTTAAAGCCAACCAAGGGCGCGGTGTTGCTGCTGGGTTCTGGTTCAACGCGGGTAATATGTCGACTGCTGAGGTCCATATTGTAGATAGTGGGATGGTCAAGATAGTAGAGGGAAGTCCCGACATCGGTGGAAGTCGCGCAGGAATGGCTCTCATGGCAGCTGAAACCCTGGGAGTTCCCTACGAGCAGATACGTGTCTTAGTTGCTGATACGGACAGCACGGGTTACAGCAGCACCACGGGAGGTAGCAGGACCACTTTTGCTACCGGTCTTGCGGTGATCCAGGCCTGTGAACAGGTCATTCTTGAGCTTAGAGGTCGGGCTGCTAAGACCTGGGGCGTAGATTTGGATCAAGTGGAATGGTCTGAGGGCACGGCGATTCCAGTTGCCGGGCTCAACATAGAGGCTGAGCCCATGAACTTGAAGCAACTAGCTAAAGTTGCGGCAAGAACGGGGGGGCCGATTTCGGGCATTGCCACATTGAATGCGCAGGGCGCTGGGCCCGCTTTCTCGGTTAATTTGACGGACGTAGAGGTAGATCGAGAAACCGGTAAGGTCGATGTACTGAGTTTTACGGCGATTCAGGATGCGGGTAAAGCCATTCACCCTTCTTACGTTGAAGGACAACTTCAGGGGGGTGCTGTGCAAGGTATTGGCTGGGCATTGAATGAAGAATTTGTATTCGATGAGCAGGGCAAGTTAGATAATCCAGGTTTTCTGGACTATCGAATTCCGGTAGCTTCTGATTTACCGATGATTGATACGCACATTGTAGAGGTGCCCAACCCTAATCATCCCTTCGGTGTTCGTGGTTGTGGTGAAACTCCTATTGTTGCCCCTTTGGCTGCGGTTGGAAATGCCGTGAATCGTGCCTTGGGTACACGAATCAGAGAGTTGCCGTTGTCTCCTACCCGGATACTAGAAGCGATCGACTGAGAGTTCCTTGCGGCTTTGGAGAGGTTGAGCACACCGACGCTGCAACCTCTCGATCAACTTCAAATTTCGTTTTTCTAGCTCTCTACGGTGGCGGATACTCGTTCGACTGCCGTTAAGTAGTCTTCCATAAACTCTCGAACCACGGTTCGTGTGTCTTGGATCGACTCTATCAACCCCACACCTTGCCCGACGAATGAAGTTGCTAGCTGCTTGGCACCTTCGTGACCCCCTTCTGCGAGTTTAGTCACTTTTGCGAGAGGTGCTTCACTAACAAGTGATTGAAGTGGCATCGGCAGAGGCTCTGGTCCCTCGCCTGATTCCCAAGCATCCGTCCACGGTGATCGAAGCTGACGCGAATATTTTCCGGTTCTCGCCTTTGATCTTACCGTTTGCCTTGAATTGGCTTGAACGTATTTTTCTTTGATTATTTGCGAGGTTTCAGCCTCTGATGTTGCTAGCCACATGGAGCCGGTCCATGCGCCGTGAGCGCCCATGGCCATTGCAGCAGCCATTTGTCTGCCCTTGATAATTCCTCCAGCGGCGAGCACTGGAACTTTAGAGTCGGCGACCGCTTGGCATACCTCTGGAACGAGGACCATGGTTGATACCTCTCCGCAATGGCCGCCTGCTTCTGTCCCAGAGACGATTAATACATCAACGCCCGCTTCTACTTGTTTTACAGCATGCTCTTTTGCGCCCACTAAGGCACCAACCACAACGCCTCTTTCTTTACCCATTTCCAGCATATATTGGGGAGGAACTCCCAAGGCATTAACGATCAGTTTAATGGGGTGCGAAAACGCTACGTCAATAATGTTCGCAGCTTTGCCTTTCGTCAGAAATCCCCCAGCTGATCCGGTTTGTTTGTCGTAAACGTCAGCTGTATCAATGTTGTGTTGTGCCAGTATCCCAGTCGCAAATCTTCTATGATCTTCGGGGACCATGCCGAGGATTTCGCCGGGTGAGTCATTCGCATCTGTGACTGCCATGCTTGTAGGGGCAATAAGATCTACTCCGTAGGGCATTCCATCGATATGCTCATCTATCCAGTTGAGTTCTATCTCTAAAGATTCAGCGTTATGTCCAGCAGCGCCCAAAACGCCAAAGCCTCCGGCCTTACTAACTTCGACCACTACGTCTCTGCAATGGGTAAATGCTACCAATGGAAAATCGACACCGAGTAAGTCGCATATAGGTGATTTCATGTTTTTCCTCCCTGAAAAAATAAGATTTAGTGTTTTCTGTTTCCGGACAATATAGCATCGAATCATGAAAAGCAGGAAGTGAGAAGAGACGAATGTTCTCTAGATTCCATGAGTTTATTTTTAAGATGACATCGAAATATTTTCTATAACTTCGTTATCATCGACGATCCTACTTGTGCTTAGGATTTGTGAATGGATTCCCCAAAAATTAATTTTGGTATACAGGTTCGTACTCAAGGTCCGCAGTCGACTCAGAAGACGATACTGGATTGTGCGAAAATGGCGGAGGAGGTTGGATTTGAAGAGCTCTATGTCGTGGATCATATTGCGATTCCTCCTGACGATGTCGAAGGATCTGATGGTCGCTATCTAGACCCTTTGAGTGTATTAAATTATTTAGCTGGGCAGACGCAAGAGATCGCTTTGTGCACTGGTGTTCTTGTATTGCCTTACAGGCCTATTCTTCCGACGGCAAAAGTTGTTGCTACTTTGCAGGAACTGTCTGGTAATCGTCTGAAACTTGGATTGGGAGTTGGTTGGATGAACCCCGAATTTAAAGCTCTGGGGATAGACAGATCAAAAAGAGGCCGACTGTTCAATGACGGGTTGGAATTTTTGAATCGGGCGTTCTCAAGCGATTGTATTGCTGAGAATGGTCAGGATTTTATGTTCCTGCCTCGACCCTTGCGGCCCCCGCTTCTTATTGGCGGCACACCAGAGTACGCGTTTGATCGGGCAGTCACTTATGGGGATGGTTGGATTCCCATGGCTGGCAAAAACCTTGAAAAATTTAGAGCTCCAGTTGCGCAACTGAGAGAGCGATTCTTTGAATCAGGCAAGGGCGAGCCTGAGGTCGCGGTTTTTACGAGGTTAGCCTTTGAAGAAGACGCGAGGATTTCTGATCAAATAGAACAAATGATTGATATCGGGGTGACCACTATCATCCACGGCGGTGTCCGTTATCGGGATTCCAATGAATTTTTCGATATTGCTAGTGCGATAGCGGGAGCTCGACTCAAATAGTTTTTTGTCCAACTGCCTTCGAAGTTGGTTGCTTCAGCGCGAATGCTCCAGTACTCGATCGCGGGTTCGTTGTCTTGTCGAAATAATTCATCAAACTTGTAAAAAATGCTAATATTGCAACTTCTTGGATTGGATTCACCGATCTAGCTCGTTTAAGTCGTTTAAAGCAAATTTAGAAATGGTTAAAAAAATATTACTACCAGTGCTGATTCTCGTCTTTTTTTCTGCGGTTGCCGTGGCCATGTATATGGCGCGACCAAAGCCAGAGAAAGTGGCCATAGAGCCTCCCAGTTTTTTTGTTGAGGTGGCGGAGGCGAGAAAGACCCTAGTAGATTTCAAGGTGGAGTCTCAAGGTTCCGTTGTACCCAGAACAGAAACGACCTTGATTGCCGAAGCGTCTGGTCAAATTATTGAAGTATCTAATGCATTTGTCGGCGGAGGGTTTTTTACAAAGGGCGATGTATTGATTCGTATTGATCCCAGAAATTATTCGGCGGCAGTAAAGAGAGCAAAAGCGAATGTCGCGCGAGCTGCGACTCAACTTGCTACTGAGAGTGCGATGGCTGGTTACGCTCGAGATGACTGGAAGCGACTTAGAGACGTGAGTCCGGGTGTCGCCCCTGCCTCTGATTTGACTCTCCGCAAGCCACAGCTGCAAGAAGCGCTCGCGTCGCTTCAATCGGCTGAAGCAGACTTAGAAAAAGCCGAAGGAGACTTAGACCGCACCGTTATAAGGGCCCCTTATAACGGGATGGTGAGACAAAAAATAGCGGATGTAGGACAATATGTTAATACTGGTTCGCAGTTAGCTGTCACTTTTGCTGTCGATAAGGCCGAGGTCCGCTTACCGGTTACGCAGCAGGATCTTCAGTATCTCGATATAGCTAAACTTCGTCGTGGTGATCCGATTCCTGTCATTTTGAAGGCTGATTTGGGCGGCGGAAGTTTTACGTGGGAAGCGCTTGTGACTAGGACGAGCGGCGTTTTTGATCCTCAAAGCCGGGTACTCTATCTGGTTGCCGAAGTGATGGATCCCTATGACACGGCAGGGACCGGGCAGATACCCTTACTGATGGGAACTTTTGTTGCGGCAGAGATTGCCGGTAGACCTGGCGGAGAGTTGTTTAAGATTCCGAGGCACTCAATGCCTCGAGGCAGTACCATTTGGTTAGTAGATGAAGAATCTCGAATTCACCCGAGAGAGGTGTCTGTTGTGCGCAGAGATAACGAATTCGTTTATGTCGCCGAAGGCCTTGAGAGCGGTGATCAATACTGCCTTACTCCCATCGCTCAGCCTTTGCCTGGCATGAAGGTGCGTTTAAGTGGATAACGCGTCAGGTCAGCCCAAGGAACAAATTTCCGGGTTGATCGGGTGGTTCGCCCAGAATCACGTTGCGGCCAATTTGATGATGGTTGTGGTGATTTGCCTTGGGCTTTATGCCATAGCAAACGTGAAGAAAGAAAGTTTTCCACCTTTTGAATTTGATCGGATCACGGTCTCTGTTCCTTATCCGGGTGCCGGTCCTGAAGAGGTCGAAGAGGGAATCGTTGTCAAGATCGAAGAGGCGCTCGACTCAGTAGAGGGAATTCGAAAACTCACCAGTCGATCGCAAGAGGGAATGGGTAGGGTTGATATCGATGTCGAAGAGTCTTACGAGCTTTCTGAGATAACAGATGAGGTGAAGCTTGCTGTCGATAGTATTTCGACATTTCCTGGAGAGGCGGAAAGACCGATCATTTCCAAGCTCAACAAGACCAAAGGCGCGCTAATGGTTTCGATCTCCGGGGATCTTGATGAGGTCGCGATGAAGTCTCTGGCGGAGGATGTGCGCGACGAAATAATTTCTTTGCCTGAAGTGACTTTTGCAGAGGTGAATGGCGGTAGGCCTTTTGAAATAGCCATCGAGATTGATGAGCTGACGCTAAGGCAGTATGGGCTGACCTTGGCTCAGGTGGCTAATAGCATCAGAAGTTGGTCGGTGGATATTCCAGGAGGATCGATAAGGACGCAAGGTGGAGATATTCGGCTGAGAGCAAAAGGCCAGGCATATCGTGAAGAAGAGTTTGCCCGGATCGTGTTGTTGACCAATCCTGATGGAACGATTTTGACTCTGGGGGATATTGCTGTCATTAAAGATGGCTTTGTCGAGTTTGAATTTTTGTCATTATTCAATGGCCGTCCAAGCATAAGCGTTAACGTTCAATCAACCGAGAACGAAAGCGAGCTCAAGATTGCTGAGGCGGTCAAGAAATATGTTTATGAGAGAAATCGAACACTTCCCCAAGGCGTGGAACTTGCAACCTGGGGCGATACGACATTTATTTTACAAGGCCAGTTGGAGATTTTAATCGAAAATATGGTGCTTGGAGCGATTCTGGTGTTTTTGATTTTAGGGCTTTTTCTGCAAATTCGCTTTGCTCTCTGGGTTTTGGTGGGACTGCCATTTGCCTTCCTGGGCGCGTTTATGTGTCTCCCATTGGTTGGCATTACGATCAACATGATGAGCTTGTTTGCGTTTATTTTGGTTCTAGGGATTGTTGTTGATGACGCGATAATTATTGCTGAGAGTTCGTACGCGGAGACTGAAGCTCATGGTTACTCGACGGCAAGTATCGTCAGGGGGGCGCAAAGAATCGCGTTGCCCGCAACCTTTGGTGTACTGACTACGGTTATGGCATTCGCCCCCAATCTTCTTTCAACAGGACCAACGGCAGGGGCTACCCATTCGATGTCCTGGGTGGTCGTCTTTTGTCTTTTGTTTTCGTTAATTGAGAGCAAATTGATATTACCGTCGCATTTGTCCTTGATGCGTACTCGAGGCGAAAGGGGTGCTCCTACTCGATGGGCTGATCAAAAGCTCAAACATTTCATTCACAATGTATATAAACCATTTCTTAATAAGGCGATTGAGTATCGATATGCGACCATCGCCTTTTTCCTCGGCCTATTGATTGTAACGGGCGGTTTGTTCTCTGGTGGCTTGGTTCGTTTTGTGTTTTTCCCCGATATGGATATGCCCTTTCTGAATGCTAATGTCGAGATGCTTGAGGGCGTTCCTGAAGACATGGTCCTTGGAGTGGTTAACGAGATGCAGGATACGATTTGGGAGGTCAACGAAGAAATCAAGCAGGAAACGGGACGGTCTGCCGACCTGGTCGAAAATATGTTCACCTGGGTTAGAGATGGTTCCTCTGGACAGTTTATGGTCGAGTTAGATAAAACTGGAGTTTACGATGATATTAATCCAAAGGACGTAGAAGATCGTTGGCGAGACAAAGTCGGTGAAGTCGCTGGCACTAAAGAATTGAATTTTAGATCAAAACGTAACATGGGAGGGGATTCCCCTATCGAGTTTAGGGTGATCGGAAAAGACTATCAGCTAGTTGAGCAGGCCTCTGAAGAACTAGCTAACTATCTCAAAAGTTATGACGGATTGTATGAGGTTGAAACCTCCTCGGACTCGGGTCCTGAAGAGATCAAGCTGCGAATTAAGCCTGGCGCCGAATCGTTAGGCATTACGCTAACCGATCTTGCTCGACAGGTAAGAGAGGCTTTTTATGGGGCGGAGGCGCAACGTATTCAAAGAGATAATCAAGAGATACGCGTGATGGTGAGGTACCCCAGAGAGCAACGCCGTTCGGTGGGCAATCTTGAAAACATGTGGATTCGTTTGCCAGATGGTAGAGAGTTACCTTTTAGTTCCGTCGCGGAATACGACATGGGTAAGGGTTATAGTCAAATAAAGCGGATCGACGGAAAGCGAGCGGTTTCTGTTACTGCTTCAGCGAATTTGGCAATGACAGAGCCCGGCAGAGTGATCTCCGATGTCCAGAAAAATTATATTGGTGTGTTACTGTCGAGTTATCCTGGTATTGCTGTCGAACTTGATGGGAGTTCCTTTGAAGAAAGAGAGTCACTGGCTGAGAGAGCGAATCTTTTTCTAATTACGTTAATCGGTATTTATATACTGCTTGCTATTCCTCTTAAGTCTTATCTGCAACCGCTCATAATTATGTCAGTCATCCCTTTTGGCATTATTGGCGCGGTTGTAGGACATATGCTCTTGGGCGTGACGATCAACGCGTTTTCGATGATCGGCTTTTTTGCGTTGGCAGGTGTAGTCGTTAACGACAGTTTGATCATGGTTGACTATGTGAATCGTAAGGTGATTGATGGAATGAAGCCTTCTGAAGCTTCAGTAGAGGCTGGCGGGGAAAGATTCAGAGCTATTTTGCTGACCTCATTGACAACATTTTTCGGTTTGCTACCCATACTTTCCGATCAGTCTCCACAGGCGCAAATGGTAATTCCAACTGCGGTTTCATTAGCCTTTGGCATTGCGTTTGCGACGATCATTACCTTGGTCTTCGTGCCCTGTTTGTACAATATTCTAGGAGATTTTGTAGGCTTTAAGCGAAGCGAAAGAGATGCAGCAGAACCAGTTTCAGCTGGCTAATCCTTGAAATCCTATTCACCGTTTGACCTAGGTTGTTGCCTAAATCTTGTCTTGGCATTCGTTTGTTTTGACAGAGAGGGTTATTAGAATCGCTGGTTAGAACGCCCGCGATCCAACCGAATGCTGCTACTACATTCGGCTAATTCCTCGGAAAAATTTTGGTATCCCGTCAACACCAGTTTTCCAGAGAAATATTGGATCACGGATCTCCCCTCCCTCAAAGGGACGATAACCTTGATTGATTTTGATTGGAGTGTCTAATGGAGAATATTGAACAAGACATAAGAAAATCTAATGTCATAAAGTAACCCGGTCAGTTTTTGCTAATGAGTTTGGGGTGAGCACTTAGATTTGCAGCGGTAGTAGTTCATAATATTGATATTAAAGCGAAGGAGTAGGGGCAATGGGATTAGTTGTTTCAGTCAATCCAAGCAGAATTAATCGAGTAGATCTTTTCGAGTCTGCGGGTATAGAGGTTGTGCAAGGACGGGTGGCTACTGAAGAGGATATGATCGAGTTGATGGCAGGCGTCGATGGCGCTCAAGTGGGCGTTTGGCCTTTGACCTCCCGTCGAGTTATGGAAAGCTGTCCTAATCTTAAAGTCGTGAGTCGCTTTGGAGTTGGGGTTGACTCCATTGATCTAGAAGCCGCTACTGAGTTAGGGATTCTGGTGTGCAACGTTCCCGGGTCGAATACCAGCGAAGTCGCAGATCATGCAATGGCGTTGATGTTGGCATTGACCAGAAAGATTGTTGATGCGTCGATCACCACCAAGCGAGGTGTTTGGAAGGACGATCCAAAACAAAATGCACAATATTATGGCGCGGTTAGAAGAGTTGCTGGCCATAAAGTCGGCATCATCGGTTTTGGTAACATTGGTAGGGCCTTTGCCAACCGTATAAGAGGTTTCGGACCCTCTGAAATTCTCGCCTATGACCCGTATGTGAGTCAGATTGATGCCGATATCTACGGTGTGAAGATGGTCGAATTGGACGATCTACTTCAGGAGTCCGATTATATTTCGATTCATAGCTCTTCGACTGAAGAAACCTACCATCTGATTAATGAAGATCGATTAGCGATGATGAAACCTACTGCCTTATTGGTAAATACGGCCAGAGGACCTATTGTGGACGGCCAGGCTCTGGCAAGAGCGTTGAAAGAAGGTGTTATCGAAGGAGCTGGTCTTGATGTAACAGAAGAAGAACCAGTCGCGTCAGACGATCTACTTTTGAAGCTGGACAACTGTATAGTGACCCCTCACGTTGCTGGATTTTCTCCAACCTTTTTAGAAGACTGTGCGGTGAGACAAGCAGAGAACATAATATTTGCGCTAACAGGTATCAAACCCCACGGTTTGGCAAACCCTGAAGTAATTAAAACCATAGCCGTGATGCGCAATTCGGGTGGTAGCAGATGGGAGGGTATTGCCGAGTTTTCTACTGCTCTCAAACTCTAACTAGAAGCATCAAGATTGTTTGAAGCGTTGCAGATAGTTTGCAAAAGCAACATCAAAGGTATTAATGAGATTGGGATTCATGCTTTTGGCGTTTGTTGCATACCCCAGGTGGATATCAGGTATATCGTAGATACCTCTGAGTAGCTGATAGTCATCACTGTAGCCAAGTTCGGGGTTAGGGTCCATTAAGGGCCAGAAAGCGTCTGTCGTAGTCACTAATCTTAAATTGACTTCGGGGTCATCGGTCAGATAGCGAGGGAGGTAGGGCATACCATTCCGAGCATAGATTGGGGCGATAATGGAAGACACCACCGTTTGGGAATTAGTTCCAATTACAGGATATTTGAGTAGATCCTGTTCGGTTGGATTTTCGAGCGATGCCAGCGGATGATTTTTTCGCACTAATATCGCGACATGCAAAGGAGCCATTTGTTTGATTTGTAATTCCTTCCAACGAGATAGAGTCGAAGTCATCCCCACAACGAGGTTCACTTCGCCATGAACTAGCATGGGACAAAGTTGATCTGCCGATCCACTAACGGTTTCGATTGCTATCCCGGGGTATTCAGTTGCTATATCAGTAATAGCTCGCCTTAAGTGAGCAATGAAGCCCGCTGGTGTTACGCCGATTTTAAGTCTGCCTGAGACAAGTTGTTGTGATTCAAGGACGTTGGTGAATAGCTCGTCGACCTCGTAGAGGATGCTCTTGGCGCGGGCTACGAAAATTTCTCCTGCTTCGGTTAGAAGTACACCTCTGGGTAGTCGGTTGAACAGTTTTACTCCTAGGACGTCCTCGACTTCGGCGATATTTTGCGATAGCGCTGATTGTGTGATTGACAATGTTTCTGCTGCGGTGGTTATCGAACCTGACTTGGAGACTTCGACAATGTATCGAAGCCGCTTTGTCTCCAATTGATTTCTAGGTGCTTTAGTTTTCATAGGCCTTATATAATCTGCATTAACAGAATTAATGATAAATAAGTTTTGATCATTAATTGCTAATGCCATTATAGCTGAACTGGGTCACCTAGAAAGTGACAGTTAACATAGATTGTTACTTTTTGTGGACTCTGGGAGTATTACCAAGGTCGTCTCTATACCCTGTTTCTAGCTCGATTTCGGGCTGCATCGTAATGTAACGACAGACTTTCTGACCGTGTTCAGATAGGGATTGATAGATTTCGTAGGGCATACTGGGTTGCAGAGGTTCTCTGAACCAAGGAGCATAAAATTCCGCATTGGGTATGGCTCTGACTTCCTGGGATAAATTTGGTGTTCCTCCGTGCCAGGCGCGTATATCACGAATCAAGACGCTGCCAGCCGGTGCAGGACAGACCGTACTTAACTTCATCCATTCTGGTTCTTCTTTTAGATTTGGAATGGGTTCTCTTGAATGTTGAGTTCCAGGGATTTGACGTGTGGGTCCATTGATGGCGGTGAAATCTACCGTGAGAAAATTGCAACAAATGTAAGGGCAGGGTAAGTCCCTGTAATTCATTATTCCTCTTGGGTCGTGGAATGAGCCGAAAGTTTGATTCCCTATTTGTCTGCGATCGCTCATGTCTGAGTGCAAGGGTTGATATTGAACCGCCCCCGGAAGGCAGAAGTCTCCGCCGCCTCCTCGTGCGATATAGTCTGGAGAGCCAAATAAAGCAGTCAAAATCGCGGTAACCTTTGGTAGATCAATCAGCATAGCCCATTCTGGATTATGCATTTGATGTCCGGTTAGGCTCGCGCCGCCGAAAGAATATCTATGCGATCCTCGGTTGCCTACTCGATGCTTATCAAGTGCAAGGATATTGTGGATTTCCCGATCTACTCCCGAGCGCAGAAAATCGAGTTGACTTGGGTTAAGGGCGCTCCTGACTACCACGAAGCCGTCTCGATAAAATACCTTCACAATTTCCTCGATTTCATCAGGGTCGAAGAGCTGGAGTCCTTTGATCCCACTGTTTACCTTGAGATACTCTTTTTTTTCTTTGATCGCCTCACTCGTTTTGTCCTCATGAACCCAGCCAGTTTCATTAAGCGGTACCGAAAAGGCCCTTGGATCGGGTTCTAGTTGTAGAGTTCCATCGTCTTTTGTCTGCTTCATGGTTAGGACTCTTTTAAATAGGAATCAACTGCTGGCATTAAATGGTCAATATAGGATGTAAAAAATTCTTTCCCCATTAGTTCTCTTCTATCATTGGCCCAGCCAAGTAGAATGAGTGTTCGGACCATAGTCAATGTGTTCAGTTCTTTTTCAATTTGTGAATCTAATGGGCGAGCTGCACGATAACCCTCAATCAACGCATTTCTAATTTCTTGGATGTTAACGACTTTGGGATCCAAGGAAGAGAGAGCATCTGTTTCAGCGACCGCGATTTCATAGCCATGCCAGCTGTACCCGCAATCATCAAAGTCAATAATCTGCAGCTTATCGCCTTGTACTAGAACGTTTCTCGCATGTAAATCGGCGTGAATAAGGCCGAAGTTATCCTTTGTTTGGTCTAGTTCGGTTAATTGATGGTGGATATGCGATTGCGCGCTCTTCAGCATTTTTCTTTGTTCATTGCTTATTTCTGCGGTTTCCCAAAACTTTCCCCAAAGAGGCTCTGAGCCCATAAGGCCATCGGCGTCCCAACTTCGTCGAGTAAAACTGCTCGGGGGTGTCCAGTTACTTGTCTGGTTGTGCACTTGAGCCATCAACTCTCCAAGCTTGAAAAAGGAATCCTCAATGGTTTCTTTCCTGGCTTTGCTTACCAGGTTTTCGAGAGACTCTCCTTCTAGCCATTCGATAAGACCAACTTGGTGTGGTGTTTTTTTGTCGCCCAACTCTACAAGAGCGTAGAATAAATTTTCTTTCGTCGCGATGTGGGTCGGCACATAGACACCAGCATTTCTCAAAGCTTCAGCCCAGATCACCTCCGATTCTAATTCCTCGAGCCTGTTGTATCCTGGTCTATGTATTCTAAGAGCAAAGTTCTCACCGTTCTGATTGGTAACTTTATAGACAACGTTTTCACTTCTCGATGCTAAATCTAAATTTGCCACTTTAATGGCCCAGTTGTTCAGCGCCTGTTCCGCCGCCCGTCGATAAACTGCTTCGTTAAACAAAGTGTTCGTCCATTGTGGAGTCGAAAGCTTCGAGAAAGGCGTCCGCGTGTTCCTTTTGAAAGACCAGCGGGGGTCGGATCTTGATGACATTTCCATGTTCTCCAGCATTGCTCATCAAAAACCCCTTGGCTTTCATCACATTAACCACTCGAACGGCGCCTTCTCGGTTCGGTGTGTTATCGTCTTTGCTGACTACCCAATCTATTCCAACGAAGAGTCCTTGGCTTCTAATATCGCCAATGTAATCAATTCTATGAAGATAGCCTTCTAACCCGTTGCGAAGATATTCGCCGATCTGTCCGACTTGGTTGAGAATGTTTCGGTCTTTTATTTCCTTTAACACAGCCATACCAGTAGCTGCTTGCAAGGGGCTTGAGGCGAAGGTATTGAAATAACGAGTTCTTGATCGATATTGCTCTACGATTTCCTTGCGAGATGCCGTTGCTGACAAGGGTAATCCATTGCCCATGGGCTTACCCATGGTGACGATATCCGGTTCAACGCCTACTTTCTCGTACCCCCACCATCGGCCCGTCCTACAGAAACCGGATTGCACCTCGTCAATTATCACCAGTCCGCCTGCATCTCGTACCATTTGGGTCGCCGCCTGCATAAACCCTGCAGGAATTTCTGGTAGCCCTTCGTTGGCAAATATCGGGCAAAAAAGAATGCCGGCAAATCCGATACCATCCGCCTGTATCTGTGTGATCGTGTCCTCTAGTACTTGTAAGTATTTGAGGGAAAGCTCTTGCTCACTTAGTTCCGGAACAATAGGTCTAAACGTTTGAGGATAAGGGATTGAATAAATATTTTTACGCTTGTTGTTCTCAAGCGGCACGTATGTGAGCTTCCCTACTTGGCCGCTGTTGCCGTGATAGGCCGCGTTGGTGCAGATAAAGGCGCTACCGCCAGTTGCAATGCGAGCCATAGTCATTGCCACCTCATTAGCCTCTGTACCAGAACAGCTAAACACAACGCTCTCGATTGAAGATGCGTGTAGATCGGCGATCTTCTCTGCGTATTCGAGTATGTCCTCGTGCAGGTAACGGCTGTGAACGTTCAATTTTTGAAGTTGCGTATACATGGCTGTCGCAACATTAGGGTTTGCGTGACCAACGCACGGAACATTGTTGTACATATCGATGTACCGTTTGCCATCAGCGTCGAAGAGGTAAGCACCCTCTCCTCTAACAATATGAATCGGTTCTTCATAAAATAGGGGCGCTCCTTTGCCTATAGCATTCTCTCTTCTGGTGACTAATTGTTGATTATTCATGCGGCTTAACCTTTACTGACTGCATTAGCGCTCCTAATAAAATTTAACGCTAAATATCGCAGAGGTAGCATCAAATTAATACTCTAGTAATGACGGATTAGAATCCTGCTAGCGCAGCATGCTTAGTAGTCGAGTCGAGGTTATAATGGAGCCACGATCGAGGGGGAGCGGAGCTTTGTCAAATAATCAATTTACTGAATTTCCTTTGTCTGGCTTTAAAGTGCTGGACTTTTCGCGAGTCCTAGCGGGACCATTTGCAGGCAGAATGCTATGCGACTTAGGCGCAGATGTGGTTAAAGTCGAGCCCCCGGACGGTGATATAACCCGTCTTTGGGGAGCTAAGATTGGCGGAATACCTGGATACTACAGTCAACAAAACGCTGGTAAAAAGAACATTTGTATCGATTTGCGAGCAGACGGTGCGCGCGAGCTGGTTTTTGCCCTAGTGGAGCAAGCTGACATTCTGATTGAAAATTATCGACCTGACGTCATGCCAAGGTTGGGGTTGGGTTACGATTCCCTGAAAGAAATCAATCCCAAGCTCATCATGCTCTCTATTTCTGGATTTGGACATGATGGTCCGGAATCCCATCGGCCAGCCTATGCGCCTATAGTTCACGCTGAGACCGGGCTAATGGCGCGCCAGTCGAAAAGGGGTGACATTCCCTATACTGACCTTCCTTTGTCGGTTGCCGATACTAATGCGTCGCTACATGGATTAGTTGGTCTGTTATCTGCAGTTATCCACCGTGATCGGATTGGTGTTGGTCAACATATCGATATTGCGATGATGGATACGATTTTGGTGACCGATGACCAACTTCATTATGACATTGAGAGCTCGGAGGATAGTGGCCCTCTTAGAAACGACACCTGGGAGACAGGTATCGGTCCGATATTAGTATCGGCGGATTTTAGGTGGCTATGGAAGAACCTTGTTAGACATTTCGAATACTTTCACGATTCAGGTACCGACACTATGGAATTGGAACAAAAGATCCGAGCTCGAAGGGAGATAGTGGGAAGTTATATGGCCGGATTAGAAACGTGGGATGAAGTTGAGTCTATCTTTGCGACGATGAACATTGCTTGGGGTAAGGTGAGGGACCCTCGTAAGATGCGGGAGCAAGAGACCGTAATCTCTCGAGGCTCGATTACGGAAATTGACGACCGAGCGGGCGGTGTTCGGCCAATTCCGCAATCACCCTACCGATTTTCCAATGCTCGGTCCGAGGTACAAGGACCAGCGAAGCATCGAGGTGAAGACAACTTTTCGGTGTTGGCCTCTTGGGTTGGCAAGTCGCCTGAGGACATTCAATCCCTGATCGATTCTGGAGTGCTCAGTCGAGATGAGGAGCTTCTCGACTAATTCCAACAACTACTGGTCGAGACTGCTGACATTTTGTGACTTGTCAGCTCGAACGGCAGCAATTTCATCTTCGTCTAGATAGCGCATCATGAAGGCGCCAAAAAGCATTTCCTCAAACGATTGTTGTCCCCAGCGCACCTCAATGTTTGGGTTTGGGTTTGCTCTATTTTGAGTAGAATTATCCCACCAATTGTGCTGTATGAGCTTCGACCCCGCAGGGATTAACTTTGGCTTTGAAAGCGTGTAAGACGTTTGCCAATTGAAATCGTAATTGGGAACTGAGAGAAGCAGCTCGTACTCTCCATCTGGGTAGACTACGCCCATCTCCATTGCTTTGCCTCTAAAATGGGCGTGAGGCAGCATGCTGTATAGCCAGGCGTCTTTTGGTATCTCTCTAGCAATGGTTTCTTTGTGATTTCTTGCGTGAGCAGGAATCTTGATTCGAAAATTTGCGACTGAAAGAGAGAACACTTCATGTTTTGGAGTCTCATCCAGCACCCATATTCCCATCTTAGTCGCGTCTACAGCCGGTCTTCCAACTGGCGTATAGTGCATCTGGAATTCTAGAGTTGTCCCGGCCGGCAGCAGCATACCAGTGTTTTCTGGAAACGGATCGGCGTTAATACCTGGAGCGTAACCGCGCAGGCCGCCACGCCCTTCGCGTTTCAATTTGCCAGCTCGTCGACCTTCGGTCTCAAGGGTACCGAATGACGTGATTACATGGTGTAAAACGGACGGGTCACCAGGCAATATTTCTGCTGTACCTATCCAGATATCTTTCGGAATAGGATTTGCCACCAGATGATACTGATAGTCCATGACGCCTGAGGCCGGTATTTCCATAGCAGGTATATCAATCACATAATCGGGCGGGCCCAGCGTTGGCTCGTTTGTCCACTTAGCAAACGATATGTCTGTCTCAGTAAGTGGGTCCATGCCGTCACTACGTGGAGAGCCGGCTTCGATCCAGTGCACTAGTTTTTTCGTTTCTTCCGCCGTGAGTGAGCGATCGTTACTGAAATGTCCGACTGCGGGGTCGGCATGCCAAGGAGGCATTCGTTTTGTTCGAATTACTTCTCTGATCATCAGAGAAAATCCCTTAACCATGTTGTAATCGTTCATTGCCCAGGGGCCGATACCGCCGGTTCTGTGACACGCTACGCAATTTTCTTGCAGGATCGGCGTGATCTCTTTTTCATAAGAGATCGCCGCGTGCTTTGCTCTGTTTGTTTTTTCAGGGAAATTTATAAGACAACCTACTGCGTCAGTTTGCGCAACTGTTATTGGTTTATCGCCAAGTACACTGTCGATAGCGTTTTGCAGATAATGATTTGATGCTTCTGCTTTTTGATTTTCGTAGGTCAATCTGTCATCCAGAGCGCCATGATAGAGGACCTTCCAAGTTTTAGGGTCTAATATAAAGACTTCCCCAGTTCGTACTAGATTCATCGACTCACCTATGATTTGAGTCTCGTCGATAAGGATTGGTAGGTCATACCCGAATTTGATTGCTTCGTCGTGAATTGAATTACGGTGGTCCTGTAAGTTGGAGTTGATAAGAAAAAACTGCACCCCTTGTTCTTGATAGGTTTTTGCTAGTTCACTGAATCGAGGCATAGCGTTTCTGACGATCGGACAGCCGTTACCTTGTACCAGGAAAACGACCGCTTTTTTATCGTCATAGTAGTAAAGCTCATGTGATCCACCCTGGTGATCGAGTAACCGAAAATTTTCTACTCTTGAGCCGATCTCGAGTGACCAAGTTTGAGCTGAAAACATCAATAAGACAATTATAGATAGCGAGCGTTTCATCTTTATTTTCTTCACATATGACCAATTAACCTTTTGAAACTTATCAAATTTTGTCCCCGTAAACACCTAAATATTTGTAGGACGCTAATCTGTTGGACTGTGTTCTTAGCTCTGCCCTTATGTCCTTGTCTGAGAGATAATCTTAAGGTGTCGGATGCTAATAGACTTTTCTGCCTAACCGTTCCTATGACGGGGTTAGCCGAAACATTCAAAGAGCTAGGTAGCTTCCATAAAACGAACATTTAGGTGTAGGTAGGCGTTTTCATTGGGATGCTTAGCCCATATTCCCTTCCATTCGTCGGAAGACATCGTTTCGGGGAATTCTTTTTCTCTTGTCTCTCTGCTATCCCACTTAATAATCCATGTGACGTTGGGCTGTCCATTGGGCGAAACAACAGGGTTGGAGCCAGAAACTTCTGGGGGCTCTCCTTCATCCATCCAGAAATCGATAACGTCAAGATTTTCTTTTAGCCATGGCGCAGCGATATCTTTTGCCCACACCTTGTAAGCTTCGAACCACTCGCTCTCGATTGTGTAATCTCGTATCTCATAAATAGGCGTAGTCATGGCGAGTTCCTGTTAATCTAAAGTACTTTATAATAGTGAGTTTTCTCTCGCTCGCCCATTATTATAGTTCGTGTATTCCTGAGGTTTAGGATGTCTATTGGTGAATAGTAGGGTTGGTATTTTAGGCGACTTGCACTCTGAGGACTTGAGATTAAAAGTTGCGCTCGACTTTTTCGAAAAGTCTCAGGTCGACTTTATTGTGTGCACAGGTGATATCGCCGATGGCAGGGGAAATATTGATAAGAGTTGCGAGTTACTCAAATCATTTTCGGTAATCTGTGTGCGAGGTAACCACGATCGATGGCTTTTAGACGATAAAGTACGCCATATTCCTGAAGCCCATTTGTGCGCAGATTTGAATGTTGATTCACTTGCTTTCTTAAACGGCCTAGGATTGATCGAGAGATTGGCTCTAGGAAAAGATACCTTAGTGTTATGCCATGGTGTGTTGGATAGGGATATGCATAAAATCTGGCCCGGCACAGAAAGAACGGGAATCGAACGTTCTAAAAATTTTGACGATTTGTTAGTTCACGAGTCGCCTCGATTTGTTGTTAATGGACACATACATTATCGGACAATGATAGATTTTGAAGATTGTCATTTAATCAACGCAGGCACGCTGAGGGGGGAGCGTCCTGCGGTTACGATATTGGACACAGATCAAGGCGTGGTGGTCGGATACACGATGAAAGATGATTCCCAGATGGTTCGAGGCGCTACGATTTCGTTGTCTGAAAGGGATGATAGGCGCGTCTGGAAGAGTACCCAGGAGTTCGACGGCACCTGGACACCTGTAGTGCTCAGCTGACTTAAAGAGCTATTTCTCGTTCGGACGATTAGTGGTTGTGGTGTTTATCAGATTGCTGGGGAGCGTCTTCTACCCAGATTTCAACGGGTACGTTCCCCGCATTTGTGAAAACAAGTTCGATGGTGAATTTGTCTTCTAACTTTAGCGGTTTTGGAAGACCTTCGAGCATGATATGGCTACCGCCTGGCTGGAATTTAATTGTGCCCCCCGCCGGTATCCTCTTTCCATTGGTGACCTCGCGCATACGCATCATCTCGCCGTCATGGATTACATCGTGTATGGATGCCGATTTAGCAATTTCGTTTGGTATTTTGATTTCCAGCAATATGTCGTCTACTTGGCTGGAATTGGAGACATTAAAGTAGGCGACACCATATTCACTTAGTGGTGGAGTGGGCTTTGACCAAGGATGGTCCACGGTGATGTTTTTTTGTGCAAACTCGTGAGCTGTAACCACCGGCGGAGCGATTATTAGCAATAAGATACAAAATAGTTTCATCATGTATGTTTCCTCTCCTGCGGCTGGCACAAGGGTAAAGCACGTAGTTCAAAATTATTCTGCGCAAGATACATCAGACGGGAGGGATCCGATAGGCGTGTATTAATCGATCTTTTATCTAACACGGTTTATAGGAGGTACCAGGATTCACGCACTGATTGCGACGGATTTAATTTGAAGCCAAATACTTTTACCCGTTTCTAGTTCAAGAGTATTAAAGGACTTTTTGGTTACTAGAGCGCGAAAGTTGTTTGGGCCAGCCTTTGAGTGTATTTGTAAGAATGCTGGGTTCGCATCTTCTTGGATTTTGGTGATCACTGCTTGAACCTTATTCAGTATACTTGTGTCTGTGTGGTTTGATAACGCTATGCTTATGTCCCTTGCGAGTATCACCAGCCTTGTTTTAAAACCTATTCCTTTGTTTGAGTCAGGAATCCAAAGATTTCCACCTTGGAACTCAAGTTTATGCATACCGTATTCAGTAGTCTGACTTGTGAGCCTGGCTTCGATAACTGCTCCGATGTGGGGCCAGACTTGGTGATTGATTGTCTCGTCGTCAAAGGCCTCCATTAATGGCTTATTAATTGACAATTTACCGTTTTCAATCACCAATAAATGATCTGCTATCTTCAGGACCTCGTCCACAGAGTGAGTTACGTAAAGGATTGGTAGGCCCTGTTTTGTATTGAGATCTTTGATAATTTTTAACAATCGATTTTTTCTTGGATCATCCAGAGACGATAAGGGTTCATCCATTAGTAAAAGAGCTGGGTTGCTCTTTAAGGTTCGTGCCAAAGCGACTAGTTGCTGCTCTCCTCCCGACATTTGCGCAGGATATTTATTGAGGAGGTGCTCAATTTCTAGGTTGTCGATCACTGAGTCGACGTTGAAGTTATTGAAGTTGGACTTCACCCTTTTTTCAGCAAATTCGATATTCTGTCTGCTCGATAGATGAGGGAAAAGGTTTTGTCTTTGAAAGACCAAACCGATGCGTCTTTCGTGTGTAGGTAGAAAGTACTCGTGGTTTTGCCATAGGTCGTTTTTGAATCGTATGGTGGCAATGGCATTTTCTTCTAGTCCGGCAATGCATCTGAGCAAAGAGGTTTTACCGGAGCCAGATGACCCAAATAGCGCGGTAATTCCATCACTCGGGATAGTAAAATCTAATTCCAGAAAAAAATTTGTAGCCGCGGATTCCCGAGTCAGGTTGATTTTGGCCGATAGTGTCATGATTTACTTTTGCACTCTAAAAAGCGTCAAACCCATGCCACCTCTGTGTTGCATGATGTAGAGAGGAAGCAGTATGACAAAGGAAAAGAGCAGCATTAGAACCGATAGAGCGTTGGCGGAATCGTGATCCAAAGATTCGACATACGTATAGATCTGAGTAGATACAACCTGAGTTTCGCCCGGAATATTGCCCCCTATCATCAAGACCACACCAAATTCTCCAATGGTATGCGCAAATCCCAACACGGCCGCTACAAAAAATCCTTGCTTAGACATTGGAATTACCACGGAAAAGAATCGATCGATTGGCCCAGCGCCTAGAGTTGAGGCTGCATCGAGAGCTTGGTCGCTTATCTCTGAAAACGTGTTTTGAATTGGTTGGACGACAAAGGGGAGTGAGTAAATCATGGAAGCTATAACCAGTCCGGCGAATGAGAAGGGGAGCGGGCCAATCCCCAAAAGGTTGAGCACTTCTCCGACAGCGCTTTGAGGACTAAAAGCAATCAAGAGATAAAAGCCTAGAACTGTGGGAGGAAGAACGAGAGGTAGTGTCGTTATAACGCTGATTGGAATTTTTAGAGCGGACTTGGTCCTCGCTAACCACCATGCCAGCGGAGTCGCAAGGACCATTAACAATCCTGTAACTATCGCTGCCAGACGCAAAGTCAATCCAATCGCAGTTAAATCTGAGGTAGAGAGGTCCATCTAAATTCCTCCTCTAGTGATTATCCAGTGTGCGGTAGCCGGATTCTACTATGACTCTTTTTGCTTGTTCAGACCCGATGAACCTTAAGAATTCTTGAGCTTGTTTTTGGTGCCTCTGATTGTTAATTAACACCGCGTCCTGTTTGATTGGTTTATAAAGTTCGCTTGGAATATCCCAAACGGATCCCTGAGTTCCGATATCCTGTGACGCTGATATGAACCCTAAATCGGCATTACCAGATTCTACATACAAAAAGGTTTGAGCGATGTTCTGTCCTATTACACGCCTGGTGATGTATTTTTCTTTAAGACCGAGCGATTTTAATACGGCGTCAGCCGCTTCTCCGTAAGGCGCGACCAACGGGTTTGCTAGTGCCATTTTTGAAAAAGAACCAGAGACAAGCATATCTAATGGGTCAGCATCGGCCTGAAGGGTCCAAAGCCTTAGCTTGCCGATTGCGTAGGTAATCTTTGAGTCTTTTGAAGCGATACCTGATTCTACGAGAGCTTCGGGTTTTTCTTGGTCGGCAGAAAAGAACAATTGGAATGGTGCCCCATTAGCTATTTGGGCGTGAAGGCTTCCAGAAGAGCCGATTGATAGTTTTACAATAGTGTTCGAATCGCGCTGGTACTGCTCCACCAGTTTTCGCATCGGGGCAATGAAATTTGAAGCGACAGCGATGTTTAATGAAGCGGTAATCTTTGCATTGCTCAGAGCGAAAGGCACATATAGCAGGCATGTAACCGCAACAGCTAAACAAAATGTCTCTCGTTGCCATAGTTTCATGGACAGTGGTTTTACTCCATATTAACTAGAGCCGAGATCAGAGAGGATTCTTGTTATGTCATCCTGACGGAAGTCTTGTTTCGTCCTATTAAATGCGGAAGGGTCAAGTAGCGCTAGCTCTTTTGTTTTGTTGATACTGGTTTGCAATAGCGATTCGACCGGTGTGACCTCATCTAAGAAACCTACTTGTTGTGCAGATTCAGGATCATAAATATGAGCATTGATAACTGTATTGGTCAGGTATTGTGGGGGGATTCTAGATTTAGCCAGCATTTGGGCGAATGGCGGGAGTGTCATGCCAATAGCAACTTCGTTTAAGCCAATTTTATAATCTCCCTCAACCCCGAATCGATAATCAGCCGCCAGTAACAAAAAGCCACCGAGCGCGACGCCGTGTCCAGTGGTTGCCATTACAACGGGAATTGAGAAACCGTAGATTCTCATTAGCAGCCTCGCTCCTGCGTTTACCATCGCTTGGATGGCGTTATTATCTCCAGATTTGATAATGGATAGGTCAAAACCGCCAGACAACAAGCCTGGCCTGCCGATTATCAAGACTGCGCGAGAGCTTTCTTGTGCTTTATCTAAAGCATTATTGAGGGCTTCGATCATGCTGGGCCCCATTGCATTTGCCTTTCCGTCGTCGAGCGTAATGATCGAAATGTCTTCTAGTTTCTCGTGCGTTAGTAGAGGCATTGTTTTTTTTACAATAATTTGCAGATTAGTTTGCTTAAGGATTAAAAGATTTGGTGGAGGCGGCGGGAATTGAACCCGCGTCCGCTGGCTCTCTGCTATTGGCTCTACATGCTTAGATTCCGTCTATTGATTTAGCCTCGTACGACCCGGCGGTCAGGGTGTAGTCAGCGAGCTCGTTTAGTTTTAACAGGTTAGCCTTGAGCAAGTCCTCGCTGCGATCCTGCTGCTTTGCCGTCGATTTCTCCTAGCAGGAAACGGATCATCGACGTAAGCGGGTTTTTTAGGCCGCTAGTGCGTAGTTTTCGTCGTTGGCAACTATAAAAGTTACTGCGATTGTTTTACGAGAGTCACAACCCTCTCGGCATGCACCGCAAGTTTCGATACCCTCGTCGAAACCATGTCGCCCCCAAATTATTTGTCTATTGATACCTGGTTATTGCTACATTTCCTTTTGTTCTTAAGTTGACTAGATGATATCACGCTTTGAGAATGAGTCATTTCTTTGTGAGCATTTAGGCTGATGTTGTTTTTTAAGTGTCAGTTGGGGTTAGGAGTAGGAAGTGTATTTCTGTGGCTAATGATTCCCTCGTCTGCGTTTGCTCTGGAGGGGCAGCCCCTGCAAGATTTATCGACTGCAGAGATGTTAGTTGTAAAGAATGATCTTGCTCTGGCTCGACGCTATCTTCATCCGGGTATTTATTCGCCTCATATTTCGGGCCAGTTAAGGTCTCGTTTTTATTATGTAAAGGGCTTTACGTTCATGAAAGAAGGCCTTCATGTGTCAGCTGGGAAGGATTTCTACAGAGCTTTGGAATTTGATCCATCTAATCCCGAGGCTCTGTACTGCCTCGGACAACTTTATTATCACGGCAGGGGCTACGAAGAGGACCCGCAAATGGGGTTGTCTTTTTTCCGTGAAGCTGCCGATTTTTCTCATCAAGATGCGAAGTTTTATCTAGCTTATGCGCTCTTAATCGGTAAAGGAACTGAGCAAAATGAGGAAGAAGGCCGTTCTGCACTTGCTGCACTTGCTGCAGAGGGTCACATTGAGGCGATGATGCACTTGGCCGATCATTACAGAAAGATGGGGTATGACCAGAGCCGAAAGATTTTTGATCGGATCAAAGATCTTTACGAACGGGCATTAAAAGCGGGTTCAGCGGAGGCCGCTCTGAGCTTAGGTGTTGTATATAAAGAGGGTAAATTAGTGGTAAGAGACCTGGGGTTGGCCTTTCAGTATTTTACTATCGCTTCAGAGATGGGGAATCTTCAAGCCGATGTTCATATTGCGCATTCTCTTGCTGCAGGTTTAGGTATAGAGCGAGATTACGTGGCAGCTCGAAGACATTATTTGGAAGCTGCCGATAACGATTTAGTTGGAGGTTTTACAGGTTTGGGTTATCTCTATGAATTTGGCCTTGGGGTTCCGACCGATTTAGTTAAAGCCCGAGCTTTTTATGATTTGGGTAGAGGGCCCTCGGCCTCAGTGCGTGATGAAAATTAAATCTTCTTTTGACGTGGGATGTTTTAATGTTCAACCGCTGTGGCATCGAAATGGCTATTCTGGTAAAAATAGCTCGCCCTTAGGTTCCTTACTGATAGGTATTGAGATTTATTCGTGAGTATCGACAAAAGACGTACTGAAATTGTAGAAGCTGCGATTGCCGAAATCATCGAGAATGGTAAAGCCGCGTTTAAACCCGGTGACGTTGCAGATCTGCTAAGAGATAAAAACGATCCTATAAGCGTATGGCAGCTTCGCGCGGAGTTCAGCTCTCTGGAGGACGCCGGGGTAATCGATTTTGATTCTGAGACTGCGCTATGGAAACGTAAAGAGTCATCCAGCATAAAAAGCGCATTATAGCTTGAAAACTTTGATCGACCTAAGTGATTTGCCAGTGATCCGCGATCCAGGATCTATAGTTATTCTAAAGAGCAAATGGTACCCCGATTTAGTTAACAATCTTTCTGCGACCTGTATTGAGGTTCTTCAAACTGCTGGTTACATAGAGATAGAGGAACATGTTTTACCCGGGTCTCTAGAAATACCTCTTGCTGCGAGAGATGTGTTATCTGAGGATGTCACACAAAAAATTGATGCGGTGATTTGCTTTGGAGTCATTGTTAAGGGCGACACAATGCATTTTGAACTCATCAGTGAAGAATCGATGCGAGGATTGGGTGCTGTAATGCACGAGTTTCGTAGACCGATCATTGTTGAAATTTTACCAGTTTATAACATTGATCAGGCTAAAAAACGATCAGCCGATGATGAATTTAACAAGGGGATAGAAGCCGCCGTTGCGGCATTAGAAATGGTGTTTTGGCGAAGGCAGCTGCTGTCTTAGTAGCTCAATAGGCCGAGTGCTTCATCAGTCTTTCTTTTTGGCGCAACCAGTCCTGATCTTTCTTAGTTTGTCTTTTGTCTTGCGATTGCTTGCCTTTGGCTAGAGCGATTTCCAGTTTCACCCGGTTGTTTTTCCAATACATGCTTGTAGGAACGCAGGTAAAGCCTTTTTGTTGGGTCGCTGAAAAAATTTGGCTCAGTTCTCGTGCATGGAGTAGAAGTTTTCTTCGTCTTTGAGGTTCGGTAATTACATGAGTTGAAGCGCTTATGAGCGGTGAGATGTT
This sequence comes from Candidatus Azotimanducaceae bacterium, assembly GCA_045560825.1. Classification (GTDB taxonomy): domain Bacteria; phylum Pseudomonadota; class Gammaproteobacteria; order Pseudomonadales; family Azotimanducaceae; genus UBA4421. The sequence goes on from JBJKYX010000001.1 coordinate 27,710, forward strand.
TGCCCCTTCCAAAAAAGCTTCGCCTTTATGAAGTACAACATAACTTTCTCCGATCTGGACGTTGCCATTTCGTATACTTTTGACCTCCCAGCCCATCAAAGAAACTCCAGCTTCGAATTTTTCTTCCAAGAAATATTCATGACGCGCCTTTCGGTTTGAAGCGATCGAAGAGGGCGCTGTTTTTTTACCTTTGGTTTGTTTGCCAGACATTCGATTATGCAAAAGTTGTTTCGAATCGATAATAGTCCTTTGCGGATATTACTGATAGGTTAAGTTGATTGTACAATTAGCTCCTGCGGTTAGGAGAAACGAAGATGGAAGAAACTTCGATTAATAAGCGAGAGATGTGGTCCAATCGCTGGCTGTTTGTTTTGGCAGCAGCGGGATCAGCCGTAGGCTTAGGTAATATCTGGAAGTTTCCCTACATTGCTGGTGAGAATGGCGGTGGAGCTTTTGTTCTGATTTATCTCGCTTGTATTGCCTTGGTTGGCGTGCCAATCATGATGGCGGAGATTTTAATAGGCCGAGCTGGTCGAGCGAGTCCTATTTCCTCTATGCAGAAATTGTCGGAACAGGCATCGACCTCAAAGAATTGGAAATTCGTTGGTTGGCTTGGCGTTATAGCGGGCTTTTTAATCTTATCTTACTATGCTGTGATTGCCGGCTGGGCGCTAAACTACGTATGGATTTCAGGCTCTGGTTCGCTCACTGATATTAGTGCTGAAACAGCAGAAACAATATTTAACGATTTTCTAAGTAGTCCTTGGGAGCTTTTGTTTTGGCACTCGCTATTTATGGTTTTTACGATTTCGATCGTCGCGCGCGGGATAGGGAAAGGACTTGAAACCGCGGTTCGCTGGTTCATGCCGCTGTTGTTCGTTTTGCTAGTCACTCTATTAATCTATGGATTTCAATCGGGTGGGTTCGATCAAGCTTTCGACTTCTTGTTCGATTTTAAGTTTGACGTTATTACTACGGAGACTTGGTTGATCGCACTTGGCCAAGCTTTTTTCACCTTAAGTCTAGGTATGGGTGCGATGATGGCTTACGGTTCTTATGTGCCAAGTAGCGCAAATATCGGTTCCACAGTACTAACAATTGCGCTTTTGGATAGTTTCGTCGCGATCGCATCAGGTTTGGCGATTTTTCCTATTGTATTTGCTAATGGCCTTGAGCCTGGCCAGGGACCAGGGCTCATGTTTGTGACCGTTCCACTGGCGTTTGGTCAGATGTCATTTGGCTCTCTATTTGGGACCTTGTTCTTTTTGTTGGTCAGTTTCGCAGCGATCACTTCGGCGATCTCTTTAACCGAACCGGCCATCTCCTATTTGGTTGAAAAATACAATGCAAGTAGAACTAGAGTTGCGATAAGCCTCGGAGTATTTTGTTGGTTGCTCGGTATAGGAACAGTTTTGTCTTTTAATTTGTGGGCAGACATGACTTTGCTGGGTAAAACGTTCTTTGACGCAGTTGATTATCTTTCTCAAAACATAATGCTGCCGCTAGGAGGTCTATTAATTGCGGTTTTTGCTGCATGGCGGATTCCAGATGCGTTAATTTCAGACCAATTGAATATAAATAACGCGCGTTGGTTGGTTTTGTGGAAATTGCTGGCGGGAATTATCGCTCCGTTATCAGTTACCTTAGTTTTCTTAAACACTTTGTTTCCTGGAATCTTTCAGATATTGGGCAGTTTACTTTAAACACTGATGCCTAAAATCCATAGAACGGCAATTTTGAGCGCGGGCGCGGCCAGGGCTTTTAAAGTGGTTAATCAGGTCGAGGGTTATCCAGATTTCCTGCCTGGTTGCGAGAAGGTTAAGATTCTTGAATCTACTCAAGAATATTCGATGGTCAAAGTCGACATTGCCTGGGCTGGCTTTTCTGAGACGTTCGTAACAAAAAATCGGCCGACAAAAAACGAGAGCGTCCTGATGGACCTTGTTGAAGGTCCGTTTAGACATTTAAGTGGACAATGGACTTTTGCTTCGATAGGTAATGAGGGTTGCAAGGTGGTTTTAGAGCTGACATATGAATTTGATGGGCTCGCAAACTTGGCCTCACCCTTAATGAAAAAGTCTGTTGATCAAATTGTTAGAGCTTTTGAACGGGAAATCGAGCGTGAGCAGAATTAGCGTTTCAGTGGTTATGGCGCTGCCAGGCAAGTCGTTGAGCGTTTCGCTGAGTCTAGAAGAAAATGCAGACGTTGCTTCTGCCATTGCGCTTGCAGAAAAAGATTCTATTTTTTCGGACGTTAAATTTGAGGACTTTTCCATTGGTGTATATGGAGAATTGTGCGAGTTGAGCCGCAAATTATCTGATGGAGATCGTATAGAACTATACCGCCCCATTATCGAAGATCCCAAGGAGCAAAGGAGGAAGCGTGCTATCGAGCAACAATATATCTTTAAAGGCTCTTGAGTGTTATTTTTTAGTTTGCTTGTTCACTAGGAGCGAGATCACCAGTGAAGTAACCTAAAATTTCACCATCGAAAAACAGAGACATTCGCATTTTTTGGCTAAGAACACCTGGTAGCTCAAGTGTGTATAAATAGTCCCATCGATTTTCGTCAAAGGTGTTTTTGAGGACTGGTTCCCCCATGATGTAAGCAACTTGTGTTTTTGTCATTCCGGGTTTGAGCTGGTCGACCATCTCTTGGTTAACGATATTTCCCTGTTGGATAATAATTTTATGTACCTTTGGCATGGAGCAAGCCGAAAGAATGAGAATCAAAGAAATTAGTAATAGGTATTTCACTTGGCTTCTGATGCTGTAATCAAAGATCGTATTATTTGCAAAAACGTTGGTAATTGGAAGGTTATTTGCGGCTAGCTTCTTTGAGCAAGGTACTAGCGTAATCCCGAGTTTTTTCCGTGATACCCGAGCCAGCCAACATGCGAGCCAGCTCTTCTACTCGCATATCGTAGTCTAAACTTTCTATAGTGGCTTCGCTGTCCTTCTTGACGACCCTCATGTGACTTTGACCAATTGCTGCAACCTGCGGCGCATGGGTAATGCAAATCACTTGTGTGTTAGCGCCTAAATCTAACAATAATCGCCCTATGGTATCGGCCGTAGTGCCTCCTACGCCTACGTCTGCTTCGTCTAAGATAAGACTTGGCAGTTGTGTGGTTTTGGCAGCGACTATTTGTATGCTCAAAAAGATTCGTGTTTGTTCTCCGCCTGAGGCAACTTTTTTTAAAGGAGCCGGGTCGAATTTTGGATTAGTTTGTACCTTAAACTCAGCGGTTTCTATGCCGTGAATCGAGACGTGCTCATTGAACGTTATGCTTAATTTCCCATTACTTATTCCTAGGGCAGACATGTGAGCACCCACGTCTTCGCAAAATTGTTCTTTATGCTGTCGCCTCTGCTTCGATAGTTTGTTGCTCTCTTCGAGAAATTTTTGCTCGAGCGCTTCGGAGGATTCTCTTAGCTGAGTCAGTTCGATTTCTAAGTCCTTTAAATTATCTAGATCATCTTCAAGTCTTTTCGTATGGCTGTGCACTTGACCGGGTTCGATTCGATGTTTTTTAGCGGTAGCTAAAATAGCGCTGAGTCGAGATTCGAGCTGATTGAGGTGATCCGGATCTACCACGACCTGATCCTGATATTTTTTTAGATCTCGTTCTGCATCATCGATTAAGGAAAGAGCCGATGATAGGTTCTCTTTTGCCGAGTCAAGGTGAGGACTGCTGTCGTTTATTCCGGAGATTTTAGCGTTGCTCTGTCTCAATTCCTCCAAGCTGGATAATACGTTTAATACCTGTTCTGTAGAGTCGATGAGTTCTTTCGAATTCGACAAACGTCGATGTTCGTTTTCTACTTGTTCAAATTCGTTTTCTAGTAACGATAGAGAATGCAATTCACTCAGCTGATAGTTAATCAGTTCCTTTCTATCGGTTTCTCTCTGATTTGCTTGTTCTAGCTCCTCAACCCGTTTTGCCATTTGTTGCCAGTTTTTGTAGAGGTCTCTTACCGAAGTTGCGATGGTTGTGGCTCCAGCATAATTGTCCAGAAACACCATCTGACTCGATATATCAGTGAGGCTCTGATTTTCATTTTGATCGCAGATGTTAATTAATGTGTGAGTCGTTTCTTGCAGAAACCTTAGGGTCACGGGGGTTTCGTTAATGAACGCCTTTGACCCGCCGTCAGCTGCGATAGTTCGTCGAATCAGGCATCCAGTCTGCTCGTCAAGAGGGATGCCAGCCTCTTCTAAGAGTTTTTTAGATTGGTGGGGCTCACCAAACTCAAATTCGGCCGTAATGTTAGCTTGGCTGGCTCCAGGTCTTACCATATCGGCGCTGGATCGTTGGCCTAGTATTAGATTGAGCGCGCCGAGAAGGATGGACTTGCCGGCTCCAGATTCTCCGGTGATGGTAGTTAGCCCTTTTTCGAAATCGATATTTAGATGATTAACGATTATAAAGTTTTGGACCGTTAATTGTTTTAGCATGGTTAGTCGATTGAGCCCCAAACTTTTCTTGCTACAGATTAACATCAAATGATGCAGTGCACAGGATTGGCTGGTATAAAAGGCAGTGAATACTATAGTTTGGTATTCAGGAGTTGGAAGAAAAGATAGTTAACTCTCTTTTGGGTCAGCAGGCATGTCAAACGAAGAAGTCGGGTTGGTAAACAACAGAGCTCAGCAACTTTTTAAATTGCTCGTGGAAGAGTATATAGCTAACGGGACTCCAGTTCCCTCAAAAAAGTTAGCGACGCTGCCCGGTGTGGCTGTATCACCTGCTACAGTTCGCAACGTGATGGGTGAATTAGAATCCCATGGATTGGTCCATTCTCCTCATACGTCGGCAGGCAAGGTGCCCACTCAGCATGGCTTGAGATTCTTTGTTGATAGCCTATTGATGGTTGAACCTTGGGATATGGGCAAGGTTAAAAAAATTGAAGCAGAGTTGGACCGAGATTTGTCGCCGGATGAATTAATTTCCAATGCATCAAGTTTTTTGTCGGACATTACTCAAATGACTTGTCTTATTAGCACGCCCAAGAGAGACAAGATATTTCTGAGGCACGTGGAATTTCTGAACTTAAGCGATTCTAGGATACTTGTGATTCTGGTTTTAAATGATCGAGAGGTGCAGAACCGAGTTATTCACTCGGAAAAGAGTTTCACAGATATCGAATTGAACCAGGCCGCAAATTTCATAAATGAAGAATTTTCAGGCCTCGCCCTTATCGAAGTAAGAGAAAGAGTGTTATCGGGAATTCAGGTAGATAAAGACCTCATGAGTAAGCTGATGCAAGATGCTTTAGATATAGCTTCAAGCGTACTCGATTTGCCTAACAACAATAGGCAGGATTTGGTGGTTAGTGGAGAGAGTCGCTTGCTCGACTTCACTGAGGACACCGATACAGTGAGAGCTCTTTTTGAGGGTATTTCTCAGAAAGGCAAGGTACTGCATCTACTTGATCAGTGTCTTCAAAGCTCAGGTGTGCAGCTTTTTATTGGAGAAGAATCAGGGTATGAGCCCCTGGACGAGATGTCGCTAGTCACCAAGCCTTATGAGGTAGAGGGGCAAGTCGCTGGGGTGCTAGGAGTAATTGGCCCGAAGCGAATGGACTATAAAGATGTCATCCCTATGGTAGACATTACCGCCAGTGTTTTAAGTGCCGCTATACGCTACTGATTTTTAACCGCTATTAGACTTGTAATTTAACTTTTTGCCCCAAGGAAGGAAGACGAGAGGGTTGTGGATAAAAAGTATGAGTGAGGCAGATAATGAATCCGACCAAGAGGACGAGTTGGAGGGGTTTGATTTAGACGAGGGGAGTTCTGAGGGGCAAGTAAGCGACGAGGCAGAAGCAGAAGTCGTAGAGGATATTAGCGGAGGTTCCAACGAAGAAAGTGCTGGCGATCCAGAAGAAATAGCTCAAAAATCCGACGAGATTGCGGCTCTTAAGGATCAATTGCTAAGAAGAGCGGCAGAATTTGAGAATGTGAAAAGACGCTCTGCAAGGGATGTCGAAAACGCTCACAAATTTGGCGCGGAGAAGTTGATTAGCGACCTCTTGCCGGTTGTAGACAGTTTGGAAAAAGCACTTGAGCTTGCTGCAGAAACTCAGGGCGCCGAAGCCATGACGGAAGGCATCAATCTGTCGGTAAAAATGTTCTTAGATGTATTGGAAAAAAATGGCCTGAGCGTGGTAGACCCACTAGGAGAGCCCTTTGACCCTTCTCTGCAAGAAGCACTGGCAGCAGTGCCTAATGAGGATGCGGAGCCAAATACTGTGATGGAAGTTATCCAGAAGGGTTATTCTTTGAACGATAGGCTAGTAAGAGCGGCGAAAGTCGTCGTGGTGAAAGATTAGAAATTCTTAAGCCTTGAACTTTTAGAAAGAGGCTTGATATTTAGTTACTTAAAGGCCGAAGCCAACGAGGGAGTTGGCGAAAAAATGGAGTGATTGATAAATGGGAAAGATAATTGGAATTGATTTAGGGACTACCAATTCTTGCGTCTCGCTGTTGGATGGAGGCGATCCTAAAGTGATAGAAAATTCGGAAGGAGATCGCACGACTCCTTCTGTAATCGCCTATACGGATGATGATGAAATTTTAGTAGGGCAAAATGCGAAACGCCAAGCAGTAACGAACCCGATTAATACCCTTTTTGCGGTGAAAAGACTCATTGGGCGACGGTTTAAAGATGAGGTTGTACAAAAAGACATCAAAATGGTTCCGTATTCGATAGCTGAAGCATCTAACGGTGATGCATGGATTGACGTGAAGGGTGAAAATTTAGCGCCTCCCCAGATTTCTGCGGAAATTTTGAAAAAAATGAAAAAGACTGCCGAGGATTATCTAGGAGAGGAAGTTTCTGAAGCGGTGATTACGGTTCCAGCCTATTTTAATGATTCTCAAAGGCAGGCAACGAAAGATGCGGGGAAAATAGCAGGGCTAGAGGTTAAAAGGATAATTAATGAGCCCACTGCAGCCGCTCTCGCGTACGGATTGGATAAGAATAAGGGCGATTCAAAAATTGCAGTTTATGACCTAGGTGGGGGTACATTTGACGTATCTATTATAGAAATAGCAGAGGTCGATGGAGAGCATCAATTTGAGGTGTTATCCACAAATGGTGATACCTTCCTAGGTGGTGAAGATTTTGATTTAAAGATCATTGATTATCTTGCGGAGGAATTTAAAGGTGAGAGTGGCGTTGATTTACACAATGATCCATTAGCTTTGCAAAGGCTAAAGGAGGCAGCGGAAAAGGCTAAAATAGAGTTGTCTACCAGTCAGCAAACAGAGATTAATCTTCCTTATATCACTGCAGATCAATCTGGGCCAAAGCACTTGGTTATGAAATTAACCAGAGCAAAACTAGAGTCTTTGGTTGAGGAGTTAGTTAGTAACACGATCATACCTTGTCGAACCGCGTTAGATGATGCTGGGCAGACAGTAAATGATATCGATGATGTGATTTTGGTTGGCGGACAAACTCGGATGCCATTGGTTCAGGATAAAGTTAAAGAATTTTTTGGAAAAGAAGCCAGGAAAGATGTTAACCCTGATGAGGCTGTTGCGATGGGGGCCGCTATTCAGGCAGCTGTCTTGGCAGGAGATGTTACGGACGTGCTACTACTAGATGTCACGCCCCTTTCGCTAGGGATAGAGACTATGGGCCAGGTCATGAGTGTCCTAATAGAAAAGAATACAACTATACCAACTAACAAAACCCAAGTTTTTTCGACTGCCGATGACAATCAAACCGCGGTAACGATTCACGTATTGCAAGGGGAGCGTAAACAGGCTGGGCAAAATAAATCGCTGGGGCGTTTCGACCTCACTGATATTCCTCCGGCGCCCAGAGGCATGCCGCAAATTGAGGTCGCCTTTGATATTGATGCTAATGGCATCCTGAATGTTTCTGCGAAGGATAAGGCTACTGGTAAAGAGCAATCCATTATTATCCAGGCGTCTAGCGGTTTGTCGGATGAAGAAATCGATAAGATGGTCAGGGATGCGGAAGCCCACTCAGAGGAAGATAAAAAGTTTGAGGAGATGGTGGTGCTAAGGAATCAGGCGGATGGATTGATTCATGGAGCACGCAAAGCCGTTACCGACGCAGGCGAAAAAGCAACTCCAGAGGAAAAAGACGGCATTGAAACCGCAGCATCCGAACTAGAAGATGCGCTTAAAGGGGAAAATAAAGAAGAGATAGAGGCTAAGATTTCACAGTTATCCGAGGCTTCGGCGGGATTGGCTCAAAAGATGTATGCGGAACAAGCAGAAAACGAAGAACAAGGGATGGAAGCCAATACGTCTAATGAAGATGGCGAAGCTGTTGAAGCGGAGTTTGAGGAAGTGAAAGAGGAAGAAAAGAAAGGTTAGAAGAATAAAATAGGGGGTAAGTAGGGAGCTAATGAATTTGGATTTGCTGAACAAATTGACAGCTCTTTAACCACTGTGCGTGATGGATAAGAGAGATTATTATGAAGTGCTGGGTGTCGATCGGGGGGCGTCTTCTGAAGACCTAAAGAAGGCCTACCGGCGGCTTGCAATGAAGTTCCATCCAGACCGACAGTCAACTGATCCCAAGGCTGAAGAAAAATTCAAAGAGGCTAGCGAAGCCTATGAAATCCTAAATGACGAAGAAAAAAGAGCGGCTTATGACCGATTTGGTCACGCTGGAGTAGATCCTAATCAGGGAGGAACCTCAGGTTTTGAGGGAAACTTTAGCGATATATTTGGCGATGTGTTTGGCGATATTTTTGGCGGTTCAAGGGGCCGCTCCGATGGGGTTTCCCGGGGTTCGGATCTCAGATATAACCTAAATTTGACGCTCGAACAGGCTGTCGGTGGAGATACTATAGAAATAAAAGTACCTGTAATGACCACATGTTTGGATTGCGATGGAACAGGGTGTGCGACTGGCTCTTCTCCAACCACCTGCCCAGATTGTGGTGGTACTGGTCAAATCAGAGTTTCCCAGGGGTTTTTCTCTTTGCAACAAACTTGCCCAAGGTGCAGGGGGCAAGGAAGAATCATTACAGATCCGTGTCGTTCATGTGGAGGTAGTGGCAGGGTCGAAAAGACGAAGACTTTATCGGTTAAGATTCCCGCTGGCGTTGATAATGGGGATCGCATTAGGCTAACAGGCGAAGGGGAAGCGGGTCTGAGAGGCGGCCCGCCTGGAGATCTATATGTTCAAGTTGATGTAAAAGACCACCCCATTTTTGTCCGAGATGGAAGGCATTTGTATTGTGAAGTACCAATATCTTTTCCAGATGCTGCCTTGGGCGGTCAGATGGAAGTACCCACCCTAGATGGGAGAGTAAAGTTAAAGATTCCGAAAGAGACTCAAACAGGCAAGGTTTTTAGGTTGAGAGGCAAGGGTGTCACTCAGGTTAGGGGTGGTGGAGTTGGTGATCTGCTGTGTAAAGTACAGATTGAGACGCCAGTTGAACTCACTCAGCCACAAAAAGAGTTGCTTGAGAAGTTCAAAGAGAGCTTAGGAGAAAACGAAAAACACTCGCCAAAAGAAAGGTCGTGGTTCAGTGGTGTAAAGAGTTTTTTCGAAGGGCTTTAAAAACAAAGTAGGGACGGGCATTTGTTACGTATAGGAATATCAGGTGTAGCTGGAAAGATGGGTAGGGCTCTTGTCCAAGCTATTTTTGAGGCAAAAGATCTAAGCCTCGGAGCAGCTTTTGAGAGTGCCTCGAGTCCAGTTATTGGTATTGATGCGGGAGAATTAGCAGGAGTAGGTAAACTCGATGTAATAGTTGAAGAACTGACCGAGGGCAGCCTTAACGAGGTAGATATCGTTATAGACTTTTCCATACCTGTGGCGACCTTGTCTTTAGCTGAAATTTGCGAAATTGGGCTTAAAGGTATGGTGATCGGTACGACGGGTTTTGAAAAAGATCAACTTAGCTATCTTGAAAAGTGCAGTGCGAATATTCCTATATTTATGTCTCCGAATATGAGTGTCGGAGTGAATGTTTTGTTTAAGCTTGCACGTATAGCTTCCGAGTCTTTTGGCGAAGAAGTGGATTGCGAAATATTAGAGGCTCATCACGCGCAAAAAATTGATGCGCCTTCTGGGACCGCGGTCAGGTTAGGTGAAATACTTGCTAACAGTCGCTCAGCAGATATAAAAAACGTGGGAACGTATGGGCGGGAAGGGTTAGTTGGAGAACGAATGAAGCAAGAGATTGGTTTTTCGTCAATCCGTGGAGGAGATATAGTCGGTGATCACACGGTGTTTTTTATCGGTGAGGGGGAACGAATAGAAATCACCCACCGAGCTCAAAGTCGGGTTAATTTTGCTCAAGGTGCCATACGAGCTGCACGATTTTTGTCGGATAAGAAGACCGGCCTTTATGATATGGAGAAACTGTTAGATTTGTCATAAATTCTAATTTTTCATTCCATTTATGCGTCTTTTTAGTAGACTATTCATCCCAAGCTCTTGGGAAGGAAAACTCGCGTATCTAAGGTCTGGCTAGCAAAGAAAATTACTCGCGTAATTTTAGTTTGTGGCAAGGCCTTCCATGACGTGCATGATATGAAGGAATTTTTTTGACATCTGCAGTTTTAGCTTTGGAAGATGGGAGTTTCTTTCGGGGTGACTCAATTGGCGCTGATGGTACGGGGGTTGGGGAAGTTGTTTTCAATACTTCTATGACTGGTTATCAAGAAATAATTACAGATCCTTCGTATTGTCGACAAATTATTACCTTTACCTACCCCCATATAGGGAATACTGGCGTTAACCTTGAAGATGTCGAATCCAACGAAATCTGGAGTTCGGGGATCGTTCTAAAAAATTACCCTCGTCGAGAAAGTAGTTGGAGATATCAGAACAGCCTAGGAGAGTATCTAAAGGAAAGTGGCATAGTTGCCATTGCAGGAGTGGATACTAGGCGGTTAACTCGAATACTCAGAGCTAAGGGAAGTTTGTCGGGTTGTATTATAGCTGGGTCTGAAGTTACTGAAGCTGACATTGAAAACAAGGCGCTCAGGGAGGCTAAAGGCTTTGAAGGTCTGCAGGGTATGGATTTGGCTAAGGTTGTGACCCAACCGGCCAGGAGTTGGACTCAATCAAGATGGTCAATAAGAGATGGTTATACGCAACAAACTGAAACCAAATTCAAGGTGGTGGCTTATGATTTTGGTATCAAAAATAACATACTGCGATTATTAGTGGGGAAAGGTTGTGATCTTACGATAGTTTCGGCGCAAACCACTGCAGATGAAGTACTAAAGTTAAAGCCAGATGGGATTTTCCTCTCCAATGGCCCGGGCGATCCTGAGCCTTGTAACTATGCTATAAGTGCAATTCGAAAATTTTTTGAACTGGAAATTCCGGTCTTTGGTATTTGTCTGGGACACCAATTGCTTTCTATAGCGAGTGGAGCTAAGTCTTTGAAAATGGACCATGGGCATCATGGTGCAAATCATCCAGTGAAGGATCTTGAGACAGGAGCGGTTGTAATTACCAGTCAAAATCATGGCTTCGCGATTGACGAATCAAGCCTCCCTGGAAACTTAGAGTGCACGCACAGGTCTTTGTTTGACGGAACCGTGCAAGGAGTGCGGAGACTGGATCTGCCTGTTTTTGGTTTTCAAGGTCATCCAGAGGCTAGTCCCGGTCCGCAAGATTGCGAGTATTTATTCGACCGATTCATCGATTTAATGGATGAGAAGCGCGATGCCTAAGAGAAAGGATATTAGATCAATATTGGTGATTGGCGCGGGCCCTATAGTTATTGGCCAAGCATGCGAGTTTGACTATTCTGGGGCGCAGGCCTGCAAAGCGCTTAGAGATGAGGGGTATCGTGTGATTTTGGTTAATTCCAATCCCGCAACGATTATGACTGATCCATCGTTAGCAGATGCTACATACATCGAGCCAATAGAGTGGCGTACCGTATCCTTGATCATAGAAAAAGAAAGGCCTGACGCGTTATTACCAACTATGGGCGGACAGACAGCTCTCAATTGTGCGTTAGACCTTGCAAGAGAAGGTGTGCTTCAGCAGTTTGGTGTTGAATTAATTGGTGCAAAAAAGGAGTCCATTGACAAAGCGGAAGATCGAGAGAAGTTTGATAAGGCGATGAAAAATATTGGACTTGAGACACCAAGATCTTCTATAGCTCACAGTTTAGAAGAAGCATTGCAAGTTCAAGCCGGGCTGGGATTCCCTTGTATTATTAGGCCCTCTTTTACTTTGGGTGGTAGTGGAGGTGGAATTGCTTATAACCAGGAGGAGTTCAAAGAAATATGCGAACGAGGTTTAGATTTGTCGCCAACCAAAGAGTTGCTGATTGACGAATCTCTTCTAGGCTGGAAGGAATTTGAAATGGAAGTCGTTCGTGATTGTGTCGACAATTGCATCATTATATGTTCCATCGAAAATGTCGACCCTATGGGCGTGCATACTGGAGATAGTATAACGGTAGCTCCAGCCCAAACGTTGACCGACAAGGAATATCAGCTATTGAGAAACCACTCGATAGCGGTTTTGCGTGAAATTGGCGTGGATACTGGAGGTTCTAATGTTCAGTTCGCTATTGATCCGAGATCTGGTCGTGTCGTCGTTATCGAAATGAACCCAAGAGTATCGAGGTCGTCTGCTCTAGCATCGAAAGCCACTGGATTCCCAATTGCTAAGATCGCTGCGAAGTTGGCTATTGGCTATACGCTGGATGAGTTAAAAAATGACATCACTGATGGCGCTACTCCAGCTTCGTTTGAGCCTAGTATTGATTATGTGGTGACGAAGATTCCCAGGTTCACTTTTGAAAAATTCCCCCAAGCGGATGCGACTTTAACTACGCAAATGAAGTCGGTGGGAGAGGTTATGGCTATTGGCCGAACCTTTCAAGAATCTTTTCAAAAAGCGATTAGAGGACTAGAAATAGGCAAGCATGGCCTAGAGCCACTTAATGATTTAGAGAATTCTGATTGGGAGATTAATTTAAAACGCCAGCTGAATAATCCTAATTCTGAGCGTATCTGGTATGTGGCAGATGCTTTTAGAGCTGGGAAATCGGTCGATGATGTTTACCTCGAAACTAATATAGATCCCTGGTTTCTCGCCGAGATCGAGGATTTGGTGTTGGAAGAGCTGAATCTGGCAGATAAACAATTGACCGAGCTGGATCATGATTCGGTTTTAGAACTAAAACGAAAAGGTTTTGCTGATCCTCGTTTAGCCGATTTGCTATCCGTAAGTGAAAAGGTTGTCAGAGACTACAGACGCGAGCTGGGGGTTTCCCCAGTTTTTAAACGGGTAGACACCTGTGCTGCCGAATTCCCAACTTCTACAGCTTACTTGTATTCCACTTATGAAGAAGAATGTGAGGCGAATCCTTCTAGGAAAGAGAAAATAATGGTCCTAGGGGGCGGTCCTAACAGAATTGGTCAGGGTATAGAGTTCGACTACTGCTGTGTTCATGCTGCACTAGCTATGAGAGAAGATGGTTACGAAACGATTATGGTGAATTGTAATCCCGAAACAGTTTCAACTGATTATGATACCTCTGATCGACTCTACTTCGAACCTCTCACGATCGAAGATGTGCTAGAGATAGTCCGGGTAGAAAACCCCCTCGGCGTAATAGTCCAGTTTGGAGGTCAAACACCTCTCAAGTTGGCGAACGAGCTTCAAATGGAAGGCGTTCCTATCATCGGCACCCCCACTTCATCTATTGATCAAGCTGAAGATCGAGAGCAGTTCCAGCAATTGGTGAATCATCTAGGTTTGATGCAGCCTTCGAATGCGGTGGCGACCACCCTTGAAGATGGACTGCTAAGAGCTGAGAGCATTGGATATCCAATAGTTGTCAGGCCTTCCTACGTTCTGGGTGGTAGAGCCATGGAGATTGTTTACGATCAGAAAGAGCTCGGTAGATATCTTCAAAATGCAGTAGATGTGTCTAACGAGTCACCTGTGTTATTAGATAGATTTCTAGATGATGCGATTGAGATTGACATTGACGCTATCTCGGATGGAAAAGAAGTGGTGATCGGTGCGATTATGCAACATATAGAGCAAGCTGGCGTGCACTCCGGTGATTCTGCCTGTTCACTACCACCGTATTCTCTTGAAGAAAGAGTATTGGATACCGTTAGGAAGCAAATTAGAGACATTGCTCTAGAATTGGGCGTTATTGGATTAATGAATGTTCAAATGGCGATAAAGGGTGACTTGATCTATTTGATTGAGGTAAATCCAAGAGCGTCAAGAACCGTTCCATTTGTTTCCAAGTGTATAGGGTATTCGTTGGCGAAAATCGCGGCGAGGTGTATGGCAGGACGTTCTCTGGCGGAGCAAGGGATTGCAAGAGAGATAATCCCTAAAAAGATACACGTGAAAGAGGCGGTTTTCCCTTTTAACAAGTTTCCGGGAGTTGATCCGATCTTGGGCCCTGAGATGAAATCTACAGGCGAAGTTATGGGTACGGGGGACACTTTTGGACGTGCTTTTGCGAAGGCTGTTTTAGCTGCGGGTGACTCTTTGCCCATGAGTGGTGGCCGCGCTTTTTTGAGTGTCAAGGATATCGACAAAAGAGAATTGCCTGAATTGGGGAGAAGACTAGTTGGCCTAGGCTTTGCCTTGGTGGCTACTGGGGGTACCCAAAAGAGTCTCGAATTAGCTGGTTTAGCGTGCGAAAAGATCAACAAGGTTGGAGAAGGTAGGCCTGACGTCTCGGATTTATTAAAAAATGAGCAAATAGATTTAGTCATTAATACGACTGAAGGACGGCAATCTATAGAAGACTCAGCAATTATCCGGAGAGTTGCTTTGCAAAAGAAAGTTTATTACTCGACAACTTTGGCTGGAGGTCTTGCTGCATGTATTGCTATGAGTGAGGCAGATTCAGTTGGAGTTTCAAGCCTTCAAGATGTTCACAAAACCGTTGCGGAGGTGGACGCGCATGGCTAATCCAATGACAGTGGAAGGCGAAAAGCGGCTTCGAGAAGAGTTGGGTTATCGTAAAGGTGAGTTGCGAAAAGAGATAATTGAGGCGATTTCGGAGGCCAGAGCGCATGGTGATCTGAAAGAGAATGCAGAATACCACGCGGCGAGGGAGCAACAATCTTTTAATGAAGGACGTATTCTTGAAATAGAAGGCAAACTAGCTGATGCGCAAATTGTTGATGTCTCAAAGTTGTCTCCAAGTGACAAGGTCATCTTTGGATGCACTATTCATTTGTGGGATGTTGAAGAAGAAAGGGAGATTTTTTACAAGATCGTTGGGGAAGACGAGGCCGATTTGAAAGACAACAAGATTTCGGTAATGTCACCAATTGCAAGGGGACTAATTGGAAAGTCGTTAGACGATACTGTGATCGTGTCCACCCCGTCCGGTGACAATGAATACGAAATTGTTAAGGTCGAATACAAGTAAAGCGTAAAGAACTACAAGTATTTAGAAAGAGTATCGCAAAAGATTCGATAATTTGGGATTTGGCTCTGGGTTAGGTTTATATAGCACCACGCACTTACCAATTGTTTGTATGAGCCTTGCCTCGACAGAATTAGAGATTTTTGTCGCCACATCCTTTCTCGTTTTTTTCTCGGGAATATCAATTTTAACTTTTATCAGCTCGTGATCGCTTATTGCTCTTACAACTTCGTTGCATGCGCCTTCAGTTATCTCTAAATCAGTTAGTGTGACAATGGGCCGCAAGTGATGGGCTATTTTGCGGAATTGCTTTCTTTGCTTGCTGCTTATTACATCGTTAATCTTCATAACTCGGAATAATACATTGATTTAAAACATGGCTAAACGATCAAGATCTAGCCAACATTGGCTAGAAAGACAAGAAAGGGACTATTATTCAAAGAAGGCTCGCGCACAAGGGCATGCATCTAGAGCGCTTTATAAGTTGGAGCAATTAGATGAACGATTCAGACTGCTTTCTGAAGTGAGGTATGTTTTGGAGTTGGGAGGGGCTCCTGGAGGATGGACTCAATATGTAGAGCAAAAGATCCCCAAGAGTGGAAAGTTGATTACGGTGGATCCCCTGGATGTAAAAACCGGAGAAAATTCAATTCATATATGTGGCTTTGTTGGTTCAGATCGTGTGGATCGTCAGATTGACGAAATTCTAAACGGCAGAAGAATTGACATTGTTTTATCTGATATGGCCCCCAATATGTCAGGGATTAAAGAGTATGATCAAGCTGAGAGTATGAAGCTTAATTTTCTAACAATAGATATGGTGAAAAGGCATTTAAAGAAGAACGGGACGTCGGTATTGAAAACTTTCCAAAGTCCTGAAATCACTAATTTAGTCGAAGAAATGAAGAATTTTTTTAGCAGTGTGCGTATAGTTAAACCAGCGGCTTCTAGAAAGGAGTCAAGCGAAGTTTATGTTGTCGCTCAAGGATTTCGATCCATGGGTTCCCCAAGCTGATGGACTTTAGTCAATAATACAAGTCATTTTTTGAGGTTAAGATTTTGTCAGATATAGGAAAAAATTTGTTGCTCTGGTTGGTGATTGCTGCCGTATTGTTAACAGTGTTTAACAATTTTAATCTAAGCGCGAAAGCTCAAGTGGTGCCTTACTCGGATTTTGTTAAAGCGGTGAACCAGAATCAAATCAACGAAGTTCAAATTCAAGGCGATAAAATCAAGGCGGTAAATAAAGCTGGCGAAGAGATCAGTGTAACGTGGCTTCAGAATGATCAGAAGCTGATGGATGACCTTCTCAATAACAATGTCCGGACTATTGTGTTGGAAGAAGAAAAGCAAAGCTTCTGGATGCAATTGCTTGTCGCGAGCTTTCCAATACTAATCATCATCGCTGTTTTCATGTTGTTTATGCGTCAAATGCAGGGCGGAAGCGGTGGTCGAGGAAATCCGATGAGTTTTGGAAGATCAAAAGCAAAACTCTTATCGGAAGATCAGATAAAGACGACATTTGCGGATGTAGCCGGCGTAGATGAGGCGAAGGAGGAAGTGCAAGAGCTTGTGGAATTTCTGAGAGATCCTGGGAAATTTCAGCGGTTAGGAGGTCACATTCCTCGGGGTGTCTTGATGGTTGGTCAGCCTGGGACGGGTAAAACTTTGCTGGCTAAAGCGATCGCCGGAGAAGCAAAGGTACCTTTTTTCTCGATTTCAGGGTCAGATTTTGTTGAAATGTTTGTAGGCGTAGGCGCATCGAGAGTGCGAGACATGTTCGAGCAGGCAAAGAAGCAAGCGCCATGTATTATTTTTATTGATGAAATAGATGCCGTGGGAAGACATAGAGGTGCAGGTCTCGGAGGTGGGCATGATGAGCGAGAACAGACATTAAACCAGTTACTTGTCGAGATGGACGGTTTTGAAAAAAACGATGGTGTGATCGTGATTGCTGCGACTAACCGGCCAGATGTGCTTGATCCTGCCCTCTTGAGGCCTGGTAGATTTGATCGACAGGTGGTCGTGGGCTTGCCTGATATTAGAGGCAGAGAGCAAATATTGAAAGTACACATGAGGAACGTCCCTCTATCGGAGGATGTCGATCCAAGTATTATTGCCAGAGGCACTCCAGGCTTTTCAGGGGCAGATATAGAGAACCTGGTGAACGAAGCTGCTCTCTTCGCTGCGAGGGGTAACAAGCGCTTAGTAAGGATGGAGGAGTTTGATAAGGCAAAAGATAAGATCATGATGGGCGCTGAGCGAAAATCTATGGTTATGTCGGAGAAAGAAAAGCGCAATACCGCTTACCATGAATCTGGACATGCGATAATCGGGCGTCTGATGCCTGATCATGATCCGGTATACAAAGTCACGATTATCCCTAGAGGAAGAGCGCTTGGAGTGACGATGTTTTTGCCTGAGGAGGACCGTTATAGTATTTCTGGGCAGAATATTAGATCGCAGATTTGTAGTCTTTTTGGAGGACGAATTGCCGAAGAAATGACTTTGGGGATAAATAACGTCACCACAGGAGCATCTAATGACATCCAAAGAGCCACACAGCTGGCGAGGAATTACGTAACCAAGTGGGGTTTATCAGAGAAGATGGGTCCTTTGATGTACGATGAGGATGATGGAGAAGTTTTTCTGGGTATGTCAGCAGGTTCGAACCCTAAGCCTCATTCGCCTGATACCGCTCGAGAAATAGACCAAGAGATTAGGATTTTGATTGATGAATGCTATGCAGAGTCCAGAAAACTATTGAAAGAAAACGAAGAGAAGCTGCATGTCATGGCCGACGCACTTATCGAGTTCGAAACTCTCTCATCAGAACAAATAGACGATATCATGGCTGGGGCGAAGCCTCGTATTAATCGAGACTCAGGAGGAGAATCGAATTCTTCAGATGATTCGTCTCCTGATGAGAGCCCGATTGGGGGGCCAGCGGAAGAGACCTAAGCAGCCAGAGATTGACTTTGTAGCAGGGGTTGATTTTACCTTTTAAGAGCTGACATGAAATCTAACACAAAGGCAAATTACTTTGGCACCGATGGGATTCGTGGACGCGTTGGCAGCGCTGTAATGAATCCACAGTTTATGATGAACCTCGGTTTTTCATTGGCGAAGGTGTTTGGCGATAAGCAAAAGAATTTGGGTGTGGTGGTCGGGAAAGACACCAGAGTTTCTGGTTACATGCTTGAGGCAGCACTAGAAAGCGGGCTTCTTTCCTCGGGGGCTGACGTAGTATCCTTGGGTGTCGCACCCACACCGTGCATAGCTCAGATGGTTAGAAATTCAGACTCCGACTTGGGCGTTGTGATTTCGGCGTCTCACAATCCTTACACTGATAACGGAATAAAGGTATTTGATGGAGATGGTCACAAGTTATCTTCGAAGATACAAAACTCCATAGAGGATGAGCTCCAAAAAGATGAACCAAATTACGACTATAGCGATATGGGGAAGCTACTACGTCCGGCGCAACCCACTTCTGAATACGAAGCCTATTGTGAGAGTTTTATTAAAGAACCTCGAAAGCTTGCTAAATTATCTATAGTCCTCGATTGCGCAAATGGAGCGACTTACAAAGTTGCCCCGCGTGTTTTTGAAAAGCTTGGCCTATCCCCCTTATGCTTGGGTGTTGACCCTGATGGTATGAATATCAATGAGAATTGTGGTTCTACAGACACAGCGGTATTACAAAAGACGGTAATCGAAAAGAAAGCAGATTTAGGTATTGCCTTTGATGGAGATGGTGATCGTTTGATCATGGTTGATGAATTGGGCGAGATCGTTGATGGAGATGAGATTGTTTACGCCTTAGCTTCCAGAAAGAAAGAGTTAGGTACTTTAACAGGGGGAGTTGTTGGAACACATATGACGAATCTAGGACTCGAGCTAGCTCTTGCGGACATCAATGTTCCTTTTGAGAGAGCGGAAGTTGGTGATCGTTACGTTATGGAAACTTTGCGAGAAAAACAATGGTTCCTAGGAGGAGAAACTTCTGGGCATATCATTAACTTACATGCGTGTCATACTGGTGACGCGATAATCAGTGCATTGCAAATGCTAGATATTCTGGGGTCCGCGCAAATAAGCCTCAGTGAGCTTGTGAAGCCTGTGGAAAAACTTCCCCAAGTACTAATCAATGTTTCAACAGAGAATCCAAAAGTAGTCATGAATAGCAAAAAGCTAGTGAAAAGAGTTGATAGATTTGGGAGCGAGTTAGGAGAGGGAGGTCGAATACTAATTAGGCCCTCGGGTACGGAGCCACTTCTTAGAGTAATGGTTGAAGGGCGAGATCGGGAGCAATCGAGTGCTATTGCTGAAGAGTTAAGCAATATTGCGAAGTCAGAAGGACTAGTTTAAGAGCAAGAGTTGTTAATTTATTATTTGTTATTTTTGATGAGACATGTTTAAGCCTTTAATTGTAGCTAACTGGAAGATGAATGGTTCACTTGAAGGGCTCAGAGAGTTTTTTGAAGGTCTAGAACTGCGTGACCATGCGGATGTAGTAGTATTGCCACCCGCGGTCTATGTTCGAGATTGTATAAGCGCTATCGGAAACCGAGCACTTGATGTTGGCGTTCAAAACGTTTGGACAGAGGATTCTGGAGCATATACAGGGGAAATTTCTGCGAAGATGGTCAGAGATATCGGAGCAGATTGGGTGTTAATTGGGCATTCAGAAAGACGACAACTGCAAAAAGAGAGTGATGAGCTAGTTAAGCGGAAGCTCGATTGTTCGTTAAAGGCTGGTATAAATGCCATCGTATGTGTGGGCGAAACTTTAGAGGAAAGGCTATCTGGCCAAGCCGAATCAGTAGTTTCTGAGCAACTAAGGAAAACGATAACTATTGATTGGACGGAAAGTCGGAAGGAATTAGTTATCGCATATGAGCCAATATGGGCGATAGGTAGTGGTAAGAGTGCGACGGTTGAAGAAGCGCAAGAAATGCATGTGTTCATTCGAAAGGTTTTGTTGGAGATTTTAGGCGGATTGGGCGCCAATGTCAGGATCCTTTATGGGGGAAGTGTGACTGCCGAAAATTCCGTCGAATTGATCAAGCAGAATCATGTGAATGGATTGTTAGTTGGGGGCGCTTCGCTGACAGCTCAGAGTTTTTCTTCAATCCTTAATGCATTGGATTGATCTTTAAACTATCATTCTGTCAATAAGAAGGATGCTATGACTACGCTTGAGACCATTTTACTTACTTTGTTATCCATTGACGCCATAGCGTTGACGGTCTTAATTCTGTTGCAGCAAGGTAAGGGCGCGGATGTCGGGGCAGCTTTTGGTAGCGGGTCATCTAATACAATATTTGGAGCCTCTGGCAGTGCTCCGTTCCTAACTAAATTGACTACATGGTTAGCTATAGTATTTTTCGCGATAACCTTCGGTATTGCTTATTTAGCCAAAGAAAGAGTGGCAAGTGTAGATACCGAAGGTATTCCGCAAATTAACATTGAACGGGGCATCAACGAAGTAACCGTTCCAACTATATCGAACGATAATTCTGGCACTGGTGGAGCCGAGATAGAATCTGGCGATGATTCTATCCCTGAGCTATAGAAATCATCAGATTCTTTTGCCGAAGTGGTGAAACTGGTAGACACGCTACCTTGAGGGGGTAGTGGACTTATGTCCGTGCGAGTTCGAGTCTCGCCTTCGGCACCAATAGTTTTAGCCTAATAAGGCATTCCTTGCCTTGCAGGACATTGTTTGCAACCTTATAATCTATGGCTGACGGTTGCGGGGTGGAGCAGTCTGGTAGCTCGGTGGGCTCATAACCCATAGGTCGTAGGTTCAAATCCTGCCCCCGCTACCATTTTAGCACTATGCTTCTTTAGGGTAACGGTAGATGACAGAGGGATCATGCCAAAACCTAAGGTTTGAGCAAACTGCTGAAATAATTGGTTGAGCGGTTTTAATGTTAATTTATTGAAATTGGGTCGTAAGACCTTTTTTTTTGCTTTCGTAAAAGTGGCAGGATTGAGTGAGGATATTTTTTTGCGTTTTGATGAAGGTAGCTTAAGAGAACTTTTTGAACCGGTGATTGAATCCTTAGGTTTTGAGTATTGGGGATTAGAATTATTGAATCATGGTCAAAACATGAAAATCCGACTCTATATAGAAGCTGAAGTAGGGGTAGGAATTGATGATTGCGTATTAGTTAGTCAACACATATCTGACCTCTTAGATGTTGAAGCTGACTTTTCGATGGATTATCGCCTAGAAGTCTCTTCGCCCGGAATGGACAGAATATTGTTTTGCAAAAGTCACTATACCAGACATGTGGGAGAGTGTGTTGAACTGAAATTGTTGAAGATGTTCGATGGCCAAAGAAATTATGAAGGCCTGCTTAAGGGTACTGAGGACGATTGTGTCGTTATAGAGATTAAGGACGAAGAGTATCTTTTTCCAATTGAGGATATAGGGAAAATTAGAGTTATTCCTATTTTTGAATAAGAAGGGGTTTTGATGAGTAAAGAGATTTTGTTGGTGGCTGAGTCGGTCTCTTTGGAGAAAGGGGTTTCTAAAGAAGTGATATTTGAGGCGATAGAATTAGCTTTAGCAAGTGCGACTAGACGACGTTATGTTGAAAATGCCGAGTTTCGGGTGGCTATAGATAGAGAGTCTGGGGAATATGAGACTTTTCGCACTTGGGAAGTAGTTGAGTTTGAGAAATTAGAAGAAATGGAGGAAGAAATAAATCCAGATGCACAATATAGTCTTGAGCAGGCCCAGGCTATTAAGATTGGTGCGGTGTTAGGAGACATTCTAGAAAAGCCTGTAGAGTCAGTAGAGTTCGGTCGCATCGCAGCTCAGGCCGCTAAACAGGTTATTGTTCAAAAGGTTAGAGATGCTGAGCGAGCTCAAATTGTTGAGGCTTATCTTCCTAAAGTAAATGAATTAGTCAGCGGCACTGTGAAAAAAATTAACAGGGACAATGTAATTGTTGATTTAGGGAATAACGCTGAGGGTATATTAATCAAAGAAGCACTAATTCCTCGGGAGATTTTTAGAGTTGGGGATAGATTGAGAGCTCTCTTGGTAGAGATAAAACCGGAGAATCGTGGTCCGCAATTAATACTATCTCGCACTTCTCCTAAAATGCTGATTGAGTTGTTCAGAGTTGAGGTGCCCGAGATTTCTGAAGACGTTATCGAAGTTCTTGGTGCTGCAAGAGATCCTGGCTCGCGAGCAAAAATCGCGGTCAAGACAAATGATGGTCGGATTGATGCGGTTGGCGCGTGTGTAGGTATGCGTGGATCTCGAGTTCAAGCTGTATCGGGGGAGTTAGCTCAAGAAAGAATAGACATTGTGTTGTGGGATGACAATCCTGCTCAACTTACTATTAACGCGATGGCTCCGGCTGAAGTTGCATCAATAGTTTTGGACGAGGATTCCCATACTATGGATATAGCAGTGACCGAAGAAAACTTGGCGCAAGCGATAGGTAGAGGAGGTCAAAATGTCCGGTTAGCAAGTGACCTATGTGGTTGGTCTTTGAATATTATGACTGAAGCTGAAGCGCTCGAAAAACAAGAATTAGAAAGTGGTAAATTTATAGCGGAGTTTCAGGATGCATTGGAAGTGGACCAAGATGTGGCGGCGGTATTGGTTGAGGAAGGTTTTACAACTCTTGAAGAAATAGCTTATGTGCCTCTGGAAGAAATTCTCGCTATAGAAGGGTTCGATGAAGAAATCGTTCAAGAGCTAAGAAAAAGAGCGGAGGATGCGTTACTTACTAAGGCCATTGCGAATGAGGCTGCGTTAGGAGATGTGGTTCCTGCTGATGACCTATTGCAGATGGAAGGGATGGATAGAGCGTTAGGTTTTCAACTTGCTGCAAACGGGGTTGTGAATATGGAGGACTTAGCTGAATTATCTGTGGGCGAGCTCTTGGAGATCGACGATTCTCTTGGCGATGAGAAAGCTGGTAAGTTAATTCTTAAAGCAAGAGAGCCCTGGTTTTTAGAGAGTGAGGGTGGGACATAGTCGGCTATTTAGTGATGCATGAGCCGTATAGAGTGATTCCATCATTTGGGATAACAGAATTTTTTAAATTAAATTTGTTGTTAAGTGTCTACGTGAGGAAAGAGAATGGCCAAAG
This sequence comes from Candidatus Azotimanducaceae bacterium, assembly GCA_045560825.1. GTDB lineage: Bacteria > Pseudomonadota > Gammaproteobacteria > Pseudomonadales > Azotimanducaceae > UBA4421. Next base: position 51,218 of record JBJKYX010000001.1, read on the forward strand.
TAACAGTTAAGCAGTTAGCAGAAACCGTAAAAGTACCTGTTGATCGTTTGCTAAAACAAATGCAAGAAGCTGGTCTTTCGCATAGTGCAGATGATGATGCGGTTGCAGAAGAAGAAAAACAGCAGTTGCTAGCTCATCTTCAGAAATTCCGTGGTGATTCTCAAGACTCTAAGAAAAAAATAACACTTAAAAGAAAGAGTACGGGGACGATAAAACAAGGGCAAGGTAGGACCGGGAGGGATGTAACTGTAGAGGTCCGTAAAAAGCGGATTTATATTCAGAAAGAAGAATCTGCAAGCCAGCCAGCAAAAACTCAAGATCAATTGATTGTTAAAGAGTCTGAGATAGAAGCTCGTAAGATTCGAGAAGAGGAGTCTGCCCGGATAGAAGCGGATGCTCTGGCAAGATTAGAAGAAGAAAAACTTGCTGAAGCGAAGAAAAAGGCTCAGGAAGAGGCTCTAGAGAAGGAGAATAAAAAAGAGCAAGAACAGGGTTCGAAGGCTGATCAGGAAAATCGCAAAGTCGCGGCTAAGCCCGCTAATGCAGCAGAAGTTCAGGCACAAGTTCAAGCTGCCGAGAAAGGTTCTCGTAGAGCTAGATCGAAAGATAAACCTGAGCAGGAGGATGAATTTGGTGATGGCAAAGGGAAACGACGGGAGCTATCCCTCAAGAGTAGGCGAAAGGCTAAATCTAAGACAATATCGACGAAAAAAGAGCCTCTCAAGGTTGAACAACAGGGTGGAGAGTTTAAGCCTACTGATTTTATTTCTCGAGAAGTTGAAATGGGAGAGTTTATTACTGTAGGAGAACTAGCACAGGGCATGACAGTCAAGGCAGGGGAAGTCATAAAAGTGCTAATTGGATTGGGGGTGATGGCGACGATTAACCAGGCTCTTGACCAAGATACCGCGACTCTAGTTGCTGAGGAAATGGGGCACAAAATAAAATTTAAGAGTTCGGATGCTTTGGAGGAGGAATATGAAGCTAGTTTAGATATTGAGGGCGATCTGATTTCTAGAGCTCCAATAATCACTGTGATGGGTCACGTTGATCATGGCAAGACATCTCTTCTCGACTATATTAGAGATACACGGGTTACCACGGGCGAGGCAGGAGGAATAACTCAGCATATCGGCGCGTATAGAGTTCAATCTAACGGTGGAGAGCTTACTTTCATAGATACTCCTGGACATGCTGCTTTTACTGCTATGCGAGCACGTGGCGCTAAGGTAACGGATCTCGTTATCTTGGTTGTAGCTGCGGACGATGGAGTGATGCCTCAAACGGAAGAAGCTATTCAACATGCCAACGCAGCTGAAGTGCCCATCATAGTTGCGATAAACAAGATGGATTTAGAAAATGCTGACCCAGAAAAAGTAACAAATGAACTTGCTGCCAAAAGTGTTATTCCCGAAGACTGGGGTGGGGACACACAGTTTATTAATGTGTCTGCAATTAGTGGGGAAGGCATTGAAAGTTTGTTAGAAGCTATACATTTACAGTCTGAAATCATGGAGTTACAAGCTGTCGCAGAAGCTCCTGGTCAAGGTGTGGTTATAGAGTCTAGTTTGGATAGAGGCAGAGGAGCGGTCGCTACGCTATTGGTAAAAAATGGAACACTCCGCCAAGGTGATGTAGTAATTGCGGGAGAGTTTTATGGCAAAGTGAGAGCGATGATTGACGATCAAGGGTCGGTAGCAAAAACCGCTGGTGCGTCTATGCCTGTGGAAGTCTTAGGATTAAACGGTACTCCTGAAGCTGGTGATGATTTTTCTGTTGTTGCGAATGAAAAGAGGGCCAGAGAGCTTGCAGAATTTAGGACAGAAAAGACGATGGAGAAGAAGCAAGCTATGCAGCAGGCGGCTAAATTAGAGAACGCATTCCTAAATATGTCAGAGGGGGAGAAGAGGGTTCTCAAGTTGATAATAAAAGCTGATGTTAGGGGTAGTTTAGAAGCAATCTTGCAAGCTGTATCAGAGCTTGGAAACGAAGAAGTTTCTGTTCAAGTTCTTGGTTCTGGTGTTGGTGGCGTATCAGGCTCTGATTCCACCTTGGGAGTAACATATGGAGCTTCAATTTTTGGATTTAATGTAAGAGCAGATCAAACTGCAAAAGGAATTATAGAAAAAGAGGGGGTTGACCTTCGATATTACAGTGTAATCTACGAATTGATCGATGATGTAAAGGTTTTGCTGTCTGGCATGCTTGCGCCTGAAGTCAGAGAAGAGATCATTGGCATAGCGGAAGTCAGAGATGTATTCCGTTCACCGAGATATGGGTCTGTTGCAGGATGCATGGTTTCGGAAGGGGTCGTTTATAGAAATAGGCCGATAAGAGTATTACGAGATAATGTGGTGATTTTTGAGGGAGAGCTCGAATCTTTAAGAAGGTTTAAAGACGACGTTAGCGAAGTCAGAAATGGGATCGAGTGCGGGATAGGTGTACGAAATTATAACGATGTAAAAGTTGGTGACCTGATAGAGGTTTTCGAAGTGAAAGAAATAGCTCGAAGTATTCAATAGAAAATATGTCGAGAGCTATAAGAGTCGGCGATTTTATTAGAGATGAAATTTCGAAGATTATTTTGCACGAGGTACGAGACCCAAGAGTCACTAAGTATTTGGCAGTGAATGACGTGGTTGTTAGTAAAGATCTTTCTTACGCAGATATCTATGTCTCTTCCTTCGAGCATGACAATAACTCAGATCAACAGGCGATTGCTGATGTGCTGAATAAGGCTTCAGGTTTTTTTAGAACATTGTTGTCTAAGAGGCTTTCTATGAGAACAACCCCTAAGCTGAGATTTCACTATGACATACTTCAATCGGAAGGGATGAGCTTAGAACAAAAGATCAGAGAGGCTAGATCTAAAGATCAAATGAACATTTCTAATGACAAAGAGTAATCAAGGCTGCAGTGGGTTTTTGCTGGTAGATAAGCCTAGTGGCATTACTTCGAGTAAATTGGTTCAGGTGATTAAAAAGAAATTTAGCCTAAATAAAATAGGGCATACCGGGACGCTTGACCCTTTGGCTACAGGATTAATGGTTCTTTGCGTGGGTCAAGCCACCAAATTTTCTCAGTTTTTATTAGTTAAAGACAAAAGTTATAGAGTGTCTATTGAGCTGGGAGTGGCGACAGATACGTTTGATGCTGAGGGATTAGTCACTTCCGAAAAATCCGTAAACCATGTTACTAGGGAGTTGATTGAAGCATCGTTGACGAATTTTCAGGGAGAGATAGAACAAATTCCACCTATGTACTCTGCAATAAAAAAAAATGGAGTTCCACTGTATAAGATGGCTCGCAGAGGCTTGGAGGTTGAATTAGAGCCTCGTAAGGTCAGGATTCATGAAATCAAAATACTCGAATTTGATGGTAAATTTTTGGATTTGAAAGTTTGCTGTAGCAAAGGGACTTATATAAGAACGATTGCCGCTGATTTAGGAGATGTGTTAGGGTGCGGGGCGCATGTGGCAGAGCTGCGTAGACTATCTGTAGGCACTTACGACGAAAAAGAGATGTTGGCGTTAGATGAGTTGGTAAAGTTGGAAAATCGAGAGGGCCTGGCTCATCATTTACTCCCTATTGCTTCTGCGTTTAAGGATTGGTCCGAAATACTCATAGATTCGCGTCAAGCTAGATCGCTGATGAATGGTGTAAAACTCGCTGAAAGATTCGTTTTAAAAGATTCGCGGGTTGGTATTTATGAAAGTATCGACGGCTTTGAAAAGAAGTTCATAGGAGTTGGAGAAATTTTACAGGACGGTGTTTTGAAGCCAAGAAGAATGTTGGCTAGCGCCTGACGTTATAAATGTACGAAATGGGATACTGTAGGTATGCGCGGTTCCTGTTTTTATGATAGATCGCATATTAGGAGAATAAATATGGCACTTAGTGCAGGAGACAAAGCTAAAATAATCAGAGAATATCAGCTAGAAGAAGGTGATACTGGAAGCCCTGAGGTTCAGGTAGCTTTACTGACAAACAATATTAATGTGTTACAAAATCATTTTACGGACCATAAAAAAGATCACCACTCAAGAAGAGGTTTGATACGAATGGTTAATCAGAGGCGCAAGTTGCTGGATTATCTTAAAGAAAAAGACTTATCTAGATATGCTTCGCTCATTCAGCGGCTAGGCTTGCGGCGTTAAGAATTCGAAGGAGAAGAATTTGAATCCAATTATTAAAGAGTTTGAGTACGGTAGACATAATATAAGAATAGAGAGCGGTAAAATTGCGAAACAATCTACCGGCGCGGTAATGGTTTATATGGGTGATACGGCCGTTTTAACCACGGTGGTTGGCGCTAAAACTATGAGGCCAGGGCAGGATTTTTTCCCGCTTACTGTTAACTATCAAGAGAAGACATACGCTGCTGGTAAGATACCGGGAGGTTTTTTTAGGAGAGAAGGCCGTCCAAGCGAAAAAGAAACTCTGACATGTCGTTTAATAGATAGGCCGATTAGGCCTCTCTTCCCTAAGGGGTTTCTGAATGAAGTACAGGTCGTTTGTACGGTCATGTCAGCAGAAAAAGATCAGGATCCTGATATTGCTGCAATGATAGGGACCTCAGCAGCTTTAGCGATATCAGGAATCCCATTTAATGGGCCTATTGGGGCAGCCCGTGTCGGTTATAAGGACGGTTCTTACTTGTTGAATCCTGGCTATGAGGAATTAGGCGATTCGGCATTAAATATGACAGTCGCGGGAACCAAATCGGCAGTACTGATGGTTGAATCAGAAGCAAAAGAGCTGAGCGAAGATCAGATGTTGGGTGCTGTGCTTTTTGCCCATCAAGAGATGCAAATTGTCATTGATAAAATTCAAGAACTTGCCGCGGAGATTGCCAAGCCCGCTTGGGAATGGAATGAAGCGGTTGAGGATGAAGACCTTAAACAAAAGGTGGAGACTGCAATAGGAGATAGATTGGCACTAGCTTATTCAGAAAAGGATAAGCTCAAGAGACAGCAATCTGTCAGAGATCTAAAAGAAGAAGTAGTAAAAGAGGTTGCCGGTGAAGATAATGCTGACCTCTCCGAAGATATTGCCGAGCTCTTTGGTAAGGCTGAAAAAAACTTTGTGCGTCGCAGGATTTTGAGTGGAGAGCCAAGAATTGATGGGAGAGATCTGGTCACAGTCAGGCCGATCGATGTTGAGGTTGGCGTGTTACCGAAGGCGCACGGATCAGCTTTATTCACTAGAGGAGAAACGCAGGCTATCGCAGCAGCGACCCTTGGCACGTTGAGAGATGCAGCGATAATAGATGCGTTAGAGGGCAGTTATAAAGACCCTTTTATGCTCCATTACAATTTTCCTCCCTATAGTGTGGGTGAAACTGGAATGATGGGTGGTGTAAAAAGAAGAGAAACGGGACACGGGCGGCTTGCGCGTCGTGGAGTCGCGGCTGTCATGCCAGATGGGGAAAGTTTTCCTTATACAATAAGAGTTGTATCAGAAATTACCGAATCAAATGGCTCAAGTTCAATGGCAAGCGTTTGCGGAACATCTTTGGCTCTGATGGATGCAGGAGTACCTCTGAAAGCTCCTGTGGCTGGGGTTGCAATGGGATTGGTTTTAGAGGGCTCCGAGTTTGCCGTGTTGACCGATATCTTGGGAGACGAAGATCATCTGGGAGATATGGATTTCAAGGTTGCGGGTACGTCTCAAGGTGTCACCGCTTTACAGATGGATATAAAGATTGAAGGAATCAATGAAGAAATTATGGAGAGCGCGTTAGAACAAGCTCGAGATGCTAGACAACATATTCTCAACGAGATGAATAAGGTTATTAGTGAGTCGCGAGCCGAATTGTCAGACAATGCTCCTGCCATGACGACCATAAAAGTTCATCCTGATAAGATAAGGGACATCATTGGGAAAGGTGGAGCAACAATAAGAGGGATTGTCGAAGAAACTGGAGCCGAAGTGGATATCGACGATGATGGTCTTGTTCGCATTTATGCGGAAAACGCGACCTCCAAAGATGCAGCAATTGAGAAAGTGAACTCTATAATCGCAGAAGCCGAGGTTGGAAAAATATATCAAGGAAAGGTAGAACGAATCGTCGATTTTGGTGCTTTCGTTAATATTTTACCTGGCAAGGATGGTTTGCTGCATATTTCTCAGATAGCTGACGAAAGGGTTGAAAAAGTTACCGACTATCTTTCTGAAGGCGAAGAAGTAGATGTAATAGTACTGGATGTAGACCAGCGTGGTCGGATTAAGCTTTCGATCAAAGAAATTCCCGAGACTAATGAAGCAGAAAAAACAGAACAGGAAGACCAAGCCTAGAATCCTTAATTTTAGGCTTTTTCGAATTATGTGCTGTTTCGGCCTTTTATAAGGTCATCTACAACCGAAGGATCGGCTAAGGTGCTAGTGTCTCCGAGGTCATCCATTTCGTTGGCGGCTACTTTTCTCAGTATGCGACGCATGATTTTACCAGACCTCGTTTTAGGGAGGCCTGGTGCCCATTGGATGATGTCAGGTTTTGCAATTGGGCCTATTTGCGCACGAACCAGGTTTGTAAGTTCATCTACAAGTTCTTCATTTCCTGATTTTTGCGACAGCATGAGAGTAACGAAAGCGTAGATACCCTCTCCTTTGATGTTGTGTGGAAATCCTACCACTGCGGCTTCAGCGACGGCAGGATGGAGCACCAGTGCGCTTTCTACTTCTGCGGTCCCTATGTTGTGTCCTGAGACCACCATTACATCATCAACCCGACCTGTTATCCAATAATAGCCGTCGGAGTCTCTGCGCGCGCCGTCACCCGTGAAATAAAAGCCAGGATAAGCTGCGTAGTAGGTATCAATGACTCTCTGGTGATCCCCGTAGACAGATCTGATTTGACCCGGCCAAGAGGTTGTAATAACTAAATTTCCTGAAGCTTCAAGTTCTTCGATAACATGGCCTTCTGAGTCCATTAGAGCGGGCTGTATTCCAAAAAATGGTAATGTCGCCGAGCCAGGTTTTAACGAAGTTGAGCCAGGAAGAGGACTGATCATTATTCCGCCTGTTTCCGTTTGCCACCAAGTGTCGACTATTGGACAACGCTTATCGCCAACTATTTGATAATACCACTCCCAGGCCTCCGGGTTTATAGGCTCCCCGACTGAACCCAATAGTTTCAGAGATTTTCTATCTGTTTTGTATACAAACTCATCGCCTTGAGACATTAATTGTCGAAGAGCGGTAGGAGCGGTATAGAAAATATTGACTTGATGCTTGTCGATCACCTGCCAAAATCTAGAGGCATCTGGATATGTAGGTACTCCCTCAAACATTAAGGTAGTCGCCCCGTTGGCAAGAGGTCCATAAACGATATAAGAATGGCCAGTGATCCAGCCAACGTCAGCCGTGCACCAATAAACGTCGTCTTCTTTGTAATTGAAGACGTTTTTATGTGTGATCGCAGCCTGCAGAAGATAACCTCCTGAGGAATGCTGAACACCTTTAGGCTTTCCGGTCGATCCAGATGTATATAGGATAAAAAGTGGGTCTTCGCTATCCATTATTTCTATCGGACAGTTATCGCTCTGTCCCAGAACAAGGTTGTGGTACCAAATGTCCTTTTGAGTGTTCCATGTGATATCGCCCCCAGTTCTTTTAACAACGATTACGCTGTGAACGGAGGGACACTCCTTCAATGCAATATCTGAATTTTGCTTTAGCGGTACTGACTTCCCTCCTCTAAGGCCCTCGTCGGCGGTGATAATGGCGCAACACTCAGAGTCTTGTATTCGATCCCTAAGAGATTGAGGGGAGAAACCGCCGAAGACTACACTGTGAATGGCTCCTATTCTAGCGCAAGCCAGCATCGCGATTGCGGCTTCAGGAATCATAGGTAAATAGATGCAAACTCTATCTCCTTTCGTTACCCCTCTGCTCTTCAAACCGTTCCCTAATTTGCATACGCGTTTATGGAGTTCTTTATAGCTTATGCTTTCCTGCTCGTTAGGATCGTCGCCTTCCCAGATAATG
>JBJKYX010000002.1:0-14427 GCA_045560825.1 Candidatus Azotimanducaceae bacterium
CCCTATGAGACCTTTGCCATAGACTTGGGAAATGAAGACCAAAAAAAAGATTGGTATCTGAATATCTGTCCCAACGGAAGGATCCCCGCGATTGTTGATAAGGAAGAAAATGATCTGGCCATATTTGAGAGTGGCGCCATTATGATTTACTTGGCTGAAAAGGCCGATAAATTGTTGCCTAATGATCGGGCTGGGCGAGCAGAGGTTCTGCAGTGGCTAATGTTTCAGATGGGAGGAGTGGGTCCCATGATGGGGCAGGCAAATGTATTTTATCGATATTTTCCTGAAAAAATTCAGCCTGCGATCGATCGTTATCAGAATGAATGCCGACGGTTGTTTGAGGTGTTGGATCGGCGGCTTGCCCATAGTGAGTGGCTCGCTAAAGATTATTCAATTGCTGACATTGCTAATTGGTGCTGGGTTAGGAGTTACACTTGGTCAGGGATCGAAGTGAGCGACTTAATACACCTAAAGCGATGGCGAGACGCGATAAGAGAGAGGCCAGCCAGCCAGAGAGGAATTGCTGTTCCCAATAGAGTCGGGACGGTATTGGCCGATGAGTCGGCGACTAAAGAGTTTTCTGAGAACGCTCAGAGGAACGTACAAACCTGAAATCAAACTTTCTCAGTTGCGAGAAAGCTTATCCCTACTAAGAATTTGTTAATATAGATTAACGCCCACTTGTTTTTGGAGTACTAATAATGGCAATGCAACATACACCCTTATTGATGGCCAATATTCTCGATCGGGGAGCCAAAGTGGCTCCGAACGAAGAGATCGTAACTGCGACAGCCGATGGTGTCAGAAAGCAATCTTATCTGGAAACGAGGAATCGCTCGCACCAATTAGCCCATGCTTTTAGAGATAGTGGTATAGAAGTAGGCGATCGGATAGGTACCTTTATGTGGAATGGCTCCAGACATCTGGAGGCATATCATGCTTGTGCCGGGATGGGAGCCGTTTTACACACGCTGAATATTCGATTATCCGATAGGGACTTGGAATACATTATCGGACACGCTCAGGACAAGGCGATTATTGTTGATGCAGATGCCTTGCCTCTTCTAGAGCAGTTGAAGGGCAGAATGCCAAGCGTTGAACGGGTTATTGTTGCTACTGAGGAGGGTTTTGAGGGTTGGGACACGGGACTGCCTTCCCCTGTTGATTACGAAGAATTTATTTCTGGAAAACCGACTAAGTATAATTGGCCGATCTTGGATGAAAATTCGCCACTTGGCTTGTGTTACACGAGCGGTACCACTGGCAATCCGAAAGGTGTGGAATATGAGCACCGATCGCAGTATTTGCATACGATGGCGATGTGTATGACAGACTCGATGGGTCTATCAGCTACTGATACCGTGTGTGGAATTGTCCCAATGTTTCATGCTATGGGTTGGGGAATCCCTTGGGCGGCTCTGATGTTGGGTTGTAAGCAAGTGCTACCCCATAGGTTCATGGACCCTGCAAGACTTCTTCAGCTAATGGTAGATGAAGGTGTCACTTTATCAGCGGGCGTGCCTACAATCTGGCAGGGGGTGAAAGGTCTTTATGAAGCTAATCCGAGTGGATACGACCTGTCGAATTTGTCGAGATTAACCTGTGGCGGCAGTGCTCCTCCGCCCTCTTTAATTCGATGGTATTGGGATCAGCTGGGCGTCGAGATGATTCAGGGGTGGGGCATGACCGAAACGTCTCCGCTTGCAACCCTTTCGAGGAAGGTGATGAAACGCTCTCAATTGGGATTAGACGAAGATCAATTGTTTGAAAATGTTGCAAAAGCGGGGCAACTGATGCCGGGCTTAGAACTTGATATCTTTGATGAGAATTTTGAAAAGGTTCCTCACGATGGGGAAACGGTTGGGGAAATATTGATTCGTGGTCCTTGGATTTGTTCCGAATACTACAATGACCCTCAACCCGAAAAATTCCATGATGGATGGCTAATAACTGGGGATGTAGGAAAAATTGATCCAGAGGAGTACTTGATTATAAGTGACCGCTCTAAGGATCTTGTCAAAACCGGCGGCGAATGGATTTCTTCAGTTGATTTGGAAAATCATATTGTCTCGTTGAAGGGAGTTGCTCAGGCTTGCGTTGTCGCCCAACCTCACCCCAAATGGGATGAGAGACCAGTAGCCCTGATTGTCTTGGAAGCCGGGAAAGAGGTGTCAAAAGAAGAAGTCATTACTCATTGCTCGAAGGCTTTTGCCAAGTGGCAATTACCTGATGATGTGTTGTATATCGATGAAATTCCCCTCACATCAACTGGTAAAATGGATAAGAAAATTGTCAGGGCCGACTTAGATGCGAAAGGCTATGTGTTGCCCGATCTGCAACAAAAGGCTTAGTTGGATTGAACGATGGAACAGCAACCGCTCCGGTTTCTAGACAAATAGTATTGAGGTGAATATGGAATTTGACAATAGGATTACTCGCTTATTAGGAATCGAAGTCCCCGTGGTACAAGCTCCGATGGGATGGATTGCTCGGTCACAGTTAGCTTCGTCTGTTTCTAACGCGGGCGCTCTTGGAATTATTGAGACGTCTTCAGGAGAACTGGACAACATACGTGAAGAAATCATTAAGATGCGGGATCTTACTGATAAGCCTTTTGGCGTAAACATCGCTCAGGCCTTTGTCCGCGATCCGAACATTGTTCAATTTGTCATTGATCAAGGGGTAAAGTTTGTGACGACGTCTGCCGGGAATCCCGAGCGGTTCACTGATGAGTTAAAGAGTGCGGGCTTAACGGTATTCCATGTCGTGCCAAGTCTTAGCGCGGCGTTGAAGGCAGTTGAGTGCGGCGTAGATGGGCTTGTTGTTGAGGGAGGTGAAGGCGGTGGGTTCAAAAATCCGCGGGATGTTTCAACTATGGTATTGCTTCCCTTGGTTCGATCTCAGGTTGATGTTCCAATCATCGCGGCGGGTGGTTTTATTGATGGAGCGACGATGGCGGCGGCTTTTGCGCTGGGCGCAGAGGCTGTGCAAATGGGCACTCGGATGGTGTCCTCTCTAGAATCTCCGGTCCACGAAAATTGGAAGAATTCGATAGTAAATGCGGCTGAAACGGATACGGTGTTTCTCAATAGAGCGCATTCTCCTGCTCTGAGAGCGTTGAGAACAGAAAAAACAAGCCGCTTGGAGTTCGAAACTGAAACAAATGCGATGACCGAATTTGGCACGGCATTGGATCTTTATTTTGGTGGAGACATGGAAGCGAGCATCGCGTTAACTGGTCAGGTTTGCGGGAGAATAGACACTGTGAGGCCGGTAGCGGAAATAATAGCGGAGGTACGCCACGAGTTCTTTCAGGTCATCGGAGAACTTTCAGAACAATATCGTTAACCTCGATTAAACCCCAGTGCTCGGCCCATGACGTGATCGTTGATCTTGTTGTTTTCGAACACCAGATTGCCGTTGACCCAGGTATGAGAAATCTGGTGAGAGAACCTGTGTCCCGCAAAAGGACTCCAAGCGCACTTACTAAGAACCTCTTGTAATCCTGTCTCGTCATTACTCTTAACAAGTGTTAGGTCGGCAAAGTAGCCTTCTCTAATAAATCCACGCTCAGCAACTTGGAAAAGGACAGCAGGTGCATGTGCAGTCTTTTGTACGATTTTTTCAACTGACATAGATCCATTTGTGTACCAGTCGAACAACGAAACAAGTGCGTGTTGCACTAGTGGCAGGCCCGCCGGCGCTTTCAAATAGGGACGAGACTTTTCTTCGCTTGTATGAGGGGCGTGATCGGTTGCTATTACGTCGATGACGTCAGTCAACACGGCATTTTTCAAACTCTCTCTGTCAGTTGCCTTCTTTATCGCTGGATTGCACTTGATTAAAGCACCTTTTTCAGCGTAATCAGACTCAGAGAAAAACAGATGGTGGACACAAGCTTCTGCCGTAATCTGCTTATTTTCTAAGGGGCCTTGTTCAAATAACTCTAGTTCTTTTTCTGTAGTCAAATGTAATACATGCAATTTGGTGCCATATTTTTTTGCGAGCGAAACAGCTAACGAACTCGATTTGTAGCATGCCTCTTCCGATCGTATGTTTGGGTGTTCACTGAACGGAATGTCCTCACCCCATTTTTTTTCTGCGGCGCTTTCGGCGGCTAAAATAGTCGGAGTATCCTCGCAGTGTGTCGCGACCAGAAGCGATGTTGAGGAGAAAATTCCTTCTAGAGTCTTTTGATCATCAACCAGCATGTCGCCTGTGCTGGCTCCCATGAAGATTTTAACTCCACAGGTCAGCTGTGGGTCGACAGATTTGATGTTCTCCAGGTTGTCATTGGTAGCGCCCAAGTAAAAAGCATAGTTGGCAAGAGACTTAGCAGAGGCTCTGTCTCGCTTATCAATCAGTTTTTCTTCGCTAATTGTCAACGGATTACAATTTGGCATCTCCATATAACTCGTGATTCCGCCCGCAACGGCAGCCCGTGATTCAGTCGCGATTTCTGCCTTGTGTTCAAAGCCGGGTTCACGAAAATGTACTTGGTCGTCAATCATGCCGGGTATTAAAAAACCGCCCTCAGCGTCGATGATGATTTCTCCATCCGAGGGAGGTGTGTTTATTCCCTCGATACGATCTCCTTTAATAACAACGTCTCCTTCAATGATGGAGCCCTCGTTGACGATTTTTGCGTTTGTAATTCTTTGCTTCATAGTTTTATTTTTATTTGAGCCTCAAGTTCTACAGGGACTCCGAAGGGGAGTTCCGCCATACCTACAGCCGATCGCGTATGCGAGCCAACCTCCGGACCAAATACGTCCAGTATTAAGTCTGATGCACCGTTTATCACTGGTGGAATCGCGTTAAATCCCGAAGCGACGTTGACCATGCCAAATAGATGCAACCAGGAAGCTACTCTATCCAGTCCACCAAGAGTTTGCTTAATAGTCGCCAATAGCCCTAGAGCTGCTTGTCTGGCTATTTGATAAGCTTCTTCAGGACTAATCTCGTCGCCTACTTTGCCCAAAGGTTTTGCAACGTTACCGTTCTGGTCTGTCGGTACGTGCCCAGCTAGAAACATAGTGGTGCCGTCAATTTTTGCAAGTTGAAACGGCAGTTTTGCTGTATTCATTGGACTTGGAAGGTCTATAGATAACTCAATAAGCCGATCATCAATACTCATCATGTGCTTCCGAAATGTTATTTGGCCTTAAGGCAATGCTCTCGATCATTTAGGTTCTCGCGGGCTGCCTCGTTCGGTTATGATAACGTCATTTCACCCATCGAGTCAGTACTGGTTGTAGAATTATCAGATGAGGCGGCGATCTAAGCGAGGAAGGTCAGATTTATGTTTAGAAGATTGAAAGACTGCCACAACACGAATGATTTTAGATTATTAGCGAAGCAAAGACTCCCTTCACCGATTTATCATTACATAGATGGAGCGGCAGATGACGAAGTCACTCTTCAACAGAATACTGAAGCTTACGAACGTTGTGACTTGGTTCCAAATGTTCTGAGGGGCGTAGAAGAGATTGATATGAGTCTCACTTTGATGGGTAAGAAGATTTCGATGCCTTTGTTTTTCTCGCCGACTGCCCTCCAGAGGCTTTTTCACTATCAGGGCGAAAGAGCAGTGGGGAAAGTAGCGGAAGAGTTTGGAACTTTTTTTGGTATTTCTTCCTTGGCTACCGTCAGTATTGAAGAGATAGCAGCGAATTATCAATGCCCAAAGATTTTTCAACTCTACGTACACAAGGATCAAGGGTTAAACAACAGCATGATCGAAAAGTGTAAGGAGCATGATTTTGATGCGATTACTCTAACGGTCGATACGATAGTTGGTGGGAACAGGGAGAGAGATTTAAGAACGGGATTCACATCCCCTCCCAAACTAACCCCTTCGAGTTTCCTTAGTTTTGCCACGCATCCAAAATGGGCGTTGAATTACCTCTTTCGCGAGAAGTTCGAGTTGCCCCAGTTGCAGGATTTTGTAGATCAAGGAACGAATATCACTGTCTCAGTGGGAGATTATTTCAGCACGATGCTTGATCAGAGCATGAATTGGAAAACGGTAGAAGATATAAACAATAAGTGGGGTAAGCATCTCTGCCTAAAAGGAATTATGTCCGTGGCAGATGCAAAACGCGCTGTCGATGTGGGTGCAACTGCTATCGCGGTGTCCAACCATGGAGGGAGACAGCTGGATGGTTCTCGGGCTCCCTTTGATCAGCTTGCCGAGATTGTTGATGCGGTGGGCGACAAGGTTGATGTGATTTGTGATGGGGGGATACGTCGAGGTACTCATGTGTTAAAGGCCCTGTCTGTAGGGGCGAAGGCTTGCTCAGGAGGTAGAATGTATCTGTATGCGCTGGCCGCTGCAGGCGAGGAGGGTGTGTCTCGAGCGATGGGCTTAATGCGAGAGGAACTGATTCGTGGTATGAAGTTAATGGGATGTCGGACTTTAGAAGAGTTGGGAAGGCATAACTTGAGATTCCGGTAGGAATCTCATTTCAGCCAAGCATCTGAAACTATCCAAGGCTTTAAGGACAGGGAAAGTATTCTGATTTCCGGTGAGAAGGATAGATTACGGGGTTAGTTGGTTTAACGAGGAGGGAAAGTGTAATGAGTGCCAATGAAGAATCGGCGTCCGCGAGGGATTATGGATTCCTGTTATTTCTAACATTATTAAACGTAATGAATTTTGTTGACCGCCAGTTGTTGGCTAGTTTTGGCAATTGGATTAAACCCGATCTGCAGCTTTCTAATACCGAATTCGGGATTTTGACGGGACTCGCCTTCCTCTTGTTTTACTCAGTCGGCGGTCTTTTTATGGGCGCTCTCGCAGATAGATATAATAGAACGCGTTTAATTGCGATTGGCCTAGCGTTTTGGAGTATCCTTACTGCTTTGTCGGGTGCGGCCAGAGGGTTTGTGAGCATGCTGGTTCCTAGAATGCTTATAGGAGTCGGTGAGTCCATGATGACGCCGACAGCAATGTCTTTATTGTCCGATCGGTTCCCCGCTCGCCAATTAGGTTTTGCTTCTGGCTTCTACTATATGGGGGTCCCCGTGGGAGTCGCGGCTAGTTTGTTTGTTGTCGCCTATTTAGAGCCGCTGCTGGGATGGCGAGGTTGTTTTTACCTGTTAGGCGGCATTGGCGTCTTTTTAGCTTTGATTATTGTTTTATTTTTGAAAGAGCCCAAAAGAAAACAAATAGTTGAGGCGTCGTCTGAGGAAACACGCGTTAGTTTCAAAGAAATACTGTTGACGCTGATTAATGCGCTGAGAAATTCACCGGCGTTGCTTATGACTATAGGGGGCGGCGTTGCGTTTCACTTTATTTTAGGTGCGGCCACTTTTGAACAATTGTGGTTTGTCGAAGAACGGGGTTTTGACCGCAGTGAAATAGCGGAAATCACCGGATGGATTGGGATTGTAGGGGGTGTGTTGGGTAATCTTTTTGGCGGGATAGGTGGTGATAAATTTTTAGCCAAAACCGGTATGGGCCGACCGATGTTCCTGTTCTGGATAATGCTTATTTTTGCGCCACTCAATGTCTATTTCAGAGTAGTGGATCCAACCTCTTTTTGGTTCTTCGCTGGTCTTTTTGCTGGCTTTTTTCAGCTCGGTTGCTTTTATGGCCCTACTTTCTCGACTGTTCAAGAGCTGGTCCCTCCAACCATTAGAGGAACCGTAGTTGGTTTTTACATTGTAGCGTTAAACCTGATTGGCGTTGTAATTGGGGTTACTGCAGGCGGTTGGATAATTGACACCTTGCAGGCTCAGGGAAGTGATAGCGCCTATACAGATACGTTATTGGGATTTACTTTGATTTCGTTATCAGCAATTCCCTTGTTCTTTTTTGCAGGATTGCGCTATGAGCGCGATAAGAAAGCGCTCTATCAAAGTTTCGACGAAGCTCAAACGTGAATTCGGTGGGTGCCTGGTTTTAAGAGGAGAATATTCCAGAGGCTGGCTTCGAAAGAATCCGGATTAACTAGTTCGGTAACGATAGGTTTTTCTGAGTTGCTCAGCTTCCTTGGTGTTTCCCGTTTTCTCAAACACATTGGCGAGTTGCAGCCACGCTCTTCTCTGGGTCTCTTTATTCTGCCTCGACAGAACAATGGCCTTTCGAGCATATTGCTCTGCGAGTTCAAACTCCTCTTTTTTGAGATAGCCCTCGCTGAGTCTTATCCAGAGATTGGGGTCCCTGGGTGATAATCGGATTGCTCTCTCCAGCAGGACTATCGCTTTGGAGTAGTCTTCAAGTTTTGTCGAGTCATCGGCGTTTATAAGTAGGCTGGATTCAGCGGTTAGAGGCTCTTCGGGTTTAGTCGATGAAGAGCCTGTTTGCTCTGGTGCTTGGCTCGCTCTTGGAGGGTCACCTGGATCATTTTGACGAGGTGGTGTGCTAGCACAGCCCGCCCAGATTAAGCTGAGAAGGATAAGATAAATGGCTCTGTGCGAAACGGGGTTCTTCATTCTCTGTATCGGGTTCGGTAACGTCTTTGTTTGATACCACAGCCAGCCTTGACAGGTAAAGATGTCTTTTGTGCGATGGGTATAGATACGGTGTTTGCGCAACGGGGTCTAGCTACGAGGCCCGTTAGGAATTCTATTTCCACAAGGTGTTCGTTGCTCAGGTGCTGGAGTGGCTCTATGCCCTGCCGGTTTATCAGGTTGTTCCAGATCCTAAGCGCACCGCTTGATCCTGTCAGCCCTGTTGTTTGATTATCATCTCTACCCACCCAAATAATCCAAGAATGGGCGTTGTCAAAGCCTGCGAACCAGCTGTCGCGATTATCATTTGACGTTCCGGTCTTCCCCGCGATGCCAAGTTTTGAGTATGGCGAGCTTCTGCCGGTGCCATGCGTCATCACCACCTCCAAACCCCGATTGATTGCATTGACTGCGTCAAACTCGATGCTGTTTTTGATGTTGAAAGGACGTTGATCAATTAACTGGTTGGAAGAATCCACGGCTGCGATTACGGCCTTGGGGGGTGTTTGAAAGCCGCCACTCGCAAAATTGTTATATAACTCCAATACTTCTATTGGCGCCAAGGCCTCCGCTCCCAGGAGAAACGAGTGGTACTTGTTTTTGGCTGGCTTGTTCATGAGTTCAGCGTAACGTTGCTGTATTTTAACTAAACCGATTTCCTCTCCAAGTCTAACGGTTGCCAGATTCAAGGATTGGCCCAGGGCCCTTACCAGGGGTAATTCGCCGCGATGTTCACCATCGAAATTTTTTGGAGACCAGGGTTCTCCAAATTTCGGTGTTATGGTGATTGGGGAATCCTCAATCACTGACGCCAGGTGCATGCCTGATTCGATGGCAGAGAGGAAAATCACGGGTTTAATCAACGAACCAATAGGCCGGAAGGCATTTATTGCTCGGTTGAAGCCATCAACCTTAGCGTCTCTTCCTCCAACCATGGCGAGAATTTCACCTGTTTGGCTGTCTGCTATGATTGCGGCCGATTCGAGGGATCCTTGAGGGATGCCTCGCTGCTTTTCGATGTCATTAAGTGTCCGGCTCACCGTTTCTTGGAGTGTCTCTTGCGAACGGGTTTTCAGCGTGGTGAATATTCTTAGGCCGATGGAGTTTAAGTCTTTTGGCCCGTAATCACTCGCGAGCTCCTGTCTTACCTGATCAAGGAAAGCTGGATAGTAACTGGCAATGCCACTGGAAGAACGAGAAACGCCAAGATTGCGATTCAAGGACGAATCTAGTTGTTGCTTCGTGATCAACCCATCCTCGTGAAATCGCTCAAGAATGAAATCGCGTCGTTTTAGAGCTCGTCCAGGATGGCGAAAGGGATTGTAGTACGATGGGCCTCTTATTATTGATATCAATGTAGCGATTTCGCTTGGATTCAATTCTACAATCGGTTTATTGAAATAATAGTATGAGCCTAAGCCAAACCCGTGTATTGCCCTTGACCCATTTTGACCGAGAAAGATCTCGTTGATATAAGCGGTGAGAAGATCGGTTTTCGAAAATCTGGCCTCAAGAATAAGCGCCATGGCGACTTCCTTCAGCTTCCTTTCTATAGTCTGCCGATTGGTTAAGTAATAACTTTTGACCAGCTGTTGGGTGAGTGTACTTCCTCCTTGACGAACTTCACCTGATTGAAGATTAACCAGGAATGCTCGAAATATGCCTCGGAGGCTTACGCCCTGATGCATATCGAATTCTTTGTCTTCTATCGATTTGAGGCCCTCGGAAAGTAGTTTGGGCACTTGCTCCGGAGATAAAATAATACGGTCTTCTCCATGCGAAGGGAAAAAACTGCCTATCGTGGCCGGCTCCAGTCTGATCAGAGGAATACTTCGACCTTCTGAGGAGATGCTTTGTAATTGATCACCGCTAAAAGACACCCTTATCTTGTTCGAATTACGCGCTTCGTCGATAAAGTTGAAGGCCCTTAGGTGAATTTCCAACCCTAAGTCAATCGACCTGAACGTGCCCGGGCCTTGTAGAAGATCAACCGGGCGATATCCCAAGCGTTTAAGTATGGTCATAAGGTCCGATTTACTCAGGCTTAAATCTGGATGAAGCTCGAGTGGCTGTGCGTAAATCTGTGCAGGTACTGACCATTTGCGTCCTTCGAAAGTAGAAGTGATTGTTCGATCTAGGAATATCGCGTAACCGCTCGCTAATAGAAAAATGAATAGGCTTAACCATCCGACGACTTTGAAGGTCAATCTGAGAGCTAAAGCTTTGAAAGTAGATTTCTGGGGTTTAGTTTTTCTCTTCAATGTTTGGCTCAGAGTTTGAGGTCACAGTCTTAGAATGTATTGTGGTAAGCAACAGAGCACTATTGTAGTGATTGATGATGGGGATTCTAGTTTTGAGTTCATTTTTGCTCATTCGCGAAAGCTTTTGCTGGACAATATTTACTTGATGCAGGTAGAGTGATTCTACCTAAGGGGCGGCGAAAGCCTGAGATATGGTCCATAAAACAGGAGCATAGACCCTCTGAACCTGAACTAGTTAATACTGGCGTAGGGATAGGCTTACAGCTCCTAGGTTCTTTATATAGGAGCAATGATGTTGAAAAATTCCCTACAAGTTGTTGTATTAATCGCCTTGTGCCATCTCAGTTGGTCAGAAGATCGTATTGAAGAGATAATCGTGCGCGGCGAATTACGCCCGGTATCGGTTAGTGATCTTTCTTCGAGTGTTCAACTGATAACCCCGGAAGATTCAGTTGCGAAGGTAAATCATCTCGAAGAGGTGATTAGTAAGGCAGCCAACGTGAACTATGCCTCTGGCTCATCTCGTGCACGCTACTATCAGATTAGAGGAATTGGTGAGCGAGGCCAGTTTATCGAGCCGATTAACCCGTCAGTGGGCCTATTATACGACGGTGTTGACCTCAGCGGTGTTGGGACCGTCGCGAACCTCTTTGATGTAGAGCAAGTCGAAATTCTCAGAGGGCCTCAAGGAACCGTTTATGGAAGTAATTCGCTCGCCGGCGCCATTAATATAATCAGCTACGATCCCACTGAAGAGTTTAGCGGCTTTGTAGAGGCGGAAGTCGGTGACTATAGTTCTCGTGGGCTTGGGTTTGTTTTGTCTGGACCAGTGACACCTGAGTCTGGACTGAGATTAAGTGCAAAACACTACCAACATGATGGATTTATTAAAAATAGGTATTTGGGAGCCGAAGACACTAACTCAAAGGACGAAAAAAGCCTTCGACTCAAATATGTGCTTCTTCGAGACGACAGCAGTTATCGTTTCAGCTTGGGCAGACTGGAAGTTGATAATGGTTACGATGCGTTTTCACTTGATAATGATCGATTCACACGTTCCGACGAGCCGGGTGAAGACGACCAAGAAACTACGTTCTTCTCATTTTCAATGGACAGGAAAATAGGCGAATCGGTAGCCGCAGAAATTTCTGGCGGCTGGGCGGACAGCAATATTACTTATGGTTATGACGAGGACTGGACGTTTAAGGGTTTCGATCCTTGGGAATATAGTTCCACAGATTCTTATCAACGTAGCGTGGATTCAATAACTTATCAAATTCGTTTGAGATCAGAGCGTAGAGATTACCGGGATAGTGAATCGGTTGATTGGGTGGTTGGGGTTTACGGTTATCATCACGATCTCGATCTTGTTAGAAGTTACACCTATTTAGATGGAGACTTTACAAGTAGCTTCGGGTTGGATCGTTATGCGGTTTTTGGAGAGATAACGAAGGATCTCTCTGCTGACTGGCGTGTTCGGGCTGGTTTACGAGGAGAGCAAGTTGAGATGGAGTATCTGGATTCCACCGATTTGTATTACGAACCGGATGAATTGGTAAGTGGGGGTCGAGTTCTCCTAGAGAGAAGTTTCCAATCGAGCGGATTGTTTTACGTTGGCGTCCGTCGAGGCTATAAGTCAGGAGGATTCAATACGGATGGAACTATTGACCAAGATTTGAGGTTGTACGACGAGGAATCTCTTTGGAATCTTGAAGCTGGGTATAAGGGTCAATTCTTGGATGACCGTCTGGAACTGCGAGCTGCGCTCTTTCGGATGAAACGAAATGACATTCAAATTTCAACGTCGATCGTTCGCGAAAGAGATGACGGTTCCTCTGAGTTTGTCGCATACACAGGAAACGCGGCGGAAGGTTTTAACCAGGGTCTAGAGATTGATATGAGGGTGCTTTTATTCGAAGCGCTGTCGGTCGAACTTGGCTTGGGGGTTCTGGATACCGAGTTTTCATCCTATCAGAGCGCTACTGGTGATGCGTTGTCTGGTCGAGATCAGGCACATGCACCGAATTATCAGTTTTTCATTGGTGCAGATTATTCCTTCCACTCAAATTGGACCGTGCAACTGGAATTAGAAGGCAAAGACTCTTTCTATTTTTCTGATGGACATAATTTTAGATCACAAAAGTATGAGCTGGTTAACCTTGGGTTATTGTTTCAAAATGATCGATGGGAGGCCAAAGCTTGGCTAAGGAATGTGACCGATAAAGAATATTATGTTCGCGGCTATTATTTTGGCAATGATCCAAGAGATTATTATGAGTCCCGGTTGTGGACTCAGTTAGGATATCCTCGGCATTTTGGTGTCAGTGTTAGAGCAAGTTTTTAAGCTTTAAATTTTTTTCTCGTTCAATAAGCTCGGAAGCGACTTCTAGGGCTCTGGGCTGGCCATTGTTCATGGAGATCAGGTACTTACCTGAAACCAGTAAAGAAGGTGTCGCTGTTAATTGTGATCTGGCTTGACGAGACCTGTTGTTGGTTAATCTCCGATCAGTGCGAGTCGAAGTGAAAGACCGATTGAATTGATTGGGGTCTAGATCGTAGTCTTCGAGATAACTGGTGATATCTGCGACATCAGTAAACTGCTTTTGCCGTTCATGAACCGCGGAAAAAAGGCGGTTGTGCAGGCTTGGGTAGTTTGGGCTTTGTTGTATAGCTAAATGGGTTCGTGCGAAGAGTTCATCGGATGTGGAAAACACGACGTGTTGACGCGCAAAATTTACGTTCTCTGGAATTTCAACCAGCCAATCTTTAAGAAAGGGCTCGAAGTTCATGCAGTGTATGCACCGATAGGAGAAATATTCGATGACTTCTATCGAATCTCGTCTCTGGTTGGTGAGAGGAGTATCCAGCAGAGTATAGTCCTCGCCTTCGACTGCTGGCCCTAGATTGTTTAGATCTGTGCCGAAGTAAAAGCTCATCACCAAAAAGCCCACCGCAATTAACGCTAAAAAACCGCCAATTACTTGTCTTGCTCGCGTTACCTTGTTTTCCCTTTTCTTCGCCATGTTAATTTAATCGAGTTATGATTCTGAGAGTTTACAAGAATGCATGAAGGCAAAAAAGATTTAGGAAGAAAGATGAAACAAGAAGAAAGTTACCAATTGTATAAGACTGACCTCTGCGGGTTTTGTTATCGCGTAAGAGATTTTGCAGAACAAAATGGAATTTCTTTGACTTTGCGGGACACGATGACAGATATGGAAGCTTTCAGAGAACTTCTCCAGGGTGGAGGTAAGAGTACTGTTCCTTGTTTGAGGATTGAGAGTGGCGAAGAGGTAAGCTGGATGTACGAATCTATGGACATCATCGATTACTTGTCTGGCCAACTAGAGAATTGATTCTTTAAGCCTATCTTCCTATTTTAGCTGAGTTTGCTCTACTAAAGCCCAGGCGCGTTCTGATCTCAATCTGGCGGCTTCCTTATATTCCAAAGCCTTATCTGAGCTGGCATTTCCGTCCAAGCCTCGCTTGTAGACCCCTTGAATAATCCCTGCTGAGCGAAACATGTTGTAGATGAGGTAAAACTCCCAGTTGTCAATTTTTTCGATGCCTCGCTGTTCGCAGTAGGTGTGTAAGATGCGATTTTCGTTGGGTATGCCAAGTTCTACCAGGTTGGCTCCCGCCAGCCCATCGGGAGACTCAGAGTCTCCATGATATTCTTGGCACATGTATCCCAAATCGGCTAGCCCAT
>JBJKYX010000003.1:0-14097 GCA_045560825.1 Candidatus Azotimanducaceae bacterium
TATCCTCGGCATTTTGGTGTCAGTGTTAGAGCAAGTTTTTAAGCTTTAAATTTTTTTCTCGTTCAATAAGCTCGGAAGCGACTTCTAGGGCTCTGGGCTGGCCATTGTTCATGGAGATCAGATACTTACCTGAAACTAGTAAAGCAGGTGTCGCTGTTAATTGTGATCTAGCTTGACGAGACCTGTTGTTGGTTAATCTTCGATCAGTGCGAGTCGAAGTGAAAGACCGATTGAATTGATTGGGGTCTAGATCGTAGTCTTCGAGATAACTGATGATATCTGCGACATCAGTAAACTGCTTTTGCCGTTCATGAACCGCGGAAAAAAGTCGGTTGTGGAGGCTCGGGTAGTTTGGGCTTTGTTGTATAGCTAGATGGGTTCGTGCGAAGAGTTCATCGGATGTGGAAAACACCACGTGTTGACGCGCAAAATTTACGTTCTCTGGGATTTCAACCAGCCAATCTTTAAGAAAGGGCTCGAAGTTCATGCAGTGTATGCACCGATAGGAGAAATATTCGATGACTTCTATCGAATCTCGTCTCTGGTTGGTGAGGGGAGTATCCAGCAGAGTATAGTCCTCGCCTTCGACTGCTGGTCCTAGATTGTTTAGGTCTGTGCCGAAGTAAAAGCTCATCACCAAAAAGCCTATCGCGATTAAGGCTAAAAAACCGCCAATTACTTGTCTTGCTCGCGTCACCTTGTTTTCCCTTTTCTTCGCCATGTTAATTTAATCGAGTTATGATTCTGAGAGTCTACAAGAATGCATGAAGGCAAAAAAGATTTAGGAAGAAAGATGAAACAAGAAGAAAGTTATCAATTGTATAAGACTGACCTATGTGGGTTTTGTTATCGCGTAAGAGATTTTGCAGAACAAAATGGAATTTCTTTGACCTTGCGAGACACGATGACAGATAAGGAAGCTTTCCGAGAACTTCTCCAGGGTGGAGGTAAGAGTACTGTTCCTTGTTTGAGGATTGAGAGCGGCAAAGAGGTAAGCTGGATGTACGAATCTATGGACATCATCGATTACTTATCTGGCCAACTAGAGAATTGATTCTTTAAGCCTATCTTCCTATTTTAGCTGAGTTTGCTCCACTAAAGCCCAGGCCCGTTCCGATCTCAATCTGGCTGCTTCCTTATATTCCAAAGCCTTATCTGAGCTTGCGTTTCCGTCCAGGCCTCGCTTGTAGACCCCTTGAATAATCCCTGCTGAGCGAAACATGTTGTAGATAAGGTAAAACTCCCAGTTCTCAATTTTTTCGATGCCTCGCTGTTCGCAGTAGGTTTGTAAGATGCGATTTTCGTTGGGTATGCCAAGTTCTACCAGGTTGGCTCCCGCCAGCCCATCGGGAGACTCAGAGTCTCCATGATATTCTTGGCACATGTATCCCAAATCGGCTAGCCCATCGCCAAGCGTGGACAATTCCCAGTCCAAAACAGCTACGATCTTTGGGTGGTTCGGGTGGACTAGAACATTACCCAAACGAAAATCTCCGTGAACTATCGCTGAGGAAGAAGCGTCGGGGATGTTGTCCGGTAGCCAAGCCATGAGATTGTCCATTGCCTCTATCTGTTCAGTTTGTGAGGCAAGGTACTGCTTACTCCACCGGTTAATCTGTCGTTCATAATAGTTTCCGGGTCTGCCGAATTCACCAAGACCTACCTTCTCGGCGTTGACCTTGTGTAATTCTGCCAGAACCCTCGCTAAATCCTCATAAAGCGACTTTCGCTGCTCTTTCGGAAGCCGGGGCAACCTCGTTTCGGTAAAAAGACGGCCTTCAACCATCTCCATGACATAGAATTTTGTGCCGACGATCTCCGTATCCTCGTTTAAAAGATACATTTTGGGTACTGGCACCGCGGTGTCCCAGAGTGCATCCATTACTTTGAATTCTCTATCCACCTGATGAGCAGAGGGTAATAGCTCTCCTGGAGGTTGTTTTCGCATGACAAAGGTTTTTTTTGGGGTGATTAATTGAAAGGTAGGATTAGATTGACCACCTTCAAACTGCCTGACTTCGAGTGGTCCCTCATAGTCTGGTATTTTTTCTTCTAAAAAAGCATTGAGCTTTGTTTCATCGAAGCGGTGAGCGTCCCTGACAGCTGTTAATTCGACATCGCTCATAATAATTTGACTCAAAAAACTAAGCATACGACTTGATCTTTCAAGGTGCAAAATGCGAGGCTAGGCAATCATCGAGTAGTTTGAGGACAAGGGGGTAAAATCATGCCGCTAGCAAAGAGAGTAGCTGTTACGCTACCAGCAGGACCAAAAATAGAGCACACGATCAGTCGAATTGAATGGGCTGAGGAACATGGTTTTCCGGATGCCTGGTTCAGCGATTCTGGTGCCCCGGATACACTCACGCAGGTTGCTGCCATCGCCCACCACACTCAAAATTTGAGGATTGGGGTGGCAGTGACTCCTGTTTACACCCGATCCCCTAGTGTGTTGGCTGCATCGGCAAACGTAATATCTCAGTTATTACCAGACAGATTTGTCATGGGTCTGGGATCCTCGAGTCAAACTATCATGGGGCAATGGAATGGCATCCCTTTAGACAAACCCTTGACTCGTGTTAAAGAAACCGCGCAGCTTGTGCGAACAATGTTGAGTGGAGATAAGACCGATTTTGATGGAGAGACTCTATACAGTCGAGGCTATAGGCAGGCTCCACTGGAAAACCCTCCACCTATTTATTTGGCAGCGTTACGTTCTTCTATGGTTGAAATGGCCGCTGAATTTGGCGATGGAGTGATATTCAACCTTTGGCCAAAGAAGGCTTTGCCAAAAATGATGGAGCATGTTCGGATAGGAGCTGAACGGGCGGGTAAAGACCCGGAAAGTGTAGAGATAGTTAATAGAGCAATGGTGCTCTGCACGAACGATAAAGCACGCGGCAGAGATATGTTCAGGGCTCAATTTGCACCTTATTACGCTACCCCGGTCTACAATAATTTTCTGTCTTGGGCGGGATATGAGGATGCTGCCGCGACTATTAGTGAAGGCTGGGCAGAAAAGGATCGCGCTAAAACGAGTGGCGCGATGACTGATGCAATGATCGATGAAATAGGCATCATAGGAAGCAAGGAGGAGATTCAAGACAGAATTCGGGAAGACGCTGAAGGAGGTGTGCACACTCACATTATCGCGCCACTAGGCGGTGATCCAGAAGATGTGCAGAATACTTTTAACGCGTTTTCTGCGGACGAGTTTCAGTTCTAGCAAGGCTTAAGTATTAGATTTTTTTGATTAATTAGGGGAAGGTTTTTATGAAAGTTGACGGAGGCGTTGGGTTTGATCTGGATATGGTAGGGGCTCAGGCTCAGGAGTTAGAGGAAATGGGTTACTCCGGGCTGATGTCAGCGGAAACCGCCCATGATCCGTTTTTTCCGCTTTTGGTTGCGGCGCAGCACACGGAAAAGGTCGAATTAATGACCTCTATTGCCGTTGCCTTTGCTAGGTCGCCCATGACTTTGGCTAATATTGGACACGACCTGAATGCTTATTCCAAAGGACGGTTTGTATTGGGTTTAGGCTCTCAAATTAGAGCGCATATTACTAAGCGCTTTAGTATGCCCTGGTCCAGTCCCGCGGCCAGAATGCGTGAATTTATTCTCGCAATGCGGGCTATCTGGGATAATTGGCATGAGGGTAAAGCGCTCGAATTTGCGGGAAAATTTTATACCCATACACTGATGACGCCTTTTTTTACACCTTCAGGTAACGACTTTGGAGCGCCAAAAGTGTTTTTGGCAGCGGTTGGGCCAAAGATGACAGAAGTAGCCGGTGAAGTTGCGGATGGGATGATTGTTCATGCTTTCACAACCGAAAAGTACCTACGTGAAACGACTTTGCCTTCCTTGGAGAAAGGGTTTGCTAAAGCTGGTAAATCCAGAGCTGATTTTGAAATTAGCTATCCTGTTTTTGTCTGCACTGGACAGACTGAAGAAGAGCTCGAAGAGGCTAAGAAGGCGACAGCCCAGCAGATTGCCTTTTACGGATCGACTCCTGCTTACAAGCCAGTATTGGATAGTATTGGAGTAGGAGATCTTCAAGGCGATCTTAACAGTATGTCCAAACAGGGTCGGTGGGTTGAAATGGGTGAATTGATTACACCAGAGATTATGTCTGAATTCGCAATTATTGGTGAGCCAGATAAGGTAGCCGGTCAGATACGATCCAGGTATGGCGATATTGTTGACCGCACATCGGCAGCTTATGCAAATATTCCGAAATCAGAAAGAATCAAGATTATTTCAGAATTGTCGGCTGGATAGTTTGAGTTAAAGGAGAAGTTGAATGAAAGTGGATGCTGGAATCGGGTCGAATTTGAAAGAAGTGCCAGAGATGGTCACGCGACTGGAAAGTTTGGGTTACGACGGAATTCGTACTGCCGAAATGAACCATGACCCTTTTTTCCCTCTGGTTCTTGCTGCGGAGCACAGTAAGCGTCTTGAATTAGCGACTTCAATTGCGGTTGCTTTCGCGAGGAGTCCAATGAATTTGGCGAATCTGGGCCACGATCTGAACGCCTACTCACAAGGGCGATTTACGTTGGGCCTGGGTTCTCAGATTAAGCCTCACATCACGAAAAGATTTAGTATGCAGTGGGGAGCACCTGCCGCTCAAATGAGGGAGTTAATACTCGCCATGCGAGCAATATGGAGCAATTGGTATGACTCAGAGCCATTGGAATTTGTTGGAGAATATTACCGTCATACTCTCATGACGCCGGCTTTTAGCCCCCAAGATACAGAGTTTGGAGCACCAAGAGTGGTGTTGGCTGCCGTTGGTCCGAAAATGACGGAAGTCGCTGGTGAAGTAGCCGATGGTATGATCATTCATCCTTTCAGTACCTTGCCGTACATAGAAAGCGTGACGATGCCGGCAATAGAACGTGGAATCGAGAAAAGCGGCCGGTCCAGGGCTGATTTTGAATTATCGTATTCCTGTTTTGTCATAACAGGAAGAGATGAGGAAGAGTACGCAAAGAGTAAACAGGAAGCACAGCAAAGGGTCGCCTTTTACGGATCCACCCCGGCGTATAAGGGCGTTCTAGAATCCATTGGAGTGGGCGAGCTACAATCAGAACTGAATGCTATGTCGAAACAAGGTCGATGGGTTGAAATGGGCTCACTTATCACTGACGATATTTTGCAAGAATTTGGGGTGATGGGAGCACCAGAAACTATCGCAGGTCAGATGATTGAACGATACGGTTCGTTTGTAGATAGAACTTCAGCTTCTTTCCCGATATCGGATGACAAGCAACGAGCTGAGGTCATAGCAGCTCTCAGAGCGGGCTGAAATATCTTTTAAGGCCCTATTGATGGCATAACTTATTGATTTTTAGGAGATAATTCTCTCATCGCGACTGCGGTCGTATTTTCATTATTCCCCCATTTTTTCTGCAATTTTGCTTAGGTTTGTTGTCAAAGTCGCGTACAATAATGCTCCCATAAGAGGTATATTCTCGGAGAGAGGGTAGCGTTTATGGTATCGGGTCTAATATCGATGGTCGCTTTGTCATCGGACTCGATTCTCCATAGATCGATTAACTAAAAATTTACGACGTGTTTTCTAAGGTTTTCGCTCCCATGTTGATGGGTTGATGGGTTGAGGAGTTGATCAGTGAATATTCGGTTCGGGTTGATAGGTTTTTTCGTTGCGGGTCTTTTACTTATTCCACCGGTAATACCGAATGAGGTAGGCGCTAGCTACTTTCGTGAGGCTCTGGAGTTATCTTCGCGAGCTGAACCCTTAAGCGAAGAGGTGTTAAGCAAGAAGCTTGTCAAGGGCTTCGGCACCGATCCTTTGGTCGCAGAAGAATTTTCAGGATGGATTTACGAGGCTTCGAAGCGGCATCAAGTCAAGGCGGAGTTAATTGCTAGTTTGATTTCTGTAGAGAGTTCCTTTCGAAAATCGGTGGTGTCACACAGGGGAGCTGTAGGTCCTGCTCAGGTAAAACCAAAACATTGGCATGACTTTTGTGGAAACAACGACCTCTATGATCCTGAACAGAATGTGTACTGTGGTGCCATGATTCTTTCCTACCTAATAGACAGATGCCAAGGTGAGTATGGTTGTGCGTTAAGTGCATACAATGTTGGTTTCTATGGTGACCGATGGCAAGCTGGTAAACGTTATATTGCTAAGATAGACCGAAGCCTCGATGCGCTTCAAAATCTCGCGTTGTAGAGGTTCGAAAGAGATTTCGTTATGACGAAATTCGGGCTAATGATTTTTCCGACGGATTACGCTGTAGACCCGGTTGTATTGGGAAAAGAAGCTGAAGCCTTTGGATTTGAGTCGCTCTTCTTCCCCGAACACACCCATATTCCGACGAGTAGAAACTCGCCTTGGCCAGGCGGAGATGAGTTACCGAAACATTATTGGCATGCACATGATCCCTTTATTGCGTTGAGTGCAGTCGCGACGGCAACTAAGCATTTGATGTTGGGCACCGGTATCGCGCTGGTTACTGAACGAGACCCAATATTAATGGCGAAACAAGTAGCGTCTTTGGACTTTCTCTCGAAAGGCAGACTTATACTGGGTGTAGGGGCTGGATGGAATGCTGAAGAAATGGAAAACCACGGGGTTGCTTTTTCGAGCAGATGGAAAGTCCTCCGAGAACGTGTGTTGGCCATGAGAGAGATTTGGGAAAAAGAAGAAGCTCAGTTTAAGGGTGACTTTGTGAATTTTGATTCGATGTGGTCCTACCCGAAACCAGTTCAGAAAAATGGACCACCAGTTTTGCTAGGTGCTTCTTCCAAATATGTATTTAGGCGAATCGCCGAATACGGAGATGGATGGTTTCCCCTGTATCAGGATTCTAAGAGGATTGGCAGCGGAGAGAGAATCAATTATGCCGAGGGGATTGCAAAAACTCGGGATGCTTGGCGAGAGAAAGATCGCGAAGGCCATCCTGATTTTTCGATTTTCGGCGTTCCACCCAAATCGGATACTGTTAATGAATTAATCGAATTTGGTTTTGATCGCATAATTTTCGGCCTACCTTCTGCCGACGCCGATACCGTTTTGCCGCTAGTCGAAAAACTAGCCGCTTTTGCGCACGATTATTAGGTATCGTTAGATTTCTAGAAACTCGCTTAGTATTTGCTCTCCTGCCTGTGGCTTTTCAACCTGCTGGGCCCGGATGCCTAGGGTTTGTGCAGCGAGCACGTGCATTTTGGTATCGTCTAGAAATAAGATTTGAGAGGGTTTCAAATCAATATATTCGCAGACGAACTCAAAGCACTCAGGTTCGGGCTTTCTTAAACCTATTTCATTAGATATAAACAGGTGATTGAAGTTGGAAAGCTCTGAGCAATACTCTTTTTTAAAAAAATCGGCGTGAAGACGGTTTGTATTCGTCAGAGCATAAAGTTCGTAGTTCTTAGCGATCCGAGGCAACAAGTTGACTGTAGACATGACTGGCTGAGTCCACAATCGATTCCATCCTGTAATCCATTGATCATGTGTTAGGGTGATATCAAATGTGGCTGATAAATGTTGAGAGTAGGTCTCAAAATCAATCTGGCCTTTCTCGTGCGATTCGTACGGTTTGTCGATGGACCACTGAGAGTGGAATATATCTAGAGGCTTTGACGAGGCTTCGCTCCAGTACTTAAACACCCGCCTGAAATCGACACCCAAGACGACATTACCTAAGTCCAGTAAAACAGCCTTGATTTCCAAAGAAATTAGTAACCCGCTTCGCCTGCAGTTATTTTTGATAGGTAGTCGTCGTCCAAGCCGGAGTAAGTTTCTTCGCCATTTTTCATGACGTAAACTGGGTCTGTAAATTGACTTTTATCGTAACCTTGTTCTCTCAGATCTCCTTTCAACATTTTGAAGGTTCCTGTTACTTCGATGTCACTTTGGATCCTCAAGAAGATTGGCACTGCATACTTAGGTAATTCGTTATTAACGAAGATTGAAAATTCGTTTAAATCTAGCTCAGTTACACCGTCGTTCAGTGTAATAGCTGCCATACCGGCGCGGCCATCAGCGCCAGAGATTTCGACTCCGTAGATGTTGCAGAATTTGATTTGATGGAATGCATTGATTATTTCTCCCACCTCATTTGTCGAGACATTCTCGGATTTCCATCGGAACGTATCACCTACTCGATCCACGAATTGATAGTGCGGATACCCAAGGGTAAAGCCGACGTCTACCGTTTTCATCAAATCACCAGTATTAAACCAGGCATCGCCATTTTCGATCGCACTTCGTATGATTTTCCCTTCGGTTGCACTAGAGTCGGTGTAACCTTCGAAAACGGCATCGTCAGTGATCTTGCCTAGCAGCAGGCCTGGCTCTCCAGGTTCGGCCTTTATGCAAAGATTGGCGTTATCTCTAATTATTTCATCGTTGTGGACGTCATACTTCACCAGGACATGCTCTATCGAAGTCATACCAACCGTGCAATCCTTGTTTAGGAGATTCGCAAAAGCAATATTGCCTTCTGATGATCCATAAAGCTCACAAACCCGCTCTATCCCGTATCGATTTTTGAAGTCCATCCAAACATCCGGCCTCATGCCATTTCCCATCATGGACCTAAGTGGATTGTCTCTATCAGTAGAGGTTGGTTTTGAGTTGGTGAGATATCTGCATAACTCACCGATGTAGACCAAACAAGTGCAATTGTTTTCACGGACTTCGTCTAAAAAATTACTCGCCGAAAACTTACGTCTAATGAACATTCCCGCGCCAGAGTTAAATGCGGACCCCGCACCGATCAGCAGACCGGTTGTATGGTACAAAGGCAAGCAAAGATAGAGAGTATCTTCTGGCGTGCATTTTAGACCTGCAACGGCTGCCAATGCAGCGCTGGACATATACCGTCTATTTGACATGATGGCTGCCTTTGGCAGGCCAGTTGTACCGGAAGTAAAAATATAAAGAGCGGTCTCTCCTAGCGTTCTTTCTTCAGTGTCAGGAGGGTTAGACGTTTCTTGTGATTCAGCGAGTTCACTGACATCTATTGCCCAATTCGGTGGGCTTGATTCACCCTGATCTCTGACGAAGAGAAAATCCTGACCGTCTTTCAAATCGAGTTCATCTTTTACGCCAGATAAAGGCTCTGACCTTTCTTCGCCGACGATACACTTTTTTGATTTTGTGACTGAGATGCAGTGAGCAAGGGGCTTGCCTGACAAGTTGGTATTAATTAACGCTGCGGTGACTCCCAGTTTATTGAGAGCGATTACCATGGCTAAAAATTCAATTCGGTTCTCCATGAAGACGCTTGCGGTATCACCCGATCGTAGGCCTTGATTTTTTAAGGAGTGTGCAAACTGGTTTGATAGCGAATTGAATTCTGACCAGTTAACTGTCCTGCCTTCAAAGGTAATAGCCCGAGATTTCCCATATAACTGGGCGTTTCTTTCAACTTGAGCGCCTAAACAGTCTCTTTCTTCAAGCGGTCTGAGCTGCATGCCCTTTTTTAATTTGAGCAAAGTAGGCAATTGAGCAAGTGTGGTTATGGTGTCTACTATTCCCATGGGCAAATTCCTAGTCAATGGTTACGAAAAAATAGTGATTAGATTATGCCTGAACGACATTCTATGTTTTAACTATTTGTTATATCGATTTTAAGGTTAGCTTGATGATAGATTAGAGCAAATAAGGTGGGAGGAAACAGATGAATCAATGGAGTATTGGGAAGGTCAAGGTGACCCGTGTGGTCGAGATGCAGGTTGCGGGTGGAACTAAATTCATTCTGCCTGATGCCTCACGAGAGGCATGCTTACCGATAGAGTGGATGCAACCACACTTCATGGATGAGTCTGGCAATTTAATCATGAGTATCCATGCGTTGATTGTCGACGATGGAGAAAAACGCATTGTGGTAGATACCTGCATTGGAAATGATAAACAGCGCAATATTCCTTCGTGGACAAATCTGCAGACTGATTTTCTGAGAGACTTGGAGCAGGCAGGATATCCGCGTGAATCAATTGACTTGGTGATGTGTACGCACTTACATGTTGACCATGTAGGCTGGAATACAATGTTGGTAGACGGTCATTGGATTCCAACGTTCCCCAACGCGCGCTATTTGATGGCTCAAAGAGAATGGAGTTACTGGAACTCTCATGCGGAAGAAGAGGCCTATGGGCCAGTCATAGAAGATTCAGTGAGACCGATAATCGAGTCTGGATTAGCCGAATTCGTTGAAGAGGACCACCAGCTTACCTCGGAGGTAAGATTAATATCTACTCCGGGTCACACACCAGGACATGTAAGTGTATTGATAGAAAGTGAAGGATCGCGAGCGCTAATTACTGGGGATTGTATTCAATCATCCTGTTCAGATGACAAGGACGGACTGGTGTAGTTCGGCTGATTTTGACCAAGCCCAGGGTCGGGCAACGCGGGAAAGCCTTTTGAAGAACTACGTTGATTCTGATGTGTTGATCATTGGGACACATTTTGCAACGCCCACTGCAGGATATATTAAGTCTCTAGAAGATGGTGCTTACTGGCTTGACGTCAGTTGATCGGCTTGCATTTGATTTAATTGGAGTTGCATGAGATCCCACTGCTGGTAGAGGAAGGACTCTTTATCCTCTGGTATTTGAGCAAAAGGTACTCTCCAGAAATGCATAAGAATTGTTTGGTTGAGCCAGGAACCGTTGATTAAGTCCACTAGATTTGCAGAGCCTTCGAATCCTATGTGCGCCATGAATACGACGTCTTTGCCCGAATTGGCTTCTAGGAGGGTAAGTGGCCCCCCTGTTCTCGGTGGCAGAAGGCTGGGCCATCGCTCTAGGAGTGTGTTCATCGCGGGATTTTTTCGTCTGATTGACTCACGTTTAGATTGAGAACTTCGGGTCCCTTCCGGGTATATGAGCAAGGATTCTCTATCTGGAGTATTTTGCAATAGATTGGCTATTGAATTTAGTTCTCGGCTCGTGTCTTGACCCGAACGGTCGATAAAAAGATTGGGTAGTCTGTTCCCTGCAATGTCGAGGCAGGGGAGCATCAGTAATTCTTTTTTCAGGATGTACCTTAATCCTTCATTTCGGTTATGGGCAAAGAAAACAATTGGTAAAACTGTATCGCCCAAGCTAGTGTGCCTTGGCATGAGTATCGCGCTCCGCCCATAAATGCTTTCCTCGCCGGATACCTGAAAATCAAGCTTGTAGATCCATTTTCCCAGTTTGAGTAAACCAGAGCCCCACCAGTTTTGTATGTTTCTTGTTTTGACCAGAAAGTTCTCTTTTTTACGATCGATGAGCCAGTTTTTGGTAAGCGCTAGAACTCCGATACATTCGAAAAAGAGGTATCCGTAGAAAAAAAGCAGCGCGTGTATTAGGCTCGAATAAGGGGTCAGTTTGGAAACCACGAAAACTGTAGTTAACAAGAGCGGCGATAAAGGCACAAAGATCAGGGTTAGAACTACTAAGACTGAAATGGAGATTAGCCGCCTGTGAAATGTCGAGAATTGACTAATATTCATAGTGGAGAGACTTGCGTTTTGATCGATACAATTTGTCGCGGAACAGAACGCTCTTAAAGTGATGAAGCACATTATACTAGGTGAAGTTGAGGTCTTGAATAGAGATAAATGGCGCAATTAAAACATTCGGAAAAAATTCCGCTGAGTCAGGAAGCTCTGGAGGAAGGCTTGCGGTTTGCTAAAAACACGTTGCAACTAGCGGGGAAAGAGATCCTTCCGTTGTTTCGTAGTAACTTGGACGGTGAAAATAAAATAACTGTAGGCTACGACCCTGTCACCTTGGCTGATAGAAAATCGGAAGCGTTGATCCGCGACGAAATTGCTAAACATTATCCTCACCATGGAGTATTTGGCGAGGAAGAGGGTTATGCCGTGGGCAATGGTTTGACCTGGGTTATTGATCCGATAGACGGCACTCGAGGGTTCATGGCTGGAATGCTGCACTGGGGAATGCTTTTAGCGCTTTTTGATGGTGAGACACCTGTGTTAGGGGTCGCCTACCAACCTTATACTGGAGAGTTGTTTTATGGTGTTGCTAATAACAGTTGGCTTCAAAGGGGGAATGAAAGAGAGATGCCCCTGAAGACGAGCTCCTGTGTTGATTTGAAATTAGCTTTCCTGGGCAGTACCGATGAAACTCTATTTGACGAAGCTCTGAAAGAGAAGTTTCTCAAACTCAGGAACGCAGTCAGAGTCTGCCGGTTTGGCGGTGATTGTTATTCCTATTGTGCATTAGCTATGGGGGGACTGGATGTAGCCATCGACCCAGGGTTAAAGCCCTACGATATCCAGGCGCTCATACCGATAATTAAAGGAGCCGGTGGCGAGATAACAACTTTTGATGGAGGAAATCCTAGTATGGGCGGGGATGTAGTCGCTAGCGCCAATTTGACTCTGCATCGGAAAGTTTTAGAAGTACTGAATGATTAATAAAGTGCCCACGCTTTTATTGGTTACTCGGGTTTTTTGCGGGGAGAAGATCTATCTTGAGAGCCAAGTTCTCTTCGATCTTTTTTCGTCTATAGATTAACGGAAAGCTCCCTTCTTTTGCCCAGCCCTCTAATAAGTTGTCGTAAAAAATCGACTTTGGGTCTCCAGACTGACCGGGAGCATTGGTCATAGTCGAGTTGTCCCAGTTACCAACGTCGATAACCATTCGAAACGAAGCTCCGCTACGAACATTAAAATCAACCGCGGAAAACCCGGTATTATTTGTGGTATTCGCGCTTCCTCCGCGCGGATAGGGCTTAATCCCCATATCTTCCCTTGTGGATTCATTTACTAAGTCGTACAGAGGATGTACGAACTTTATTTTATGTAAATCTCCCCAGCGCCAGTTCGCGGGATTCCCGCCAAGTAATTTCTTGAGTTCGCTTAGGGCTGGAGCAAGAGTTTCATAAGCGATTGTTTTCCCTCGTTCTGTGTCCAATAAATCAAGCACCGTCAAAGAATCTATTTCTGAAAAGCCCATGGGTCTCTGCAGATAGGGGTCTATTAGTACTTTGATATTGGGAACAAGGTGTTTGTAATACCATACTCCCCATAGTGCTGCTGAGGAGGAATCGGGAGACAACTCAAAATCCCAATTGCTTAATAGATTTTGGTCATATGCTGAGAGGCGAGGTAGTTTGCTAATTACCTCTCTTGCTAGCAAGGATTTGTAGTCTCTTTGAAGGTGTTCCGAATCCTCCAGCGAGTGGTTAGCATTACTTTCGAGGGCTTCCATAATTCTAAGATATCGCCAAGCCGCAGACCACTCAAAGCCAATCTTAAAGTCTTTGATCGGGTATCCGGGTGGCAGATTCATCGAGTTTGCGGTTGCTGAATACCCGCGTTTAGGATTGTACTCGACAGGGAGGGTATCCATATCAAAGTAACCATCCCACTCGTATCGTCCGTCGCCTGGTACAGGGAGTAGACCATCCCAATTGTTTCGTTTTGGAAAACGGCCGGCGGGTTTGTAACCGATATTACCTTTAACATCAGCATAAACCTGATTTTCTGATGGAGCTCCCCACCGGTTCAAAGCAGCGACGAACGAACGAAAATCAGTCGCGCCCATGTACTCTATGCTGCCAAAGTAAGGAGCCATTCCAGGTTCTAGCCAAGCCGCTCTGACTGCAAATGCATGTTTTTTAGTTTCGTGAATAACTGGCCCGTGTCGTGTGAATTTGAGTTCTACACTCAAAGGATCAGAACCTTTGACCTTTATAGTTTCATTGACCGTTTCAAAGGCTTCGGTGTCATCTTTGTATCGGTATCCTTTTCTCTTTTTTTCATAAACATAAAGGTCCTCTTGATCTATTGGAAAGATGGTGAGGCCGAAGGCTATAGTTCCGTTGTGTCCGATCGATATTCCAGGTAGTGCCGGTTCTCCTGCGCCGATAACGTTTATGCCTGGACCTGAGAGGTGAGTGATGTACCTAAGCGAAGGCACCGCGTGAGATCGATGAGGGTCGTCAGCTAGTATCGGTCTGCCAGTCGTTGTCCTGGAAGGAGCGATCACCCAGTTGTTGCTGCCTAGTTGGGTATCGAACGCATCCGCTGTTTTTGAGAGCTTGCTTTGACTTGTCTTTTTACTGCCAAAATCGACAGGTGATGTTGCTAATCGATAATT
>JBJKYX010000004.1:0-51564 GCA_045560825.1 Candidatus Azotimanducaceae bacterium
ATCGAGATCAATCTGAAAAGCAATGGACTCGTTATGTTGTATGGCAAATTACCAATTAACCGAACTTCGTTTTCTCCAATTAACGAATCAAAATTCACTTGAAGAACGTCTTGGTTCAATATCGTTAAATTGGGGTAACGATCACCTAATAAGCGTACTAAATCTCGATCAATCTCAATAGCTGTGTAATTTTCTTCCGCAATCTCGTGCAGTCTTGAAGTAATCGCACCTGAGCCAGGACCTATTTCTAAGACTCGATCGCTATCCTTTAATCCAACAGCTGAAACTATTCGATCAATTACACCTTCGTCGATTAGAAAATTCTGGCCAAACCGTTTTCTAGTTCTTACCATGGCTAAAACCAGATAGGCGCTCTGCTAAACGGATCGCGGCTTTAGTGCTTCCTAGGTCCGCAGTTCCAGATCCTGCTATATCCAATGCTGTGCCATGGTCAACAGAGGTTCGAACAAAAGGAAGGCCTAGTGTTACATTGACCGCTTCACCAAATGATGCATATTTGAGAACAGGCAGACCCTGATCATGGTACATCACAAAAATTGCATCTACTGATTCAGAGGAGAAGCCCGCAAAAAGTGTGTCTGCCGGCAAAGGCCCTTCTATATCAAAACCCTCCTTTCGCAATGCTTGGCACACGGGTTCTATTATTTCTATTTCCTCCAGGCCTAAATGTCCTTTTTCACCAGCATGAGGATTTAATCCAGACACGAGTATTCTAGGAGATGGTACCAAAAAGGTTTTCTGCAGAGACTCAATCACTATCCTCAATTTAGCTTCTATCATTTCCCGGGACAGCGTTTTGGCAACTCGGTGAATCGGCAGATGCGTTGTCGCCAATGCCACGCGCATCCCACCACCCTCGAGCATCATAACGACATTTTCTGTCCTACTTTTGTCAGCCAAATATTCTGTGTGCCCTGAGAATTCAAAGCCCGCCTCCTGGATAACTGATTTTTGAACTGGTCCCGTGACTAACGCTTTGTATTTACCACACAAACATCCTTCAATTGCCATATCTAAAGCGTCTAGAACCGATTTTGCGTTTGCGATATCCAACACGCCTGGCTGCACTGGAGTTTTGACAGGAACCGAACATACAGTGATTTTCTGAGGATCTGAGCTCGGGGACTCACAATTAGCGTCAATTGTTAAACTTAAATCTAGTAGTCTGGCTCTTTCTTGCAGAACCTCCGGATCACACAGCACGACGATTGGCGAGTTTCTTTTATCCTGAGCAAGTTGAACAACCAGATCTAGACCAACTCCAGCGGGCTCTCCCGGAGTGAATACGATCATTGAGACATCATAGGCGGATTTCTACGAAAGATTCATCGCGAATTTCTTTGAGCCACTTCTCTCTTTCTTCCTCAAAACGTCGCCTGTGGATGAGCTCAACAGCCTTACTTTCCCTCGCCTCTTCACCAACATCCTGTTCGCGCCGACCTACCACTTCCAAAATATGCCAACCAAATCGCGTAAGAAACGGATCGCTCTGGGCTCCAATATCCATTTCTTGCATAACAGTTGAAAACGCTTCCACAAAAGAACTGGGCTCAGACCATCCTAAGCTACCACCGTTTAACGCGCTGGCTGGATCGTCAGAGTATTCACTCGCGAGCTCCTCAAACGAACGCCCATCCAACAACTCACTCTTGATCTCTTTGATCAAGACCTCGGCTTCTTTAGGAGTCCTTATTTCGGAGGGCGCAATCAATATGTGCCTAACATTGGTTTGATTTATGGTTTCCAGGCTTACCCCGCGTTTATCAAGCAGCTTAATAATGTGAATAGCACCCGGCCTGACTATCGGGTCAGATACCTGACCAATAGTCATATCCAGTACTGCCTCTGAAAACAAACTTGGCAATGCGGCTGCCTTACGCCACCCCATATCACCGCCTTCCAACGCGCTACTGGATGACGATTCTGACATCGCAATCTCAGAAAATTCGGCGCCTTGCTTGAGAGTATCAATGATTACAGCTGCTTGAGCCGCTGCCTGCTCCTGCGCGCTGTTTCCGCCTCGCTCGTCTACCGACAACATAATATGGCCCACCCGATACTCATCAGAAAAAAGTTCCTTGTAAAATGGCGAATTCAGCATCCCATCAATGTCTTGTTCAGAAATCACGACTCTTCGAGCAATCAGATTGCGCTGTAAACGAGTAATAATCATCTCCCTGCGTATCTCTTCTCGAAACGCTCGGTAATTCGTTCCTTCTTGCAACAAAGCCTGCTGAAATTGTTCTAAAGTTAAGTTGTTATTTGTCGCAAACTGAGTAACTGCTTTAGTCAGTGTGTCCTCGTCGATATCGATACCCCGCTTTGATGCCTCCTGATATTGAATGTTTTCTTGAATTAACCGCTCTAAAACCTGACTAATTAATATCTCTTCGGGAGGCATGGCTGAACCATTGGCATCAATTTGCTTTCTCACCGCATCTATTCGAAGCATCAGCTCAGACACCAAAACAACATCATCCTCCACTACAGCAACGATACCGTCTAGTTCTTGGTAAGCAGCCAAAGCAGGAGTCATCCAAATCATGCTTATCCACAGCAAAATCAAATAACCAACCGAAGTTCTAATATTCCAAATCCCTGGATTTATAGCCATAGCTTCTACTCTAGTTTTCATAGGAATACCCTTGAATACCTTGCTTCATAATCGACTCCACTCTGGATCCAAATTCCGCAAGACCCTTCAGATTGAATTGTAACAAAATTGATTCATCAGTCTCGGGAGAAAAATAGAGTCTTGAGTAGGGAATATCCAGAGATTTTCTATAACCAACTTTTACTTCTAAACAACAATTTTCGTGATGAAAACCCACAAACGAATCAGAAGCCCGATTTCTGCTCCAGTCGTATTGCCACTTGGCAAAAATTGAAGTTCTCTCGAAAAGTGGCCAAGAGAGCGAAATATCAGTTTGGTTGATATTACGCTCTACTAGTTTTCGATATCCCACGTTTACCAACTCGTTACGTTTCCCACGATAATTAAGGTGAAATGACGACTGGCTCATATTCTCATCATTGTCGTCCCAAACAAAACCTATGACGGAACTGAGCCTATCGTTAATCATCACTGACAAATCACCAACAAAGGCTTCGTCTTGATCGACAGCATAACGATCCTCAAGTCGGACTCTACGATCTTCAAATGGGAAAGACCGACCGATTCGAAATACAAGCAATTCCTGACCCCCTGCTTTAGAGCTCATCGATGAAGAAAACCCCAAAACCACTTTATTTGCATCGGCTATCCGATCAATACCTGCGAATTGATCACGTCGAAATAACCGAGAATAGCCACTTTGAAAATTAGCGACGTCAAAAATGGGTATGCGAGTTTGATCCACATACTCCTGAAACAAGAAATAGAGTCGAGGTTCTATAGTCTGGAGAAGGGTATTGCCCCTCCAATTTATGTCTCTATCAAAATAACTTCTTAAGTCAACGGAGAAAAAACCAAGCCCTCGAGATTGCTTCGCCTGAGCTGCACTCAATTCTTTCACTTCTAGTGTCTCATCAAGTCTATAACGCGAGTATCGATAGCCTCCCTCAAACTTTGCCAGTCCAAATTTGGTGGCCAGAGGTTGTGACAAAATCATCTCAAAGTGATTCCTTCTTCCTTCAGGCTTTACTCCTTGAACACCATGCCATGCCGAGTGAGCGAAGTGCGTGGACCGCAAAGAAAAACTGATCGAAGGCAGGTTGGAAGCCCTTAAATAGTAAGCGGCAGAGATTTCAGGTGTAATTCGATAGCCGGAACTCGAAATAGAATCCGTGACCTCAAAGCCTCTCGCCAAAACATTAATCTTGAGCTCATCAAAGCTCAATCCAACTCGCGCAAACTGGGGCAATGGCTCGCGCTCGATGCCGCTGTAACTTGAACTGACATCCCGAAAATAGTCCCGGTCACTCACGAAATTATGATCTAACTCCGTTTCAAAATATCCAAACCGTCCTTTATGAAACACCGAGCCATCCCAACGATCGGCACGGTTAAATTCTGATTCGGCCGAGGGCGCTTGCAAACGGTCAAATTCTTCCTTTGAGAATTCTCCATTGAAAAGCCGATCTTTATGAAGATAACCGGTCGAAAGTGTCGTCTGATGCCAGAGATTTCCTAAACTCGCAGTAGTCTCGAGCCCAACACCTCTTTTAGTCACCAGTCTTGGCATAACTGAAAACTGCCAACTATCAGAGCCACTGAACTCATAGGGAATACCTATCTCAAACCCATCGTTGCTAGACAAGCCCACACTTGGAAATCTGAAACCT
The DNA here is from genome assembly GCA_045560825.1 of Candidatus Azotimanducaceae bacterium. GTDB lineage: Bacteria > Pseudomonadota > Gammaproteobacteria > Pseudomonadales > Azotimanducaceae > UBA4421. Next base: position 4,306 of record JBJKYX010000004.1, read on the forward strand.
CTTTCTTTCCCCTCAGTCAGGGGGAGCGGTAAGTAAGGCAGATAACCCACAGGGACTCCCTTTATCCTGAGAAGTAGGTTTCTGGCTCTTGCGTTCTTGTTCTCGTTTCGCAACTTGATACTCGATGCAGAGAGAACCCAACCCTCAGAACTTTCGCTACAGGAGCTGACTGTGGCCTTGGACAAACTCAACCCTCCTGCGGTTTGTGACATAGACTCAGCTTCTACTCTCAAACCTGTGTCTAAGAAACTCAGTTGAGGGTTTTTTATCTCTAAGCTTTTCGCCTTTATATCGGCAGTTGCATTATCTCCCCTAAGCACGAACTCTGATCCAAATAGCTCAATTCCTGCTGGAAACTCAGCAGTTCCAGAATCTGCGTAAAGGTCGACAATAGGCGCAATAGCGGTCTGCTCATCTAGTCGCACTTTGACGTTGTTCTCGAATCTAATCTTTCCATCGAATTCTCCGCCCACACGAAGCGCTTCGATTTCATAGGATCCCTCATCTGAAACCATAATTTCTTTTGAACTGCGCTCGATTAAAAAGCTCGGTGAGAAGCAATAGCTATCTTTGCTGCTCTCGTTGGTCAATCCTGTTACTGATGAGTATTGAAAAGACCCTGTTCTCCCATCTGGGATATCTTTTGATGCCTCTGTCGCCCACAAGTAAAGCGGTGAAATCAACCCAAAAAAGTAGATAATGATCAACGGACCTTTCAAATGAATCTCGTGAAATTAACGTTTTGACTCATAAAGTGCTTACAATTTTTATAATAAAAACTCGGTTAGCTTAATTCCAACTGACAAATGAACGAAATCGAAAAAAAATGGTGCGCTAACATACTAGCTGACTTGGGACACTCCTTTAAGCGCTATGAGCTGCTCCTCGCAGAGGCCAGCCATAGAATATTTTATCGATTGTACACCGAGACCAACAGCCTCGTATTCATGATCAGCCCTCCGTCTCTTGAAAATAATAGCCAATTCCTCAAGCTCTCTAAACTATTCGTACGCTTTGATCTTCCAGTTCCAGAGATCTTGCATTTTGAGGCCGAACAAGGGTACTTTTTAATGCACGATCTCGGTACCACTCACTTCGAAGATATTTACGATACGAGTACTGAGGAGCTCGCGATCAAAAGCGCCATCTCGGCACTCTATGAGCTTCAAAAGATTAGCGATCCAATTATTCCAAATTACTCAGCGCAACGATTAGAGGACGAGCTCTCCATTTTCGACAACTGGATAATTGATGAAGTTCTAGATAGTCGTTTCCCAAAGGTAATGGAAACCCGTGCTAGCAAAAAGCTTATCGCGCAAGCCATGGAGCAGCCTCAAGTCTGCATACATCGGGATTATCACTGCAGAAACCTTTTATTTGAAAATGGCCGGTTAGGAATTGTCGATTTTCAAGACGCTTTGATTGGACCCGGCTTCTATGACTTAGCCTCCCTACTGTGTGACTGCTATCACAACTTTTCTATTGCTAAGGTTGATAAATACCTCACTTTTTATCTGGAGGGATCCGACCTCTATCGCGAAACCCCCTTTGATACCGCCAAAGGTTGGCTAGTGATGACTGCTAGTCAGCGACAAATAAAAGCGATCGGGATTTTTGTTCGGCTTTGGTTGCGGGACAACAAACCCTCACATCTCAGATATATCCCTCACGTAATGAACGCGTTAATCCAACAAACTGAGGGTTATCCAGATTTGGAAAGCCTCCATCAGCTCCTAATCACCCTTAAAAATCCTCTGACAGAAAAGATTCAGCACTATTTATGAAGGCAATGATTTTAGCAGCGGGGAAAGGCTCTCGTCTTTCGCCATTAACAGATAAAACGCCCAAGCCTTTACTTCCAATCCAGGGACGTCCGTTAATTGAATACATAGTGAAAAACCTAGCTCGCGAAGGTTATCATCAAATCGTGATTAATCTGCATCACCTGGGACACCAGATCATCGAATTTCTAGGAGATGGCAGCCGCTACCGAGTGAACATAACATATAGTCTCGAAGAGGAACTTTTAGAAACAGGGGGCGGAATAAAAAAAGCGCTTAACCTTTTGGGTAATGAGCCCTTTCTGATCGTAAATGGAGACATCTATACCGATTTCAGATTCTCTGATCTTCCTGAACAATTACCTAACGATTGCCTTGCTCATCTCGTTGTCAGAAAAAATGAAGACAAAGACCACGGAGACTTCGAAATCGAAAACAGTGCAATCACATCAAGAGGAAAATCTTATACCTATTGCGGGATAGCAGTAATTGATCCCAAGCTCTTCTATGACTCTCCTGAAGGACCATTTTCATGGACGAGGGACTGGCTGTTCGACCTCTTAGCGTCACATTATTTTACGGCGCAGGAGCATAGAGGCAGATGGGCCGATATCGGCACGATAGAGCAATATGAATCGCTTCAATAAATTGAATCAACTCTGCTGCCGATTTCTCTCATCCAATAACAAGAGTAGACTAGAAGCATGAATAGCCCTTGGATAGCTCCTTCAATCTTAGCTGCAGATTTCTCTCGATTAGGTGAGGAAATACAAAGCGTTCTATCAGCTGGTGCAGACCTAATTCACTACGACGTCATGGACAACCATTACGTACCTAATCTGAGCGTAGGCCCTTTAGTATTGCAATCGCTGCGAAAAGCTAATGTCGACTGCTTATTTGATGTTCACCTGATGGTGAAACCGGTAGACCGATTAGTCGAAGATTTTCTCGACGCTAAGCCGGAGTTTATTTCTGTCCACCCCGAAACCACTGAGCATCTGCACAGAACACTCGCTCTGATAAAGTCTGGAGGCTCGAAAGCAGGCATTGTTTTTAATCCTTCGACTCCACTGACAGTACTTGACGAAGTTATGGAACTAGTAGATTTAGTATTGATCATGTCAGTAAATCCTGGATTTGGCGGACAGCAATTCATAGAAACAAGTCTTTCAAAACTGAGAGAAGCTCGTGAAATAATCGATCGATCAGGAAAATCTATTCGGTTGGAAATCGATGGCGGAATCAACACTAACAATATTGCCCAAGCTTCATCCGCCGGTGCAGATACCTTTGTAGCAGGCACCGCTATTTTTGGCTCAGACAATTACGCAAAAACGATAACCGACATGAAAAAAGCCATCCTTGAAGAGCAATGAAACTAAGCTGGAAGAGACACTACTCGGCGTACCTATTTGATCTAGACGGAACTCTCGTAGATACCGCACCGGACATAGACGCCGCATTAAACTTTAGCCTACAACAGGCAGGGCTTAAAACTGTGACGGAAGACCTCACTCGTCACTGGGTTGGTCATGGCTCAAGAACCCTGATAAAAGAAGCTCTGGATCATCAAGACGCTCAAAGGGAAATTGAGCCTCTACTAAAAGACTTTATACACTACTACGAAAACAATATTGCCAACCACAGTAAGCCTTATCCACAAGTTGAAAGCACTTTAGCAGCTCTTAAGGACCGAGGAGCGAAATTAGCTGTCGTCACTAACAAGCTTATGAGTCTTGCGGCCCTGCTGATACGAGAACTAAATCTCGAACAATATTTCACGTCGGTAGTGTGTGGTGATTCAACAAAATTCCCAAAACCATCTCCGGAACCGGTTTTTCTGGCCATGCGTAATCTTGATTCGAGTGCAGCCGAGTCACTCTTCGTCGGAGATTCCGAGACCGATGTAAACGCTGCTCGCAACGCTAACATCTCGGTAGTGTGTATGAGAGATGGCTACAATCACGGAATAGATGTGTCATCACTTGATTGTGATGGAGTCATCGTCTCTATGTCTGAATTGCTATAAATGCTAGTGGATAATTCTAACTAACAGCGAACCGACCAATAATTTGTTAACCTTGGCACTCCCTGTTTGGCCTAGGTTTTCTAATGAACCAACCCGACTACAAATACAAGCGCGTTCCGGTTGTTTTAGAAACCTTCTCTGATCTTGAGACTCCCCTGTCGGTTTATCTTAAGCTTGCCGATGGTCCTTATTCTTATCTTCTCGAATCATCTCAGGGGGGAGAAAAGTGGGGGCGATACTCAATTATTGGGTTACCGTCGAAAACAATTCTTACTGTTCGAGGAGAGCAAATTGAAGTCTTGGATGATGGCGTGGTAACGGAATCCATCAAAACAGAAGACCCCTTCCAATTTATTGAGTCTTTTCAGAACCGTTATGAGATCGAACACCTAGCCGAACTGCCAAGGTTCTATGGCGGACTGGTTGGCTATTTTGGCTACGATGCGGTTCGATATGTCGAAAAAAGGATTAAAGAATCTACTCCGCCCGATCCCATTGGCACACCAGATATTCTCCTAATGGTCAGCGAAGATATAGTGGTCTTCGATAACGTGGATAATAAAATTCAATACATTAAGTTAGTAGATCCGGATATCGATAACGCCATTATTGATACAAAGAAAGAACTGACAGAAAGAGCAAATTCGCTTAGCAACAAGAAAATCAGGCAACCCTCAAAAACCTCGTCAGGTACGATCCTCGAATCTGACTTTACGTCAGAAACAGGAGAGCAACCCTTTAAAGATGCCGTCGAGAAAATAAAGAAATATACGGTTGAAGGCGACGTCATGCAGGTGGTTCTCGCGCAAAGGATGTCGATCCCCTTTAATTTACCTAGCATTGACCTATACAGAGCTTTGAGAACTCTGAACCCTTCGCCTTACATGTATTTTATGAATCTCAAAGAATTCGATATCGTCAGCTCTTCGCCAGAGATTCTCGCCAGGTTAGAGGGTGGCAAAATCACAAATCGTCCCTTGGCTGGCACCCGAAGACGCGGAAAAACAGAAAAAGAAGATCAAGATTTAGAAACTGAACTGCTCAATGATCCCAAGGAAATCGCTGAACACTTAATGCTCATCGATCTGGGGAGGAATGACGTTGGTAAAGTTTCGGAAGTAGGGTCTGTTGAGGTAACTGAACAATTCGTCATAGAAAGATATTCGCACGTCATGCACATTTCATCGAATGTCGAAGGTAATCTTCAAGAGGGGAAAAGCGCCTATGATTTATTGAAAGCCACCCTTCCTGTTGGCACTTTGTCAGGTGCACCGAAAGTTCGAGCGATGGAAATCATCGATGAGCTCGAACCTGTGAAAAGAGGCATCTATGGCGGAGCAGTTGGCTATATTTCGTGGAGTGGCAACATGGACACAGCAATCGCCATCAGAACAGCCGTTATTATGGATGGCAGACTTTATATCCAAGCGGGCGGAGGCATCGTGGCCGACTCTATTCCCAAGCTAGAGTGGAAAGAATCAATGAACAAATGTCGGGCCATATTCAAAGCGGCTGAATTAGCATCCTCGGGATTCAGCGACAACAGCCCAAACCTTTAGCTATCATAGAGCCTAATCTGAAATAGTTGTTACTCAAAACCCTGGATAATCTCGGATGACCGACAGACTTCAAGATCAATCGATCCTTATGATCGATAATTATGACTCTTTCACCTACAACATTGTTCAATATTTGTCTGAACTCGGGGCTGAAGTAACGGTCTATAGAAATGATGAGATCCTCCTCAGTGATATCGAAAAAATCGCTCCTGACAAAATCGTAATTTCTCCAGGCCCGTGCACACCCAACGAGGCTGGCATATCCTTGGAGTGTGTCGCTCAATTTTCCGGGAAAATTCCGCTTCTAGGTGTGTGTCTGGGTCATCAGAGCATCGGTCAATCATTTGGGGGGGAAATAGTTCACGCGCGGCAAATAATGCACGGCAAGACTTCTCTCATTCATCACGACAATAAGGGGCTCTTCACTAACCTTCCCAACCCATTTGAAGCCACTCGCTACCACTCTCTAATCATCGAGAAAAACACTCTACCCTCGGCTCTCGAGGTAAGCGCATGGACCGGGACCAACAATCAAATCGATGAGATTATGGGAATTAGGCATAGAGACCAGGATGTTGAAGGTGTCCAGTTTCATCCCGAATCGATCTTTACCAAAAATGGCCATGATCTCCTTCAAAATTTTCTTCACATAAAAAAGAGGTCGTAATGCAAATACAGACTGCCCTCGCGAAAATTGTAGAAAGCAAGAACCTGAGCCGGGAGGAATCTGCTGAAGTCTTCAATCTCATAATGACCGGCGAAACGACTGACGCTCAGATTGGTGCCTTTCTTGCAGCGATGCGCGTCAAGGGCGAGACGGCAGAAGAACTGGCGGGTGCTGCAGAAACCATGCGAAATCTATCCTCTAAAGTCCCTCTCACTTCAACCGAGAAACTGGTCGACACGTGTGGTACCGGCGGCAGTGGTTTGAAATTGTTCAATATTTCAACTGCTGCAGCGTTTGTTGCATCGGCAGGCGGGGCGATGGTCGCAAAGCACGGTAACCGGAAAATGACTAGTTTCTGCGGTAGTGCGGACGTATTAGAGGCGGCAGGTATCAAACTAGAATTAACGCCCGAGCAGATTGCAGACTGTATCAATAAAATAGGGATTGGCTTCATGTTCGCCCCGGTTCATCACAGCGCCATGAGATATGCAGGCCCCGTTCGCCAGGAACTCAGTATCCGAACCATGATGAATGTACTCGGCCCGATGACTAATCCAGCCCAGGCAAAACGACAGGTAATCGGCGTTTTTGCTCGAGAGTGGCAAGAAAAGATCGCCAGAGTGCTTCAAATGCTTGGAAGTGTTCATGCTCTCGTAGTACATAGTGAAGGTTTAGATGAGATTAGACTGGACGCGCCCACACACGTGGTCGAACTCAAAGAAGACACCATAACTGAATATACGATATCGCCTATGGATTTTGGAATTGCTGAAGCAAAGCCCGAGGAAATCCAAAAACTGTCGGCAGACTCAGTGACAAAAAGCCTCGAGCTTGTCAAAGAAGCTTTAAGTCAACCTGGTTCCCTCGCAGCCAACATAGTTGCTCTCAATGCAGGCGCAGCGATTTACGCTTCGGGAGTGACCGATGATCTCCAATCGGGCGTTTCGGCAGCCCAAACTGTCATCGCTGAAAAAAGTGGCTTGGCAAAGTTAGAGGAATTAGCTCTACTCACGTCAGATGAAACTTAGACAATGAGCGATATACTGAAAGAAATTCTCTTAACCAAACGAGAGGAAATCATTCAAAGAAAACAAACTCTCTCGTTGTCGGGTCAAATGAGATTAGCGGAATCACTGGATGAGCCTAGAGATTTTGTGAACGCACTAAAATCAGCCGCAATCAGCACTCAGGCCGGCGTGATAGCGGAGATAAAAAAAGCCTCGCCCAGTCAAGGAATCATTCGAGAAAATTTTGACCCCGTATCAATAGCTAAATCCTACGAAAAGCACGGCGCAGCCTGCTTATCAGTCCTCACTGACTCGCAGTATTTCCATGGTTCAGACGACTTTATTTCATTAGTTAAAGAGCACGTTGAACTACCGGTGCTCCGAAAGGATTTCACTATAGACCCCTATCAAGTCTACGAGGCGAGAGCAATCGGTGCCGACTGCATTCTCTTGATCGTGGCCGCACTCGATACGAAAATGCTGAGGGAGCTCTTTGAACTCGCCCAATCCCTAAAACTAGGAGTTCTCGTAGAAGTCCATAATAAGACTGAACTTCAAGAAGCTCTTGAATTAGATCTAACGCTGGTAGGCATAAACAACAGAAACTTAAAAACTTTTGAAACCAGCCTCGACACTACAACCGAACTCCTTGAGCACATACCTCAATCGGTTACGGTGGTTACTGAGAGCGGCATACGTAATAAGAGTGATGTGACTTTAATGCAGAAAAATCAAGTGAATTGCTTTTTGGTAGGAGAAGCCTTCATGAGATCAAAGATACCAGGAGAGGCTCTAAGCGATTTATTTTACTCCTAGAGCCTTCCCTACAAAAAATGAGGTCGTTCAACTAAATTTTTAAGGTCGCCAAGAAATTAAAACCGATAGGTGGATTTCGTCATTATTCCCGCCAGGACTTTCATAATTCGTTTTGTACGTTCGCTAAATTCTGCACCACCGAAAGCCAGGGCCTCCTCACCATGGCGTTGCTCATCTTCACGCATTTGTCTGAGAATAGCCCTACTGCGCAGATCTTTCTCAGGAAGGCTATCTAGATGCTCATCGATATGCTCAACCACTCGATCCTCGGTCGCTTCCACAAACCCCAGGCTATATTTATCTCCCAGTAAACCAGTAATCGCTCCAACGCAAAACGACGACGCATAAAACAAAGGAGCTAGAAAACTTTCCCGGCTCTTCAATTCTTTCAGACGCGAAGAGCACCAAGCGAGATGGTCTCTTTCTTCTTCTCCGGCCTTTCGCAATTTTTCTTTAACGGCAGAATTCCCAGCCGTCATTGACTGACCTTCATAGAGTGCTTGCGCACAGATCTCACCAACATGATTGACTCTCATCAAGCCCGACGCATGAACTTTCTCGAGCTCAGACATCTCTCCCTCTTCCACAGCATCTGCAGGACTCTGTCTAGAACTTTGAAAACTACCAGAAAGGGTTTTTAGTCCATTGTCTAAAGCAACTACGATCGAGTCGGACAGGTCTCCTCTGCGTCTTGGGTCATTCATAAATCAATCGCTTTCCCGCCTGATCGCTCGGTGGCCAATATCTCCCCGAAAATAATAGCCGTCCCACTTGATCTTATTCACCCGAGCGTAGGCCGACTCTGCTGCCGAAGCCACGCTTTCACCAACACCAACTACACAAAGAACCCGTCCACCATTTGTTCTAATCTCATCCTCTACTTCGATGGTTCCCGCATGAAAAACCTTTGAATTTGATGATTCAAGATCAAGTCCTTCGATCACATCACCGGTCTTGTATTTAATCGGATAACCCCCGGCAGCCATGACCACGCCAAGAGCAACCCTATCATCAAACTCGAGCTGGTAATCCTCAAGCTCTCCGGACGCCGCTTTCTCACATGCTTCTAGTAAATCGGATTGAAGACGATACATGACCGGTTGCGCTTCGGGGTCTCCAAAACGGCAATTAAATTCAATGACTTTGGGATTCCCATGCTGATCAATCATTAAGCCAGCGTATAGGAACCCCACATAAGGACTGCCCTCTTCGATCATTCCCTCAAGAGTCGGCCCAATAACTTGGTCCATAACTTTTCTATGTATGTTTTGGTCAACAACAGGTGCGGGGGAATAGGCTCCCATCCCTCCTGTATTTGGTCCTACGTCTCCTTCGTCCCTTCTTTTGTGGTCTTGGGATGACGCAAATGGAATAGCAGTCTTACCATCACATAGACAAATAAAACTGGCTTCTTCCCCCTCCAAAAATTCCTCAATGACCACTTGCCTACCAGCATCTCCAAAGGCTTCGCCACTCAACATCTCTTTCAAGGTTTCAATTGCTTCTTTTTGAGTCTGGGCGATCACCACGCCCTTGCCAGCAGCTAAGCCATCCGCTTTTATGACAATGGGTGTTCCACGATCTTCCACATACTCAATAGCTGAATCCAATTCATCAAAGGTTTGAAACTCAGCAGTGGGAATCGCGTACTTATCAAGAAATAATTTAGTAAAAGACTTGGACCCTTCAAGCTGAGCCGCCTTCTTGGTGGGACCAAAAATTCGCAACCCAGCACCCAGAAAAGCATCCACAATACCCTCGACCAGAGGTATTTCAGGTCCAACTAGAGTGAAATCAACCCTTTCGGCCAAGGCACGGTCGATCAGGCCAGTAAAATCGCTTGTGTCGACCTCTAGATTCCTCACCTTCGCTTCTAGCGCGGTTCCAGCGTTACCTGGAGCAACCAATACGTCGGTCACCCGGTCCGATAGACTAAGCTTCCATGCTAAGGCGTGCTCTCTTCCTCCGGATCCTATTACCAGCACTCTCATAGACTACTTCCTGACGCACACATCAATGACGAAAATGTCGCGTGCCAGTAAAAACCATTGCAATTTCGTGTTCGTCCGCGGCTTCAATGACTTCCTCATCCCGCATAGAGCCACCAGGCTGAATAACCGCAACGATTCCTTCCTTTACAGCAGCGTCAATGCCGTCTCGAAATGGAAAAAAAGCATCTGATGCCATCACAGAACCACTCACCTCGAGACCTTCCTCTTTGGCCTTTAAGCCCGCGATCTTAGCACTTACTACTCTACTCATCTGACCAGCGCCCACGCCAACAGTTTTTAGGTTCCGCGCATAAACGATCGCATTACTTTTGACGAACCATGCCACCTTCCAGGCAAAAAGCAGGTCTATCATTTGCTCGTCTGTCGGCGATACTTTACTCACTACCTTTAACATCTCGGGCGATAGACTCAATAAATCAGAATTTTGAACCAGCAGTCCTCCGCCAACCTTTTTATACGACATCAGGTCTGAGCCAGCCGCCAAGTCACCACATTCAAGCAAACGGACATTCTTTTTCTTCTCTGCAACCTCAAGTGCAGCTCCATCAATCGCAGGCGCTATAAGAACCTCTACAAACTGATTGTCTAACACCTCGCTAACAGTCCTTGCATCAACAACCCGATTAAATGCAACAATGCCTCCGAAGGCAGAAGTCGGATCTGTAGAGAAGGCTTGTCGGTAAGCCTTTAAGGACGTTGAGGCCACGCTGACACCACAAGGATTAGCGTGCTTCACAATCACACAGGCGGGGTCTTCAAAAACTTTGACGCACTCTAAAGCAGCATCAGTGTCTGCTATATTGTTATATGACAACTCCTTGCCATGCAGTTGTTTGTAATTGGCAATAACGCCGCTACTAAGAGTATTACTCTCTCTGTAAAAGGCCGCCCGCTGATGTGGATTTTCTCCGTAACGCAGTTCTTCCGTTTTGTCATAGGACAATGTGAGAGATTCTGGGAATGACTCGGCTTGACCTAAGTACGCCGAGACAATCGAATCGTATTTAGCAGTATGCCGGAAGGCTTTTACGGCCAACTCTCTTCTAAATTCTGGTGAACAGTCACCAGAAACAACCTCACTGATAACGGCTTCATAGTCGGAAGGATCAACCACAACAATAACATCACGGAAATTTTTGGCCGAAGACCGAATCATCGCGGGACCACCAATATCTATATTTTCAATCGCTAAATCTTCGGTGCAATCCTCCCGCGAGATGGTTTCGGCAAAGGGATAAAGGTTCACCACAACCATGTCTATTGGATCTATACCGTTTTCAGACATGACTTGGCTGTCAACGGCCCGTCGACCCAAAATACCACCATGCACCTTAGGGTGCAGGGTTTTTACCCGGCCATCCATCATTTCTGGAAAACCTGTGAACTTAGAGACCTCTTTGACGGGAATACCAGACGCCTGTAGAACTCGATGAGTTCCCCCAGTTGAGATCAACTCTATTCCCTGATCAACCAAACGACGGGCCAGTTCTTCCAACCCCTCTTTATTAGATACGCTAATAAGCGCTCTGGTTATTTTCAATCGCTTTTCCTAAATTAATACGTTTTGAATTCGTGTTGGATCTGATCCACGCTCAATAAACGCTTCATAGCATCAGGATCTTCTAATTTCATCGCTTTAGCCGCAAGACCTTCACATCCCAACTTAATAAGGTAGGCCTTAATGTGCTTTTTCATCATCTTTAGACCCGCGGTTTCCCCATAAAAGTCGTAAGAAAGGCTTAAATGACGTCTCACAACACTCCACTTTTCGGGCAAACTAAGTTCCTCTTCTCCTAACAGCTCACGAAAAATCCAAGGCTGACCAACCGCGCCCCGACCAACCATGATGCCGTCCGCTCCTGATTCTTGCAGCGCCGAGACTGCTGAATGCTGTGAGGAAATATCACCGTTAACAAAAAAAGGTATTTTAAGCCTGGACCTTAGTTTAGCGGCCTTTTCATGATCAACGGGGCCCTTAAAACGACAAGCGCGGCTTCGGCTGTGCATAACGACCAACTGAGCCCCTGCTTCCTGCGCAATGTAAGAGGCTTCGATACCCATGAGATCGCTTCGAGTTGATCCAATTCTAGTTTTGATCGTAACAGGAACAGATACAGACCCGGCCACCGCCTCGACGATGCGACCGATTCGCGGAATATCATCTAAAAGAGCCGACCCAACAAACTTTTTGCAGACCTTTTTCGCTGGACAGCCAAAATTTATATCGACTATATCGGCGCCCTCGTCCACCACTTTCTTTGCCGTTTCAGATAATTCAAGAGGGTCGCTTCCGGCTATCTGGATCACATTCGGATAAACTCCCTTCAAGGGTACGCGACGTAGGCGATTTTTCTTGGTGTCCCATAGGTGATCCAAACTAGACACCATTTCGCTCACCAAATATCCAGCCCCCAGTTCCCAAGCGAGCTGCCTAAACGGGACGTCTGCGACTCCAGCCATGGGAGCGAGCGCAATTCCGTTGCGTGCTAGCACGCCGCCCACGTTCAAATCCGAATGAAATAACACAACAACTCAATAATTCTAAATCGAAAAGATCTACATTTTCATTTCGTAGAAACAAAGCTTATTACCATCTAAATCCCTTACGTAGGCCCCATAAAAAACAGGTAACCTTTCTCCGGGTTCACCTTCATCGCTGGCTCCCAGCTCCATAGCCTTAGCATATAGTTTGTCTACACCCTCCCGTGATCCGCCTGGAATCGCGATCATGTTTCCGTTACCTGCTGCGGGAGCTTTTTCGTCATAGGGCAGACAGATTGCTAACATTGATTCTCCTGGCCCTGTACCGTAGAACTTGATTCGATCCTGGCCGAACAATTGACGTGCACCAATTTCACTGAGTAACCCATCATAAAATTGAACTGCTTTATCCATGTCGTTAACACCAATAGTCACATATCCCAACACGACAAACCTCCTTATCAATAAAAACCGTTAAACAGTGAGAGCCTACATTAAAAACAGTTCATAGTTGACTGCTTTCATCGGAGGCTCTTCGAGTGGAACCAAAAATTTGACGGGGATACCTACGGGCATACCTTCAAACTCTCGATGGTTCATAGAGAACTCTCTTGAATGAAACTCAACATCGGATAACTCTACGCCATCCAAATCTTTAAACACCAGCCGACACCTAGGGTAGGCGTTGTGGTAATTCGCTCTATTTACCAGGCTAAATTGTAACACCGGAACAAATTCTTCCTCTTCGAGGTAACGAACGCGCATTTCCTTTAATTCAATTGCGCTGGTTTTTTTTAGCAAAGGCAAAGAACAATTAAGGGCGGAACACATTGGTTCATATATCGGTCTAAGATATTCGCTCCTGGCGTATTCGGGAAATCCTATCCATAGGTGCAGAGGTAAAGAAAAAACTAACAAAACAAAAAACACAGATCGTTTCATGCTGAATTTAATAGAAAATTTCCAGGGAAATAAACAGAAGTCGGACCTTGCAATCCATCATCTAAATAATCAAAAGCGCTGACTTTATTCAACTTTTTCTGCTTCGAGACGCGCCCAACCTTGTTTAATTAAAGTTTTTCCAAAGCTCAATTCTTTGTAACTTTCTGCTACCCAATCAACTTGTTCTTCTAAAATACCAGACAACACTATTTTCCCCCTCGGCGCTAACAAATTGATCATCCTTTGCGACAAGTCAATAAGGGGCTTAGCGAGGATATTCGCCAAAATCACATCAAAATAACCTCTGTATTCCTCCAAGCCAAGCTTGGAAGAATGCATAACGGTTAATTCATTCTTCGTAAGTTCATTGAACTCCGCGTTTTGCTCAGTAGCGACTAGCGCCTGTTGGTCATAGTCGACGCAGACACTTCTCGCTCCCAGTAAGCTAGCCGCGATTCCCAATATCCCAGATCCACAGCCATAATCCAGAACGCTTTTTGGCCGCAACTGTTGGTCTGTCAACCACTCCAGACAAAGCTCCGTTGTGGGATGTTCCCCGCTACCAAAAGCCAACCCAGGATCCAAATAAAGAGTGTAACGCTCTGTCTCTGACTTTATCTGAGGTTTACTCTCTTTCGACTTGATATGAAGTTTGTCACCAATAATTTTGTGGAGTGAAACAATAGACTTTTCACTATCCGAGCCATCGAGCTCAACATAATCAAAAGACATTCGTTGAGAGATATCAGGATCAAAACCAGAGAGTTGGTCACCTAATCCCGTAATGTTTTGGTCGATTGCAAAATATGCAATGAGTTTATTGGTCAACCATAACCGGAACTCGCCTGGCGCAGTCTCATAAATTTCTTCAACACCAGACTCTTCTTTGCTCGAGCTGATGACGCAGGCTAAACAACCGTAACCTTCAATGATGGCTTCTAAATCTTCGACTTCATTTGCTTTGACATCAATACTTATCGACAGGTACTTCAACGTATTTCAAATAAGGGGTCTGCGGTACCAACCGGCTCTCCGTCGTTTACACAAAGCCGCATAATCTCACCGCTTCGAGGTGATTTTATTTCATGCATCATCTTCATACTCTCAATGATACAAACCACTTCCCCTTGCACTACTTCCTGTCCAATTTCGACAAAGGGCGCTTCAGCAGGACTAGGGGCGGCATAAAATGTTCCGGCCATTGGAGAGTTTATAGAGTCCAATTGACTTTTTGACCTTAAATCCAGAGCAGGGGCCTCTTTCCCCTGATTCATGTCATCCCTTACCGCGGTTGGTTGCGCTAAAGCCAGTTGCGGCTCAGCAGTAGTGCGGTTTCTAACAATTCGAACTGATTCATCGGCGCCAGAGACCTCAATCTCAGCCAGGTCTGATTCTTCTGCCAACTCAATTAATTTTTTAACTTTCCGTAAGTCCATCTGTTCAATCCTCTCCCTGACCCAAAAAACTAGAAGCAGCATGTAGAGCGAAGGAATAGCCCTGAGAGCCAAACCCTGTGATTACGCCCAATGCAACATCACTCAAATAAGAGTGTTGTCGAAAAGACTCTCTCGAATAGACATTGGATAAATGAACCTCGATGAAAGGCACTCCAACACCCAACAACGCATCTCTCAGAGACACGCTGGTATGCGTGAGCGCACCAGGATTTATTAAAATGAATTGTACTCCTAATTCTGGTACTGCCTGAATTTTATCCACGAGCTCATGCTCTGCATTACTCTGGAAGGAGATTAGCTCTAAGCCAAGCTTTTCAGCCTCACTCACGAGCCCGTCCGTAATGCTCTCTAAAGATTCTGTTCCATAGATATCTGGCTCTCTCTTCCCCAGCAAATTCAGGTTCGGGCCATTCAACAGTAAAATGTTCTTCATAAGGAATAGTTCCCTGTACGCCACACGTTTTTTTGCAGTTTTCTTTTTATACAGATTTAAATCAAATAGCGCAATTTTAACCGCATTTTAACAGATTTTAAGTTCCTGAGATCTCTGATACCCCACTCAAATGTTTTGAAAAAGCATCGGCATCTATTTCACCCTGAATCCTAACTTCTGTTATTTCGACGCCATCTTCTCCAAAAAATGCCAGCGTTGGTGGCCCAAATAACCCAAAGTGAGTAAGCAATTCTCTATCCAGCTCATCATTAGCCGTAACATCGACTCTAAGCAGCCCAAATTCTTGCAGCCCTTTTCGAACTCTGGATTCAGTAAAGACATTTTTCTCCATAATCTTGCAGGAAATACACCAATCAGCATAGACATCGAGAATGACCGGCCTATCATTCTGTTCTATAAAATTTTGCACTTCTTCGAGAGTTTTCACCGTTTGCCAACCTTTCCCCTCTAGTTCGGAAGCATTCTGAGGTTCGCTGGAGATTCTCAAACCTCCAAAAGGATCAAATATGCTGGAGCTACCCAAACCACTACCCACCAAAATGGAGCCCCCCCAAATAGCAACAACTACTCCCACAAACTGAACTGCCTTCTCGACCGGTTTCCTCGCTCGGAACTCGAAGGCTCCGAAATAAATAGCAGCGCCAATGAGCAATAAACCCCACAAAAGCATAGCCACGGAATCTTCGACAAGACGCTCAATCAACCATATCGCCACGCCAATTAGCAAAAATCCGAAAAGACCCTTTACCTGATCCATCCAAGCACCTGCCTTGGGAAACCAGACGCCTCCAACAACCCCAACCACCATTAGAGGCACTCCCATACCCAAACCAAGACTCAGAAGCGCTAAACCTCCCAAAAGCGCATCTTGAGTTTGCGAAATATACAAAAGGCCTCCGACTAAGGGAGCTGAGATGCAAGGAGAAATCACGAGACTGGAAAGTGCTCCCATTATAAAGACGGATACATATTTGCCTCCGCTTTGCAGACTGCTTAGTTCATTAAGCTTGTTTTGCCAGCTTATCGGCAATTGCAGCTCATAAAACCCGAACATCGCCAATGACAAAATTACAAATAACGAAGCGCTGAAAAGCAGTATGGGAGTCGTTTGCAAGGCCGCTTGCAAGTTCAGTTGGGCGCCAAAAACCCCAACCAAGGTGCCAATTATCGCATAGGTAATTGCCATCCCAGCAACATACGACCCAGAGAGCGCGAAGGCTCTGTATCGAGGCAAATCCGACCCCTGTCCGACAATGATACTCGACAATATTGGGATCATCGGAAAAACACATGGCGTAAACGCCAAGGCGACCCCTCCTACAAAAAACAGGAATAAGCTCCATGCGACAGATTCCTTGAGCAACGCATCCGCTAACTTCTGCTCCTCACGTTTTTCTAACTCTATATTCGCTTTACCACGAACTTCCTTTGATCCCTCTACAAATTCACCATTTGATAGCACGTAACGCTGAGTAACCGGTGGATAACACAAACCAGCTTCTGCACACCCCTGATAGCTAAGCTCAAATTCAACGGATTCAAAACGCTCCAAGCCATCTAATAGAAAACTAAGCTGTGCAGTGGAATAGTAAACTTCTACCTCGCCGAACCATTCATCCACTTTGCGCAATCCTGGAAGAATATTTAGCTCTTCAACACCCATTTCTTTGGTTACAGGAGTTACCTTAAATCGGTGCTTATATAAATAGTAACCATCTTCGATCGACCAGTTGACCTCTACACGGGCAGCTTCCTTCAAAGCTAAATTTAGTACGAATGCTTTCGAAACCGGCAAAAATTCGGAGTCCGAACCAACAAAAGCGGAAACGCCTTCTGCAGGGAGTCGAAAATTATCCTCCGCCGAGCTCAGACCGCCCAATAACAAGGCGACCATTAACCATGCTATGCGCAACAAATTTTCATGCGATTTCCAAATACTCAAATTCAATTTAATCTCTAGCACCTTACTGTTTCTAGTTTATTCGCGCTGCAACACAGCCAGTACCCTGCTCATCGACGCCTGACTAAAAAGCCTCTACCTAATCAAAATGCGACCATTTGCTGAAGGGTCTTTGTTCGAGCATCATACTAAAAAATCGCAAGCTGGTTTAGGTAATGAAGCGACTCTTTGTTGGATTTTTTTTATTCTCGATTTCAAATCCCTGGGGTTGCCAGTTAACTCTCCTTGAGTCAGAACCTAAACCACTCCCCTTGGAAACTCCTAAAGAAACTCAAAATGAACAAATTGAAAATCTCTTGGAAAACGCACAGCAGGCATTAGAGCAAGATCGCCTTTTATATCCGAAAGAAACAAGTGCCTATGCCTATCTTTCCTTGGCCCTTGAACTCAATCCAGGCGACGAAAACGCAAAAAGGGGATTAGAACAAGTTGTAGAGCGCTACATTGAGCTAGCCATCCAAGCAATCGATAGAAGACAACTGAATCGAGCTAAATCAATGTTAGACCGAGCCAAACTGGTCGACAAAAATCACCCGTCGATCCTACCAACTGAAAACCAATTGGAGCTTGTTAACAATAGCAATCTGACGATTCTCAAACTTGGCAGCCCAACAATTGACGCAGCTACGAGAAATAGAATCTCCGAATTCGGCAGTCTGGCCAAATATCAGAATTGCCGGTTTATCATCTATGCAGCAAGTGATCAGAAAGGAAGGACGCTGTATCAATTACTAAAAAACAATCAAACAGAACTCAAAATCAAAGCTCAAATCAAACTGAGACTACCCGCGCAAATTGAGCGACAATGCGTCAAGCCATAGCCCTCCCTAAATCAAAGCTAAGATGTTATTCGGAAAATAAAAATGCAAGTGAATGAAGACAGAAACTCTCATCAGAAATCCTCAAAACGATTTTTCAAGATCAGCATCTATGTCTTAGCGACTTATATGACCCTAGTTGGGGGTCTGGGTTGGTGGTGGGATAAGGAACCAGAGCAGTTTGATGTACTGGAACGCGCCTCCGCTAACGCGGCATCTACAGACCGCCAAATGACTACAGGCTACATCAGCGCTTCTACTTTCATTACTATCGCAGAAACTCTCGTCGATAAGCGCGGGGGATACTTGTCCAACGATATTTTTCCTCCAGGCGTACTAATGGACAATATACCTGAATGGGAATTCGGCAGTCTCACCTTACTTAGAGATACAGCTCGTGTCTTTCGAAATGATTTCTCCAGATCTCAAAGCCAATCCGCCGAAAACCCAATATTAGCTGAAGCCGAAGGTAGATTTTTTTTCGATAATAATTCCTGGATCTTCCCTCAAACCGAAAGTGAATATGAAGAGGGGATCGACTTATTTCGTAATTACCTTTCTATGCTTGGGGATGAAAATGAAACAGAAGCTCAGTTTTACTCTCGAGCAGACAATCTAGAAAAATGGTTAGCTACTCTTGAAACTCGCCTGGGCAGTCTTTCCCTGCGCCTGTCAGCGAGCGTCGGGAAAAGACAGTTAGATACATCACTTTCAGGCGATTCTGCTAGCCGTCAGTCCACCAGCACTCCTACAGATAGATTTGTAAAAACCCCATGGATGGAATTGGATAATGTTTTTTATGAAACTCGAGGGTATTGCTGGGCATCAATGCATATGCTTAAAGCCATGGAGATGGACTTTGCAGATGTACTTGATAAAAAGGCTGCTAGGGTTTCTCTACAACAGATAATACGAGAGCTCGAAGGAACCCAAGCGACTCTATGGAGTCCTATAGTCTTAAATGGAGAGGGTCTCGGGATTCTGGCCAATCACTCCTTGGTCATGGCCTCTTATGTCTCTAGAGCCAATGCAGCAATAATTGACCTTCGAAATCTGTTAGTTAAGGGCTAAAAGGCCGCTAAGCTTTTCTGAAAACCTAGCGGCCCATCAGTCAGTACTTTCTACTATAGAAAAGGTATTAACAATAACGCGACCAAGTTAATTATCTTGATTAACGGATTAATCGCCGGACCTGCAGTATCCTTATAAGGGTCTCCCACCGTGTCACCTGTAATAGCTGCGTTATGGGCTTCCGAACCTTTACCACCACAGTTGCCGTCCTCGACATACTTTTTGGCATTATCCCAAGCGCCTCCGCCGACGGTCATGGAAATGGCAACGAATAAGCCCGTCACGATCGTTCCAATCAATAGGCC
This sequence comes from Candidatus Azotimanducaceae bacterium, assembly GCA_045560825.1. Lineage (GTDB taxonomy): Bacteria > Pseudomonadota > Gammaproteobacteria > Pseudomonadales > Azotimanducaceae > UBA4421. The sequence continues at coordinate 23,665 of JBJKYX010000004.1, forward strand.
TCCCAGTGCCAGGATTCCACCGTTTTCGAACAAGAAGCTCATAACGATAGCCAATAAGATAGGAACAGCAATCGGTAATATCGATGGAATAATCATCTCTTTGATAGCAGACTGCGTTAACAGATCTACAGCCTTCGAATAATCAGGTTTGCTAGATCCATCCATGATTCCGGGTATCTCTTTGAACTGCCTACGCACTTCAGTTACCACAGAACCAGCAGCCCGCCCGACAGCTTCCATGGCGAGAGCTGCAAACAAGTATGGAACCATGCCGCCAATAAACAAGCCGATAATTACCGCGGGGTCACTTAAACTAAAGGTGATGTCCGCCTCCAAATTATTCGTGAAATCAGCGAAAAGAACGAGCGCCGCTAAACCAGCAGAACCGATAGCGTACCCCTTCGTTACCGCTTTCGTTGTATTACCAACTGCGTCAAGAGGGTCCGTTATACCACGTATCTCGTCGGGCAAGTCTGCCATTTCAGCTATACCGCCAGCGTTATCAGTAATAGGCCCAAAGGCATCAAGTGCCACGATCATTCCAGTGAGAGAAAGCATGGAAGTCGCCGCGATCGCAATTCCATACAAACCTGCTAACTGATAAGACCCCCAAATACTTATACATACCGCGATAACCGGCCATGCAGTTGCCTTCATCGAGACGCCTAGACCCGCGATGATATTCGTCGCGTGTCCAGTCGTTGAAGCGTCAGCTATTTTCTGAACAGGTGCATATTCAGTACTTGTATAGTATTCAGTGACGTACACCATAAATGCAGTCAGTGCTAGCCCGATCATTGCTGCCCAAAAGACATTTTGGTCAATGCCCATCATGTTGGTCACCAACCAGAACAAAACCGCTGCAATAACTCCCGAAAGTATCACACCAAAGTAGAGGGCATTCATCACTTTACCGTCTTCCTTCGCTTTCACGAAAAAAGATGCAACCACAGAGGCGACAATTGACGCTGCACCTAACACAAGAGGATAGATGATTTGACTCATCTGTCCGTCAAATAGTATTCCACCGAGCAACATGGTCGCGATAATGGTTACTGCATAGGTTTCGAATAAATCAGCCGCCATACCAGCACAGTCTCCAACATTATCACCGACATTGTCAGCAATCACAGCCGGATTTCTTGGATCATCTTCGGGGATCCCCGCTTCAATCTTACCAACTAAATCCGCCCCAACATCGGCGCCTTTTGTGAAAATGCCTCCGCCCAGCCTGGCAAATATGGAAATCAACGAGCCACCAAACGCCAGTCCTATCAGCGCATGCAGGCTATCATCTGTGGATACACCAAATACTGATCTGAGTAAGTAGTAGTAGCCACTTATACCGAGCAGACCCAAACCAACGACCAAAAGGCCTGTTACTGCACCGCCGCGGAATGCAACGTTGAAAGCCGCGTCAATACCGGAATAAGCAGCCTGAGCAGTCCTCACATTAGCCTTGACAGACACATTCATCCCAATGTAACCAGCCGCACCGGAGAAAACCGCCCCGATCAGGAAGCCAATAGCGGTATACCAATCCAGCGCAAATCCTAAAATAAAAAATATCACAGCTCCAACAATCCCTATTGTTGTGTACTGTCGATTTAAATACGCTGTCGCGCCCTCTTGAATAGCCCCTGCTATTTCTTGCATTCTTTCGTTGCCCGCCGACATTTTACTAATTGCCGACGAGAACCAAAGACCCGCCACAATTGCAAGAAGTGACGCAGCCAAAGCAGCTAACAAAGCATCATTTTCTGACATTCCCATCCCCTAAAACGTTAATTCAAATATTTCGCCCGTATCTAGCCGAGCAGCTTAATTACGAAGTAATTTAGGGCGGCACAATAACATAAATCATCACCAAAACCTCTGTTCATTTTATTTTTCCTTGAGGATTTCTAGCCCTAACCTTACCATTTGACGGGGCATTTCTTTTCGACCAACAGGTTTTTGAGGCTGACATATTGTGGCATACCCCCTCGGAAAGGAGGGTAATCTTCGCCAGAAATTAAGGGCTCTAAATAACGTCTAGCTTTTGCGGTAATTCCATATCCGTCGCGACTGATGAAGCTCTTCGGTAAAAAGCGTTCGACATTCGCTACTTTAGATAGTTTTTCGTGACTGATTTTCCAGCGGTACGGCGAATCACTGATCCGATTGATGATGGGCATAACACCACTATGACCTGATATGGCTAATTCTACAGCCGCTCTGCCCAAGGAGTAGGCTTGCTCCACATCGGTGGCCGAAGCAATGTGCCTGGCTGCCCGCTGCAAGTAATCCGCCACCGCCCAATGATTCTTATAACCTAGTTTTCGACCAATCATATCAGCAATGACCGGCGCAACTCCGCCTAACTGGGCATGCCCAAAAGCATCCTTCGAACCTGACTCAGATAGAAAACGGCCATTTTTCCGTCGCACCCCTTCAGATACAACAATGACGCAATAACCTTTTGAATTTACAGTTCGCTTAACTGTTCTCAAAAAATCTGCATCAACAAACGGAACTTCAGGGAACAAAATAATGTGAGGCGCATCACCGATTTTCTCTTGGGCCAATGCGCCAGACGCAGCTATCCAGCCAGCGTGGCGCCCCATAACTTCAAGAACAAAAACCTTTGTGGAGGTTTCGCACATTGACGCCACATCAAGGCTCGCTTCACGAGTCGCAATCGCCACGTACTTCGCTACCGAACCAAAACCAGGACAGCAGTCGGTATAAGGCAAATCGTTGTCCACTGTCTTCGGGATGCCAATACATGATAGATCGTAGTCATTACGCTCACTGTAACTCGCTAATTTGTCAGCTGTATCTTGAGAGTCCCCACCCCCATTGTAAAAAAAATATCGAATATTATGTGATCTGAATACTTCCAAGATCCTCGCATATTCTCGATCATCGTCTTCCGGCGCTTTAAGTTTATGACGACAAGAACCAAAGGCTCCACTGGGTGTGTGTCTAAGAGCAGCGATCGATTTATTTGTTTCGCGACTGGTATCGATTAACTCTTCTTTCAACGCACCCAAGATCCCATTTTTTCCTGCATATACGCGACCTATTTGTTTTTTATGCTTTCTAGCCGTTTCGATCACACCGCAGGCGCTAGCGTTTATGACCGATGTGACGCCGCCTGACTGTGCGTAGAATGCATTTGCTCTAGCCATCTATAACTCTCCAACTTAGTAAGCACCGAAATTCTTATTGTCGGTTATGCCATCAACATGTGCGACAATTTAGTTGCGTATTGTAGGCGAAAAAATGACAACGATTATTAAATCCTTTCTTTGGATTATGGCTTTTCGACAGGGCCCTGATGCTCTTCCAGTTAGCACCTTTCTCGCTCGGGCATGCATATTAATCAATGTGCTCGTAAGTGTTTTGACAAACATCACCCTGCTAACCCAAGAACCGTGGCCTGTGACTCTTATACGCACCCTGCTCATTCTTATGATCAATCTCCTTTTAATTTGGACTGTTTTGAGACTGAGAAGTTCTGCACATCGGTTCAATCAAACGATCAGCGCCTTCATGGGATGCGATGCTCTGATAACGTTCGCAACGCTTATTTTGCTATCGATTTTTGGGTTGACCGAAAATTCTATAACAGGTCTTCTCACGGCCGTCCTGGCATTATGGAGTATCTTTGTTTATGGGTTTATCTTCCATCGATCGTTCGAAATTCACATAGGAATAGGCGTAGTAAGCGCCTTTTTACTGATTATGTTCTCTTATCGTCTGAGTCAACTGGTGTTAGACCTAATATGAAGCAGCACATCTACTTTCTTGGAATAGGTGGCACGCTAATGGGTAGCCTTGCTCAGCTGGCGAAAAGCCAGGGCTACCGAGTCTCGGGAAGCGATAGTCAAATTTACCCGCCTATGAGCGATTTATTAGCTGATGCAAAAATCGAAGTGTTCGACCATTTTGATCCAGCCCAACTAACACCCACGCCTGACCAGATTGTCATTGGTAATGCCGGGCAAGCCCGCGGCAACCTAGCGATCGAATACATTTTAGATCAAGGTCTTAACTATGTATCGGGCGCAGAGTGGTTGGGTAATCACATATTAAGAGACAAATGGGTCATCGCTGTCTCTGGTACCCACGGAAAAACATCTACATCCAGCATGCTGACCTGGATCCTCGAAGAAGCTGGTATGGAGCCCGGCTTTCTGATTGGCGGCTCACCAATCAACTTCGATTACTCCGCGCGCCTTGGCAAAACTCCTTTTTTTGTTGTCGAAGCTGACGAATACGACACCAGCTTTTTTGATCGTCGGTCCAAGTTCGTTCACTATCGCCCCAAAACTCTGGTGATTAACAATCTAGAATATGACCATGCGGATATCTTCCCATCTATTAAGGCAATCCAAGACCAATTTCATCTGTTAGTTCGATCTGTCCCAAGCAATGGACTTATTATCACCCCAGCTGCCGACCAAAATGTTCAAGAAATATTAGACCTGGGGTGCTGGACATCACATCAAAAAACCCAAACATTGGGCAAAACAACGGAATTAAACGAGGCTTTGACGGCCTCCGACTGGGTCTGCCAAGGAGACGACACAAACTTCAGTGTTTATGAAAAAGGCAAACTAGCAGGTCACGTCGAATGGTCTCTATTCGGAGAGCATAATCGCTGCAATGGACTCAGTGCGATTGCAGCCGCTCACCACGTTGGCGTACCAACTGACAGAGCCTGTAAGGCATTGAGTTCTTTCAAAGGAGTTAAAAGGCGACTAGAAACCATTTATCGATCAAAAACCATTACCTTATACGACGACTTCGCCCACCATCCTAGTGCAATCAAAAAAACACTTGAAGGGATTAGAAGCCAATATCCGCAAGAGTCAATCCTAGCGGTAATCGAACCTCGCACACACACAATGTCGCTGGGCGCGCTTCAAGCTGATTTGATTTCATGCAACGAAGATGCAGATCAAACATTTTGGTTTAAAGGACAAAATATTCAATGGGATCTAGAAAAAGTGGTTAGTCTTTCTAGCTCTCCATCTCGAGTTTTTACCGACCTTGAGATCTTGATAAACGAACTCGAAGGTCTTTCCAACGAGACTAAACACATCCACATTGTCTTGATGAGTAACGGAGCATTCGAAGGTATACATACCAAGCTAATCGACCGTCTGTCTTAAAATTGGTGCTGTCCTAACGACTAAATCAGACATCCAAAATATAAAAGTGCGATTTATTGTGTCGATAAATACGCACCCATCAAAGATTTTTCTCTTTCTCGAAATTTATGGCTAAACTCAGATCATGGGCGTATCAAGATCTTTTCAGCGGTGGCCCAACTAAAAACCAACGCAAAGGGGATCAGCATGTTAGAACAGAAGCGAATTATAGTTACAGGCGCCGGAAGCGGTATTGGGCGCGCAACTAGCTTACAAGCAGCTAAATACGGAGCTAGAGTAAGCTGTGTTGACATCGCAGACTCGGTCTCGGAGACAGCAGAAAGCATCCGAGAAAATGGGGGTGATGCGATCGCCATCCAGACTGATATCAGCTCGGAGAATTCGGTTGAAAATTTTGTTGGGGAAACCATTACCAATTTCGGCGGCATCGACGGAATCTACGCCAACGCTGGAGTTCCTGGCGGGGGCAAGCCACTTACCGAACTGACTGTAGAGGATTGGCAGCGTACCCTAGCCGTTAATACAGTTGGGGTATTTCTAGCAGCGAAGTACACGATCCCTCACTTCACTAGACAGGGTAGCGGTGCAATCCTTGCAACCGCGTCAGTTGCTGGTCTACGTGCTAACGCTGGAGGCGTTGATTATAGTGCGAGCAAAGCGGGTGTCATCAGCATAGTTCAGACGGTAGCTTACCAGCTGTATGGTACTGGAGTGAGAATCAATGGAATCTGCCCTGGGCTGATAGAGACGGGGATGACCAAGCCGACCTTTGACCGAGCAAGAGAAAAGGGCACTGAAACTCGTATTGGCCAAATAAACCCGGCCGGCCGATACGGAAATCCCAGTGAAATTGCAGAGATGGCATGCTTTCTGCTCAGCGACAGAGCAAGCTATGTAAATGGGCAAGCAATTCCAGTAGATGGAGGACTGTCCGCCTCCCACCCCTGGGTTTATCCAAAAATCACCTAGAAAAGAAATTAGACTTCGCTAAAAGGCATCATCTGATAACGTCATCACAACATCGGAACTAGACGCAATACTTCGTTCTAAAAACACCGTGCGTGGAAGTAACCGATGAAAAAAGAAACGAGCTGTCTCTTTTTTTGCGGATCCAAATTCATCGCTAGGCGCATGATGAACCATTCTCGCCCATAGCCAGGCATAGCAGACCAAACCAAAAAGTTCCAAATAATCAGCTGAAATCGAACCAGGCAAATCAGGGTCAGCCTGACTTCGACGAACAATACTTCGAGTGACGAAATCCAGCCTATTCAAATTCTCTTCCAGAACTTCTTCGAGATCTGAATCTACTTTGGTATTTCTCACATAACCCAAGAAAGATTGAACTGCTCGACCTCTATCCTTGATGACTTTTCTAGCGACCAGATCAAGCGCCTGAACCCCATTAGTGCCTTCATAAATTTGTGCTATTCGAGCATCTCGAACAATTTGCTCGACGCCCCACTCCTTAATATAACCATGACCCCCAAATACCTGTTGAGCGAGCACTGCTCCCTCAAACCCCTTATCGCTCAAAAAAGCCTTCGCAACTGGAGTCAACAAATCGACAAGCTGCATGGCCAACTGATCATCTGCATGATTCGCAAGATCCAACTGCATACCTACAAAAAGTCCGAACGCACGGCCCGCCTCGTTATAGGCACGCTGAGTTAACAACATTCTGCGCACGTCAGGATGAACCAATAAAGAATCGGCAGCTCCATTCTCATTTTGGGGGCCTCGAGGCGACCTTCCCTGGAGACGGTCCTTGGCATAATCAGCGGCCTGCTGATAGGCCAAATCTCCTGAACCTAACCCCTGCAGGCCAACGGATAGCCGTTCATAGTTCATCATGGTAAACATCGCGTTGAGCCCTTTGTTTTCTTCTCCCAGAAGAAAACCTCGAGCATTGTCATAGTTGATTACTGATGTTGCGCTACCCGTGATCCCCATTTTGTGTTCCAGAGACCCGCTAGACCAATTATTTCTTTCAACCAAGTCCCCATTTGAATCCATCAAAAATTTAGGAACTATAAATAGTGAAATTCCTTTAGTTCCGGGTGGTGCGTCTGGCAATTTCGCCAACACCAGGTGAATAATATTCTCGGCCATATCATGCTCACCGCTGGTGATAAAAATCTTAGTACCGGTGAGCTGATAGCTTCCGTCCACATCAGGCTCTGCCTTTGTTTTTATGATTCCAAGATCTGTTCCAGCGTGAGATTCTGTAAGCGCCATAGCCCCCGTCCACTGACCAGAATATAACTTTTCAAGATAGGTCTTTTTTTGATCCTCTGAGCCATGAGAATCGATACAAAGAGATGTCCCAACGGTCAACGTGCCATACAGGTAAAGGCTGGCATTGCTTGCCCAAAACATTTCTTCAATTAAACAACCCAACATCTTGGGCATACCCTGCCCGCCAAATCTTGGATTTCCGGATAACCCAAGCCATCCACCGGAGGTGAGCTCTTTAAAAGGGTTTTTAAATTCCTTTGGCGCTGAAACCTGACCACCATCCCAGTCACAGCCTGAATGCGTGGATTCCTGGAACGACTCAAACAGAGTTTGGGCTGAAAGCCTGGACCCTTCAGCGATAACCGCCTCTATAGTCGATCGATCAATGTCTCTGAAATCGGCGATCTTGCTCCAAATTTGTTCAACGTCAAACACGTCAAACAGCAAAAACTCCGCATCTTTTTCGGGCGCCGAATAAATCAATCTTCTACCACCAGATTAAAACGCCATGCTCACTAAAATCCTAAAGCCAGTCAATGGATTGCTCGTGTTTTTTGGTAACATTTGAAGTCAACATTAAAATTTAGGGCGCCTTCTCTTTTGTCTAAGCCTTTCGAAAACTTGAGCCCAGAGATCATCCTTAGTGCACTTGAATCAGTAGGAATCAAACCGAACGGTGGCCTGCTGGCACTTAATAGTTATGAAAACAGGGTCTACCAGGCTCAGACCGAAGATGAAGATTTCTATATAACCAAATTTTACCGTCCAGAGCGTTGGAACTACCAGGCAATCGAGGAAGAACACGATTTTTCATTTGAGCTCATCGAAGAAGAAATTAGCGTCGTCGCGCCCAAGCGGATTAGTGGTGAGACAATATTTGAATACGCGGATTACTATTTCGCCGTTTTCCCAAGGCAGGGGGGACATCCTCCAAACCTTGAAAACAAGGATGATCTTGAGGTTTTATCCAGAAGTATCGCTCGAATACATGCCATTGGATCGCGTAAAAATTTTAACCACAGGCAAGAATTTTCAGTTGAAAGATTAGGTTACGCCAGTCGTCGGTTTATTCTGGACAGCAACTTTCTTCCCTCGGAACTAATTGAATCCTACGCGAGCACCACCGAGAACCTCCTAAAAAATATTGACTCGGATCTGATTGAAACCCATCAGATTAGGATTCATGGAGACTGCCACATGGGCAACGTGCTTTGGCGTAATGAGATTTCTCACTTTGTCGATTTTGATGACTGTCTTAATGGTCCAGCCATACAGGACCTTTGGATGTTGTTGAGTGGGGAGAAAGAAGAACAACTTAGTCAAATCAATATAATACTCGATGCATATAACGAGTTTAATAACTTCAATGCCTCCTCTTTATCAATGATAGAAGCACTTCGAACTCTTCGAATTATTCATCACGCCGCATGGATCGGCAGACGTTGGGACGATCCTGCATTCCCCCTCGCATTTCCTACTTTTAACTCTCCTAAGTACTGGTCCGATCATATACTGACGCTCAGAGAACAGCAGTCAAAATTACAAGAGGAGCCTCTTTACTATCTATAAACCCGGGAATAAGTCTCGGCCGTTTTTTATCAAATTCGCATATTGTAAGAGGAAAAATGGTTGCTCATCTTGAGGACAAGCAGACAGATCGGCCAGCATAGCTTGTAGCGCCTCGTTTGGTCGATTCGTAACTGAAGAACCCAATCCTTCGAAAGACTTATCGGATAATGACAATCTAAAAGCAGCCTCAGAGTGAGTAGGATATACCTTCAAATCGGACACTATTTGCCTGTCTATTTGAGCACATAACTCATCAAGCCCGACCGGGGTTTCCTCAATGGGCTCTGTAACCGATAGATGAACTCGCCCTTTATAACCAACGATACCAAGCAACATGCTCTCTAAATCCTCCGCCGAGGATTTTTCATAAAACCCCTCTCGCTCGATCTGACTTAGTTCGTGCGCCTTCTTGATCGCGCACGGATCTATTTCATAACTGATCGCAACTGGGACGATCAAAACGCGCGATGGCAACACTCCAACACCACCGTGCTCTTTATGAGCGAGACCGAGCATCTTCAAAACTGCTGGATCCGTTCTATCGTAACCATCCTTTGATCTGCCTTCTTTTTGCGCAATCCAAACAGAATGGCCGTGATTAATTGAACGCCATACGAACTCACTGGTTTTGACCATTTGTCGATACCGCTCTCTTGAAGTGGGAGCGCCTCTTTTAACGATAAAACTCTTGTTAACCCTCATCAAATCGGCTGCATACGGCCAGGAAAACAGGTTATCCCCAACAGCCACGCGTGCGGTTTGATGACCAGATTGTCGCAAAAAATAATTCAAACATGCTGAATCCAAAACAATATCTCGATGATTTGAAATGAATAAATAACTGCGATTTTTTTCTAATTTATCCAAACCTTCTACCGTCATTCCTTCCATCGTATTGGTGACCAATTTCTCAAAGTACTTGGACATCAAATCTTGGCACTGTTCCACCGAGCATAAAGATCTTGTCTGCCATTTGAAGGTTAGGAGGCTGAGACATCGCCCAACCAAAGAGCGGCTAAAGCGCGATGGCATTAAACTCGTGGCTAGAACGGAAATGAAATCTTTGTCGCTCCCAAGACGTCGAATTACTTCAGGGACTTCTGAGTCTTGATAGGGTCTTATATCTTCAAAATCCTCATCACTGAGCATGAGATCTGTTGCCTCGGATGCCACATTAAGGCCCAAATCTCTTCAGTCGGTATTGTGGCTTAACCATTTGTCGTCCCGATAGGGTATTTCAGAAACATAAATATACCATTGACCGTCTATTAACTAACCTAAAATTCCCGTTGAAATAGAGCTTCCCGTGATCCATAGACCTATTAAGAGCATCAGTCCAAAGGCTAATCGCTTTATTCGGGTTTCTGATAAATTGGGCGGAAATCGTCTACCCAACCAAGTACCACAAACTACCATTGGCAAGCCAAGCAAAACCAGGGTCAAAACCTCCCTGGTTAAATCACCGCCGGCACCCACTAAGATGGTGCGAGTACTCGTCGTCAATATGAAGCAGGCCAACAAAGTCGAGCGAATGACTGCCATGGGCAAGGGCTGGCGATAACCAAACCAACCTAGCACGGGCCCACTGGCGGAAAACATACCGCCCACAAACCCTCCTATAGTGCCAAATATCCAGGTAGTTAACCGATTGGATCGACCTTTATTAGGTTCAGGCCTCAAGACCATGGATAAACTTCCTAGACTGATAAATAATCCGAGACAAACTTCCAAAACCCATCTCGAATTTAAGTCCAACCAGTTCATCAAACTCAGACCGACAAAAATCGCTGGTACCTGACCCAAACCAAGCCAGAGAAACAAACGACGATCTACCTCATGAAGCCGTCCTTTCAAAGCCAAAATCACATTTACAATTGTCAGTAGGCTGATTACCGCTGTAAGAACTGGAATATCGACAATTTGCAATCCCCCAAGTAAAGATACAATAATCATGCCCATGGCAAATCCGGTCACCGATTGAAAATAACTACCAAACAGAACAACAACTAGGAAAAAAGTAATAAGGGAGTAATCCACAGCTCATTATATCCCCTTTTAAAGCGTAATCTGTTAATTTGCCGAATTTGGGTAATTTATGGATCTAGAGCTGACAGGAAAAACTGCGCTGGTGACAGGCAGTTTTCGTGGCACGGGAATGATAATCGCCGATACGCTCCTCAAGGAAGGCGTAAAGACCATTGTTCATGGATTAAAACCTAACGAGGCGGAAGAAGCGGTTAAGGAATTAGGCGCAGGCGTCCCCTTCAACGCTGATATCACCACCGAAATTGGTTGCGGATTACTAGTAGATTTTGCCAGCCAGTTTCCAATTGATATTTTAGTTAATAACTATGGAACAGCCGAACCCAGCTCCTGGCAAGACGAAGATAGCTCAGCTTGGTTTAAGGCATTTGAGAAGAACGTGCTCTCCGCAGAGAGAATAATCAAAGGACTACTGCCGACCATGACAAAGAATCAGTGGGGAAGAGTGATCAACCTTGGCACTACGGGTTCTACAAAGCCTAACCCCAAAAATCCAGCATACTATTCCTCCAAGGGTGCCTTGGTTACCTTGACCGTTAGTTTGGCAGGCGCGCTCGCCAAAACAGGGATCACTGCTAATGTTGTATCCCCTGGCCTGATCCTTACCCCAGAAGTGAAGAAAGCCTACGAGGACAGGGAAAAACGGAAAGGCGGGACCCGCTCTTGGCTATCCATTGAAAATGAAATCGCAGAAAATATTCCAACTGGTCGCATTGTCCGTCGCGAAGAGGTTGCCGCTTTGGTCGCTTTTTTGTGCAGCCCCTCTTCCAATGCTATTACAGGCCAGAATATAAGGATCGATGGTGGCTCTCTGGGCGTCGTTTCATGACTACTACCGTGATTACCGGCACTACTAATGGAATTGGTCTCGTTACGGCTAGAGAATTAGCAAAAAAAGGGCATCGGCTCATAATGCTTTGCAGAAACAAAAATGCAGCACAAACTCTAGCAAGACAAATTAATCAGGAAACTCCAAACTCAAAAGTGACGACTATTCAGTGTGATCTTGCTTCTCTAGAGTCGGTGCATACCTGCGTAAACAAGCTAAAACAGGAAGTCGATCGAATTGATTTGTTGATTAATAATGCTGGTCTTATCTCTCCGACTGAGGTTCTGTCTGAAGATGGTTTTGAGTTATCTATAGCCGTTAACCATATCGGGCCCTTTTTCTTAACGCGCTCGCTAGAAAACTTGCTGACGAGGGGCCAAGTCATCAATTTAGCATCGAAAGCACATTACTTTTGCAGCGCCAAAGAGCTCTTTGTGAAAAATAACTTTCAATCGTCAGGCCCGTATAAGGCGTTTAAGGCTTATGCAAGATCAAAGCTTGCCAACATTTTATTCTCCTTCTACTTTGCCGAAAAGCACCAAGGAAACATCGCTTCTCACTGCCTACATCCAGGTTCAATTGCGACAAATATCGTGCCTGCCCACAATGAGTTTTTTAGAGGCTTGAATTCAGTCTGGAAGAAGATAGGGCCAAGCCCGATTAAGGGTGCGAAAACCACGCTGCATCTTGCCTTGTCTCCAAGAGAGTCGATCACCTCGGGTTTATATTGGGAAAACTGCAAGCCGACTAAGGTGAGTAAGGCCGCGCAGGATCGATGGTTACAAGAAAACTGCTGGATCGAATCCAACAGAATGACTGGTTTAGCATAGCTCTCTCTGTGCCCAACCCAGATACAAAACAAGCACTAAATTCGATCTTAAAGAATCGGAACTGTCTTCTATTTGATTTCGACGGAACACTCGCACCTAACCTCGACCTACCAGATATGAGAAGAAGAGTGGTCAAACTTACGAAACAGTACTCGGTTCCAGACACCGTCTATGACGATCTGTATATCGTTGAAGTCATCAACGCAGCCACTAACTACTTGAAGCATGATGCAAATCAAGTTGCGGTTGAGTATTCCATCGCGGCGCATCAATTGATCAAAGACATAGAGCTTACTGAAGCCCAAGCAACCGAGCCATTCGAAGGCATTCCAGCAATTTTACGAAACCTCAGAAACAACGCATACAAACTAGGCGTGGTAACACGCAATTGCAGAGAGGCAGTTTTAAGTGTTTTTCCGGACTTATTGAATTTCATCGATTGTTTAATCGCCCGCGACGACACTGAGCACCTCAAACCCGACGTTCGACATTTGGAACAAGCCATTCAGAAAATGGAGAGCACCAAACAAGAAGCTGTGATAATCGGAGATGGTCGCTTGGATATGGAGTGCGGAAAGAGACTTGGTCTGGCATGTATCGGCGTTTTGTCGGGGAGCGCTTCCGAAAGAGAGCTAGGATTAGCAGGCGCTGATTTGATCCTCAATTCCTGCCTCGAAATGACACCTTGCGGCCACAGAAACAGCCCACCGTGACACCACAGCGCCTAATATCTATATAAGGACCTCGTCTTTAATCGCCCAGCTCATAATAAGCTGGGCTCACTATCAAACGCTAGCAATTAGGGCTAACTTGAACCAGTAGGCACTTCACTAAAGGGTATCCCCTTGTCCACCCTGACGTCTTGGGGTAAACCAAGAACACGCTCTGCTATAATGTTGGCCATGATTTCGTCAGTACCACCAGCAATTCTTCCTCCAGGAGCACCCATATAGGTTCCCTGAAGAATACCTTCCTCCTCGGACAACTCTTTGTCCCATATCGCACCGGTCATCTCTAGCAGATCCATACAGAAGGAAGCCATTTCCTGTGTTTTCGGCGCGCCGACTAGTTTTCCGATCGAGTTCTCTGGGCCGGGTATTTCGCCTCGTGATAGCGCAGTCATAGATCTATATCCAGTATATTTCAGCCCTGACTCTTGCACATACCAATTCGCCAACTTCGCTCTTACCGCGCTATCTTCAACAGCTGGTTTTCCGTTGATTTCCACTTTACTTGCGATCTTATAGGCCAAATCAACATTTACGCCCATCCCGCCGCCGCCAATCGCGGCACGCTCGTTCATCAGGGTCGTCAAGGCAACTTGCCATCCCTGTCCTACCTCTCCAAGCCTTTGCGAATCAGGAATTCGCACATCTGTGAAATACACTTCGTTAAAGTTTGCGCCGCCTGAAATCTGTTTGATGGGCTTGATTTCTACTCCAGGTGATTTCATATCCAGAAAGAAATAACTCAGACCTTTATGTTTGGGAGCTTGAGGATCGGTTCTCACAACCAGAATTCCATAATCTGAGTAATGAGCGCCCGACGTCCAAATTTTTTGCCCATTGATTACCCAATCATCACCATCTTTTTCAGCTTTGGTTCTCAGGGCTGCCAGATCCGAGCCTCCCGCGGGTTCCGAAAACAACTGACACCAAATCTCTTCGCCGCTGGCCAACTTGGGCAGATACCGTTCGTGATGCTCAGGCGCAGCCCAAGTCATCAAAGTTGGCGCCGCCATCCCCTGACCAATTACAAATACACCTCCGGGAGTTTCATATTTGGATTCTTCCTGGTTCCAAATTACCTGCTCGATTGCCGAAGCGCCCCTGCCGCCATATTCTTTTGACCAACCAATGCATGCCCAGCCAGCATCGTATTTACGCTTTTGCCATAACTTGGCCGCTGCAATCTCATCCAGACCTTCCAGCTCTTCTGAGGTTGGCACGTTTTCCTTCAGCCAAGCAGCTGCTTCTGCTCTAAATTCTGCTTCTTGCGTGGTATCGCTAAAATCCATTTTGTTCTCCTTACACTATGCTGCGTTATTTTGTTCGTAAGCAGTAATTAATTTGTCTTGCCAAAGCGCTTCGCTTCCTATGTTCACCGACAACAATTTTGCTCTTCGATAAAAGAATTGACAGTCGAATTCCCAGGTAAACCCCATTCCACCGTGTGTCTGAACGTTTTCTTCTGCAGAGTTAAGAAACGCTTGAATACTGGAAACCCTCGCGGTCGCGGCTGCAAGAGGTAACTCAGCACTATCCGAATTCAAGGCCCATGCGCCATAATAACAATTACTGCGAGCTAACGTGTTTTTAACATACATATGAGCCAGCTTATGCTTTATAGCTTGGTAGGAGGCTATTGGTCTTCCAAAAGCATATCTGCCCATCGCGTACTCTTTAGCTTGAGTTAATGCGGCCTCAGCTCCACCCACCTGCTCCCATGCAAACAAGACAGCCGCTCGATCTAGCAAGGACTCAGCCGCACTCCATCCAGTCCCTTCAGCGCCTAGCAAATCAGCATCCGCTGCATCAAAGGTCAAGCGACTATGCCCTCGGGAAAAATCGAGCGTCCTAACATCATCTCGACTCACCGCGGACTGATCTAGATCAACTAAATATAGACTCGCTCCGTCTCCGGAATCAGATCTTGCAACAACAACGGCGAAGTCTGCCGCAGCTCCGTCAGCGACTGGAATTTTTGAGCCACTGATCTTGCCCGAATTTACCGAAGTGTTTAGCCCAGTCGCGGTAGGCCTTCCACTTTTTTCCGACAGCGCTAGGGTTCCGATGACCTCTCCTGCCGCAAGCTTGGGCAACCACTTCTCCTTTTGATCTTGACTTCCATGAGCAAGAATTGCTTCGGTCGCCAGATAAACAGATGAGCTAAAAGGAACAGGAGCAACCACTCGACCAAGCTCTTCAGCAATGACGGACAGTTCCAAGTAAGACAATCCCAAGCCGCCGAATTCTTCTGGTATTACCGTAGCGGTCCAGCCCATCTCAGCAATCTTTCCCCATAGTCCTTCATCATAACTAGCGTCGCCATCAAGAACTGTGCGGACTGCCGAAGCCGGACAGTTGTCCGCCAAAAAACCTTGTGCTTGTTCTCGCAAGAGGTTTTGGTCTTCCGAAAATTCAAAATCCATAATCCTTCCCAATATCTAATTTCGACCTTTCCTAATTCTCGCTTCTTTGCGGCAAAAACGCGAGTCAATTTAACGTTAGCCAAATTCCTAGCAGATACTTTTCCAAACCTCCTTTAGAATAAACATCATGATAACCAACTATACCGACATCGGTTTCGTGCGAGCCGCAGCATGCTCTCCAAAAGTAAGCATCGGTAATCCTGTCGGAAATGCTAAACAAATAGCTGAATCCTCTCTGCGTCTTTTCGATCAAGGGGTAGCGATTGGTGTCTTTCCAGAACTATCTATCACCGGCTACACCTCTGAAGACCTTTTTTATTCCGATAAGCTGGTCGATGAGACTATCAGCGCGCTAGCTCACTTAGCTGAGCGGTCCAAACTCCCCTGCTTAGTCGTCGGTACACCATGGCGGTTGCGAGACGGTCGACTGCTCAACTGCGCTGCAGTGATATCAGGGAATCGCGTCACCGGTATGGTTCCAAAAAGCGCGCATCCTAATCACGGCGAATTTTACGATTTGAGATGGTTCTCCGATGGCGCACTAATCAACGAGCATATAAACAACGAAAAACTAGGTAGCTTTCAGATTAGGGTAGATCAGCTTTTTGAAGTAGGGCCATGTGTATTGGGGATTGAGCTCTGTGAAGACCTCTGGTCACCCATCAACCCGAGTACAAGGGCCAGTTTGGCTGGCGCTAATGTCATAGCAAATCTATCCGCAAGTAATGAACTTATTACTAAAGCTGAATACCGAAGAAGTTTAATTCACCTGACCAGCGCTAAAAATTTATGTGGCTACATTTATTGCGGTGCAGGGCCGACGGAGTCATCCAAGGACATTGTCTTTGGTGGCCACTGCTTGATAAGCGAATGCGGTCAAATGCTGGCTGAGGGGGATCGATTCTCTTTTGACGAGCAAATCATCACTGCGGACATCGATGTGGATAAAATACGACACGATCGAGCCCAAAATAAAACCTTTGCTAACGCGCCAAGACAAGATCGCTTCAAGGTCTCTTCCTTGAGCACACCCATAAAGCCTATAGAGCAACTCTGCAGAGCATTCGTGAAACACCCGTTCGTTCCCGCATCTACTAGTGAGTTCGATAGCCGAGCTCAAGAAATACTCAAAATACAATCAACGGGCCTTGCCAGAAGAATGATCTCTGCAAACACAGAAAAGTTAATTATTGGGCTTTCCGGTGGATTGGATTCCACCCTAGCATTCCTGGTCTGCCTAGAGACGTTAAAATCTCGGGCTATCGAAGAAAAAAACCTCATTGCAGTTACATTGCCTGGACCTGGAACCTCCGAGCACACTCTTCAAAGTGTCAATGAGTTGACAGAGTCTGTTGATGTTAAAGTCAGAGAAATCAAAATCCATGCGGCAGTAGAACAACATCTAAACGATATAGCGCATTCAGGTAATACCGACACCGTTTTTGAAAATGCACAAGCGAGAGAGCGAACACAAATACTCTTTGACCTAGCCAATCAAGAAGGAGGCATCGTCGTTGGAACAGGAGATCTTAGCGAGTTAGCGCTTGGCTGGTGCACCTTCAATGCAGATCAGATGTCTAATTACAACGTAAACGTTAGTGTTCCTAAAACTATGATCACCTATCTTGTGGAATGGTATGCTCAACATAAGGCAAACGAAAAATTAGCACTTGTCCTAAAGCGGGTCATTGATACCCCTATTTCTCCTGAGCTGATTCCTCCTGAGCAAGGCCAAATACAACAAAAAACTGAAGAAGTTATTGGGCCATACGAGTTACATGATTTTTTTATCTATCATTTTCTAAGAAACGGTTCCTCGCCAACAAAAATATTTCATTTAACGAAGTTAGCTTATGGAGAACAATATTCTCAAAAGGAAATCCAAAAATGGTTGAAACTCTTTTTTGAGCGCTTCTTTAGCCAGCAATTTAAGCGTACAACGCTACCACCTGGACCTAAAATAGGAAGCGTGAGCCTCTCTCCGAGAGGGGACTGGCGTATGCCTGACGAAGCTTCAGCGACAATCTACACAGAGGAAATCGAGGCACTCGTCTAATGATAAGCGCTAACATAAAAGCAATTGTTTATGGGTTTGCTTTTTTTACTCTCCTAGTGATTTATCACCCCGGATATACGAGTGAGCAATGCGGCGACAAAGGAGTCTGGATACAGATACTTGGTGCTGGGGGAGAGGAGCTAAATGACAAACAAGCCTCGTCAAGTTACCTCGTCTGGTTAAACAACGAAGCGCGAGTCTTAATAGATACAGGCCCAGGCTCCTCCGTTGGTTTCGACAAATCTGGTGCAAGCTTCGAGAGTCTAGATGCCATCGTCTATACTCAACTGAGAGCAGACCATTCTTCTGACCTACCTGCTTATATTTTAGGTTCCTACGAGCTTTCTCGATCTGAACCGCTTACTATCTTCGGTCCTGATAACGGCCAAACAAATTATCCTGGAACCATTGAATTTATCCAAAGACTAATCGGCCCCAATGGGGTGTACCCTAAATTAGCTGATTCACTGACCTATAAATCGATGAGCGGTTATAAAATCCGACCACGTGAAGTTCCCTCTACAGGCAGCAGAGTCTGGTCTAGATTTGGCACAGAAAACCTACGCCTGTCATCTATCCCAGTGGGTCATTCCGATATTCCGACTATAGCCTGGCGAGTGGATATAGACGGATTTTCTATTGTGTTCACTGGTGATTTTAATAATCAAAAAAATCAAATTGCTAAATTTGCAAAAAATGCCGATGCGCTTGTGGTGACTCATGCAATAGCGGAAGTGTCTCGCGGAACCCTGAGAAACAGTTACGTTCTGCCATCTCAGATAGGTCGTATTGCGAAACAAGCTAACGCTCGAATGGTTGTCCTAGGCCACAGAACAAACCGCACTAAGGGCAGAGAGTCGCAAAGCCGTTCTTCTATTGAACAGCATTATCGAGACGATATTATTTTCGCCGATGACATGGAATGCTGGGGACTTTAGCTCTCTGATCCTGACTAAAGATGATCAAGCGCTGAAACGCTCACCGCACTCAACCAACCAATCCTGCCACATCAACAATCTAACTAAGTTTTTCGGTTTTTCCCCAGTGAAATATAAAGGTCCATAGATTTGTTCTGGGCAAAATCCATAAGAATTAAAATCAGTTTACGACTTAGCTAAGGATGCTCAGCTTCCAAAAGGAACTATTTGTAGAACCATTCCACCCATACAACGAAGCTACACAAGCGTGTAGAATTTAGCCTACGGTCGCTTAACGAAATAACCGAGAGAGCCCTTAATGGGATTGATAGTCTTCATCATATTTATTTGCTGTAGCTACTACGCACAAACTCGTGGCAAGGTGCGGCATGAATCTCTATCGAGAATGATCACGGACCATTCCAACCTCTTCTCGCCAATTAATTGCCTCAACTATGGCTTCTCTCGAGTCGAGAACACGCCTTACCTTTCGCCCAAAGAATTTCCGGATCTCCAAATCTTCGAAGACAACTGGGAAATCATAAAAGAAGAGGCTATTAGTCTTTACGACAACTCTCAAATCACCGCATCAGCCAAACTAAATGACGTCGGGTTTAATTCTTTTTTTAAAACTGGATGGAAACGTTTTTACCTCAAATGGTATGAAACCTCGCTACCATCCGCTCAACAACTCTGCCCTAAAACAGTCCGTATGATCGAGTCCTCAGAGACTGTCAAAGGGGCCATGTTTGCAATGCTGCCATCTGGCTCGAAACTCGTTAAGCACCGAGACCCCTACGCGGGATCTCTTCGGTACCACCTGGGACTCGTGACAGCCAACTCCCCCGATTGCTATCTTTGCGTAGATGGTGAGCGATATCATTGGAAAGATGGCGAAGCGATTTTGTTCGATGAAACTTTTATTCATTTTGCTGAGAATCAAACCTCTACGGACAGAATCATCCTATTCCTAGATATTAAAAGACCGGTCAGCTCCAGAATTTTAGAAAAGCTCAACCAGATTTTCTCTGCAACGATTATGGCCGCCTCGACAACTGATAATCTTCCAGGAGACCGAGTAGGACTTCTGAATAGGGCCTTCGGCCCGTTCTATAAGATTCGCTTGTTAGGGAAACGGATCAAAGCTTTCAACGTGAAAATTTACTACGCCCTGACCTGGCTGCTTTACGGGCTTTTGGTTTACCTACTATTTTTTAAACTACTAGGCTTTTTTTAGGAATGACGTTGATTTCTAACACCCTAATCTCATTTTTAAGCTGCTTTCGAAATCAGAATATTTAGAAACTAACTCGCTTAAATCGAAATCTTCGGAAATGTTGTCCCTCCAGTTTTCCTGTTCCATCAAAAAATAGAAAGCCTGGACTATTAGCCACTCATGAGTCACAGATAAGCCACATAGATCGCGATAGAGTTCTTGGCTCATAGTGACTCTAAATCGATCACTGTCTCCTGGTCCAGATAGGACCTCATAAACATTGGCTTCGACCATACTGACGCTTATCATTAACACCCCACAAACAAACGAAAACCCATGGCAACAACAGACTACAGCAGTTTTCTCGCAGAACTCCAAGACATTTGGTATGAAAAAATCCCTTTATCGAAAAATATGGAATTATCGATCTCCTCCTTTGACGGCGTTCGGCTAGTCACCCAGGCCAGGTTAGAACCCAATGTAAATGTCCACGGTACAGCCTTTGCGGGAAGCCTTTACGCAATTCAAGCATTAACAGGATGGGGCATGGTGCACTTACAAACCAGAATTCTGGCAGTCAATGCATCAATTGTAATAGCTAACGGAAATATCGATTATGCTGCGCCAGTCAAACAAGACATCGTTGCTGTTTGCGAATTCTCTAATCTTGAAGAAGAAGTACAAGACCTACTAAAAAAACGGAAGGCTCGTTTTAATCTATCCTGTTCGGTCACGTCGGACAATTCACTCGCCTGTGCTTTCAATGGCGTCTACGCAGTTAAAAATCTGGATCAGTAGTCAAGAGATTCGCTAGATAATTGAAAGGATATTCTGCTGATCACATCTATGGACTTTTTCTCTAACCCATCTACTAGCTCCGGGCTAAACCGCCAAGTGGATAGAGTCCTTCGAGCTGATTCATCAAACACTCGAGGTGGATCGCTTTCAACGATCCTAACATTTATTACCTTTCCCTCCGTGCTTACGTCGTATTTCAAAGTGACGTTGCCTTCTATTCCTGAGTTTTTAAGCTCTTGTGGATAGATAGGCGCAGAACCGCCCAGCAGTTGTAGCGGTCTATGTTGAATTGTCGAACATCCCGAAAGAATGAGAATGAATACGACAAACCAGACGACTCTCATAACAAAGACAACCCACTAGACATGAAACTGTCGTTCAGGGTCATTCGCCAAAACCGTGGATCCATCTGGAAGATGAATAACGGCGCCATCTTCCGCGTATTGAATAATATAAGCTTTACGCGTCTTCTGAGTTAAATTTGGACCCGTTCGGTGTGGCGATAGACTTGAGAACACAGCAACCGAGCCCGCGGTTAACTCCATAGGTATCGGCTCCAGATCCTCATCATCCAAGCATCGATAACCAAGATCAGTCCATTCATGACGCAGCGTCCCTTGCAAGTGCAATCCGGGAGCCATCCAGGGACAGCCATTTTCCTTAGTCGCATCGGTTAGAGCAATCCAACATGTTAGATACTGTTGAGGTTCGACAAAGGTATAACCATTATCCTGATGCCAAGGAAAGTCGACCGCAGTCTCGGGACGTTTATACACTATTTGATCCCAATAAAGCCTCGGTTTCGAACCGACTAAATCTCGACAAAGTCCCGCTAGCTTCGGATGAGAAACGAATTCTCGAACACGAGAGTCGGCCAAAACAACATGAGGCCTGAAAACGATTTCATCGGCGCGGGCAATGTTTAACCGTTTGTTCTGCATTTGTCGCAGGAGCTCATTCGACGAAGATTCAAGAGGGTCCAAAACTTCAGTCAACTCAGCGATCTCTTTTTCCGAAAAGGCCGCTTGTAATACAAAACCTCCGAACTCGTTGTATAAGTCATTCTGTTCGTCACTAATGACCTCGAAGGGAGGTGTACTTTTACGCCAAGTAAAATTTCGATTTAATTCGTGTAATTTCATTACTCAAAAAATAGCCTTCTTTCTCATTCTTCAGAGTACCCCCAACAAGCAGGAGAAACTCAATAATCCTTGAGCAAACCGGCGGCCTCCGAGATTAGTAGCTCTCGAGATTGCAAACAGCGCTCAAATAATTTGAATTGAGCCTCGGCTCTTAACAAATTCTCTCCCTCATAGTTAATCCTGAAATATTTATCTCCTTGCAAATGATCCGTCAAAAACCGGATGCCAAGCATAAAACTAATATATAAAGGCGCATCAGCAAAGTCTTCTGGATCATGGTCAGGTGATAATCCTCCGTTTAGAAACCCCTCTATGCTGAGACGAAAGAATTCTATATCAATCGTTTCTCTGCCTAGCCAGAGAGATCTGACGTAATCGCCAAAATCCCATGCCCAATGCCCTAACATCACCGTATCTAAATCTAGAATTGCTTGGACCTGATCACCAGAGCTTTTAAAGAGCAAATTGTCAATCTTACAATCGCCATGTATGAGCCAGTTTTTTTTCGAAAATCGCTGCGCTATCCAGTTATTGCCTTCGATTACGCGAAGCAGTTCAGAGGGCGCCCCACGCCTAACTTGGTCAAACCCCTCTAGGTAAAAACCCAGCTGCTGGTAACCCGGAATAATCTCTCTGATATTAGCTTGGTTCATTTCGGCCATAGCCGAATGAAATAATCCAAAGGCTTGAGCGCCATTTCTGACCTGCTCTAGATTCTCCAACGGATCTACTGTGCGCGAATGGTCAATAAACTCCCAGGCTCTCCAATACCCACTATCCAACTCCTCCATGAAATTTCCATCTCGAGATTCCATTAAATGGGGAACCTTCACTTCGCCCTGACTCCTCAGATGGTCCAACACCTCCATAGTCTGAGTCATAAGAGTTTCAGGACTGGGAAAGACTTGGTTGTTTATTCTTTGGAGTACTAAGGAGCTCCTATCCCCATCATCGCCCTCTAGCAAGTACGTTTCATGGATATGTCCATTGCCAAGCGCCGATACTCGGCCACCAGCGAACCAGAGGTTTGCACTCTCTTCAACTGCTCTCACGGTTATCCAACCATTTTAGAATAGGTGGCACGACGGCGATCATATACTCACCATGGGGACCGTATAAGTCTTCAAGCGAATGTCGAACCTCATCCGTCGTCAGCCGATCGCAAGTTAGGTAGTCTGTCAACCTATGAGCCACTTCAACCAATCCCGCGATGACATTTTGCATGTCTTTAGGCCAATCTTCGCTCTGAAGAGAGAGCCAACTCTCCACAATAATTCTTAAGGAATTAGTATCTAAATCCTGAAACAAGAGTCGCGCAGAAAAACTTTCTGGCGATAAAAAATCGACAACTCGCCCCAAAGAAGAATTGACATCGTAGGGCCTGGCGATAGGCATTTCATTGCCCTGTAGGCGTGCCTCAAGCGTCTCTTCTCCCAGGAGTCTGAAGTACCACTTAGCCGGCTCAAACAGTTTTGCCACATCCAGCTGAGAGTCATTCAAACCCGCTGCACGCAATCCCATCTCTTCATCTCTATCCCAATTTATTTCTTTACACGCTTTCACAACCGAAAATCTGGAGTAGAAGCCTTTGACATCTTTATCGCTTTCACTTGACCAAAGTCTTTCTGCGATTGCTGGGAGTCTGGACCAAAGACGAGGGAACAAGTTTTTTTCGGAAACCAACTCCCCCCACAAGCACGCTTCGCCTCCTAACACTTTTCCTAGGTGTTCTTGTTCGTTTAGCTCTTCTATTGGCAAATTGATGCTGTCCTTCCTCCACTGTTCAGTCCATTTTAAGCCCTGGGCTACGTGCTTAAACCGCAGATCCCTAGCCAGCTGGTCCTCAAGTTCCAATAAATCACTTTGTTCAGCTTCAGGGTCAAACAAATAATGAACATCAGCAGGATAAAAAAGATCGAGGTAGTAGCCCGAAGAAAAAATACAATCCAGCCCTCTAACAAGAGCCCTGTCACGCGTCGAAGAGCCCCTCCAATTTTGAATCACATAGCCCGACATTTCCTCGTGCAAGACTTCGTCCCATGCCAATGGCTTTTTATTAATATCCAATAAAATCTCGAACAATCGATTCGAAAAATAGTTCTGAATCTCCGCGACGCCGTCTAATTCTATGTCCTCCGCAAATTTCTGCACTCGCGTGTTTTTACTCCAGTACTCTGGATGAACTTCGTCACCTCCCACATGAAGGCATTCATCAGGGAACACAACCCCCACCTCCGAAAAGAGTATTCCTAAGTTTTCGTACAATTGCTCATTTGAAGGATCCAGGCAGGCCTTATGGACTCCAAAACGCCCAGACGGCTCAGAAAGCTCAGAAAATCCCCATTCGGGGTAGTTAACTAACCAACTAGTCACATGACCTGGAACATCTAGCTCAGGGATTATTCTTATTCCAAGATCTCCCGCATAAGTCACCAGGCCCTCGAGCTCCGAGTGCGAGTAACACTCGCTGCTCGCTAATCCGGGGAAAGCCTGGCTAGAAAACCGAAAACCCTGATCGTCAGACAAATGAAGATGTAACACATTTAGTTTCAAAAATGCCATGCCATCAAGCACGCGCTTCAGAGTATCACTGTTAATAAAGGAGCGAGCCACATCAATTAACAATCCTCGCCATCCGAACCTTGGTCGATCGGTTATTTCGAGTTGCCGTGATAGCTCTCCTACCGATGCGAGTTGATAAAGAGTCGCAATCGCCCGTAAGCCACCCCAAGTCGTTTTTGCTTCGATCCTTATCGTTTCGTCAAGTCGCAGCAAATAACTTTCATCCATACCCTGAGCGGGCAATCCCGATTGACTTTCACGGATATCAATTAAAATCTTTCCAAGCTTCGAAGAGCCCAAAAGAGAGCTAAAATAACAGCCAACTCTGCTGTCATACTCTCCAATCCACTCTAATTCGACGTCACCATATGAGATTTGTCTGTCACCCAGATTGGCCGTTTCCCTAGGTTTAGGGAGACATGAAACCGTCGACATAATCATTCTCCTCGACTTGTGACTTTGAACCAGCCATGACAGTATCGCAAAAATTTTGTTGGCGAGACGGCAGTGGATATAAAGGAACGCATCGAGTCTGTATTAAAAGCCGAAGCAAATGCAATAAATTCTATAGAGGTTACCGAAGAATTCGTGAAAGCGGTGTCAGTGATGCAGGGCCGCACTGGCAAAATAATCACTACAGGAATTGGGAAAGCGGGTCACATCGCAAATAAATTTGCGGCGACCCTCTGTTCGACTGCCTCACAAGCACAATTTTTACATCCGGCAGAAGCTGCTCATGGAGATCTAGGGGCCGTGTCGCCTGGCGATATACTGATTGCCTTTTCAACCAGCGGTAAAAGTAGAGAGGTTATAGAAATATTGGAACTCTCAAGACATTTAGGCATTGAAACGGTTATCGGCGTGACATCGCATCCCGATTCAGAACTTCGAAAATACTCCGACGTGGTTATCGATATGGGCGAAATCGAAGAGGCCTGTCCTCTAGGACTTACTCCGACTTCTTCAATGGCCGTCATGCTGGCGATTAGCGATGCACTCGCTCTGGCATTAATGGAACAAAATAAAATCTCTAGAGAAGACTACGGTCTCAGACACCATGGTGGCTATCTTGGGCGCACCGCCAGACTGGATAATAGCCCCTAGCAGTTAGTCAAACTAATCCCGGACCAAATCATATTTCAGACCCGTTCCCTCCTCATAAAAGTCGAACTTTTGGAAAAATGCTTTGGACAGTTGTGATCGCAAGAGTAGTTGATGCCCGCCTTTAGACTCCGCCACTCCTATGGCGTGCCCTAGAAGCCAACGCCCGATGCCATTCCTGCGGCTCGCCTGATCTACAATTAAGCTGCGGATAACGAATACCCCTTTATCGGAACGATCCAACTCGTATATACCAAAGACCTGTTTCTGATTTTTAGCGATCCGGATAAATTCGGCGGGGGGCTCGGCAGGACCACATTCAGCTCTCAAATGCGGGGGGCCATATAAATCTAATGGCAGTTCATCTCGGAAAGGCGGATATACCTCGAAGTCTCGCACTAACGACCCAAAAGTGATTTCACAAGCTTAAGGACCGTCCTCGATCCAGATTTCACTACGTTTACTAATGATGTCGATAATGGAATGTCTCCCAACAATTCTTTCGTTAGCAACTGAGCAATCTTGTCATAATTAACCCAGGTGTCTTCCACCAAATAAGGGTCCAGATCGAAGACTGACGCATAATCGGTCATATATCTCGGATAGTAACCGCCTGTAAATCGATTGCCGCGTTCAGAGAATAATGTCTCATCTAGATTGCCCCCTAAAGCCATCAGTAGTTCGCTGCCTTTCGCATCCTGCATTCTTACCCTTGTGATTAGTTGTTGATGGTCCCTAACCAGTTCTTGCCTGAGTAACCCCAAATTCAACGCCCAGGCCAAAAACATGCCCATTGGAATAGCAGCCTTGTCGAATTCGCCAGCTAACTTGAGATGT
Source organism: Candidatus Azotimanducaceae bacterium (assembly GCA_045560825.1). Classification (GTDB taxonomy): domain Bacteria; phylum Pseudomonadota; class Gammaproteobacteria; order Pseudomonadales; family Azotimanducaceae; genus UBA4421. Next base: position 50,116 of record JBJKYX010000004.1, read on the forward strand.
TCATCTATGGAATCATAAATAACCAAAATCATTCCGAAGCCAAATTAAGCCGGTATTATTCGGTGCTCGCTTATAGAAATGCAAAGGTTTCTTCAAAAACTGATGAAGAATTACCCAATACAATTGATCAATCTATGACAAAGACAACCAGTAAAACTTTTCTTTTTGCTACTTTAGCTGCCTTAGTTTTTTGTATTAACCCAACTTTAAGCTTTGCTGATGGTCGCGCCGGAATGTCGACACTAGGCTATTACAAAGACCCCTATAGTGACGAAGAAAGATCGAGGCGACTTTATGAAGAAGGCCTAAAACATAAAGCAAAGGCAGAAAGTCGCGCCGGACGAGCTGCCACCGCAAAAAACACCAAAGAAAAGAATCGATTAATTAAAAGGGGGATGAAGGAATATCAAAAAGCTGTTGAAAACCAAACTAAAGCAGTCAAATTAGATCAAGAAAACTACACGGTTTTCTCTGAGCTCGGCTATGCATTAGAAAAAAAAGGCGAGCCAAGAAAAGCTATAGGGGCTTATAACTTCTCGTTACGCATTAACCCATGATATTACTTAGCATGGAGATATCGGGGGGAGGCGCTTATCCAGCTGGGACTGATAAAGGACGCGAAAGAGTCTTACATGGTTCTATTTAAGAACGATCAAGAACTTGAGGCTCAATTGATGACGTCGTTTGATGAAGGCTGGCACAAATCGAAACGACTGGCTCACTGGAAAAAGAAGAGTTCATCGAGTGGCTCTCAAGACGTAAAAGCCTGGCAAAAATAGCCTTTGGTCTAACAAACCGATCAAAAGACAGCCCCTAAACGACGGTCGCTCTGTACATGAGTCGGTGCTGGGGGAAAAAATCGTTTACAGGTTTGTGCTGAGTACTTCTGTTATCCCAAATTGCCAGAGTTCCCTTTTTCCAGGGGAGCCTAACCGTAAACTCTTCTGTCACGATATGTTCATAAAGAAACTTCAATAGTCTACCGCTCTCCAGATCAGTCAAATCCTTAATTCGACTGGTGAATAGAGCATTCACAAAGAGACTTCGTTTGTCTATTTCAGGGTGACGCAAGACAACCCGGTGAGACACTATTGGATAATTTTCTAATGCGCTCTTTAACCTCTCCTTGCCCCCAGGCTCGGCCAAACTTTCCTTAAAACCTTGACGAAAATCATGTTCAGCCTCTAATTCATCAAATAAGTTCTGCATCTCGGGCGATAACGACTCATAAGCGGCTCGTGCGCTGGCCCACATCGTATCTCCACCAAAGCCAGGTACAACCTGCGAATGAAGCATAGTGAAGGTTGGCGGAGATTGCACAAAAGTCATATCAGAATGCCAAACCTCAATCTTAGATGGATTCTGCTCAGTACTTTCTAAGATCTGGACATATTCCGTCCCTTCAACGATATCGTACGCGCCATGCCCTAAAGGCGTTCCAAATAGACC
>JBJKYX010000005.1:0-11649 GCA_045560825.1 Candidatus Azotimanducaceae bacterium
TAAATGCGCCTGCCCGGACTGATGGGTCGTGACCGAGTATGACGCATTCGACACCTTCTATGGTCCCAATACCAACTACGAATCCCGAACCTATTGCGAATGGTGATCGCCAGGCGGCTAAGGGGCTGATCTCCAGGAACGGCGCATCGCGATCAAGCGCGTGGCCTATTCTCTCTCGGATGGGCATTTTGTCGCGTGATTTGAGGCGAGCTATGGCCTCCTCTCCGCCACCTTGAGCGGCTTCATCGTAAAGTTCTTGGAGCTGAGTTAGTCTTTCATGCATATCCGATAGGTTTTGCTGAAATACTTCGCTCCTGGTATCAAGTTTTGATTCCAGTACGGGCATGTGTCCTCCCTCTAATAGTTCTAATGCAGCCTTTCTTTTTGCGGCTTTTTGTAACGTTAATTTTGTCCTAAAGTATCAAAAAAAAAAGCCTGCCATAAGTTTTTTTTGTGCTAGGGTCTTCAACCGACCGCCTGATGGCCCGTTTGGCCTTTTATTAATGGCTCTATTTAGATGGGTTTATGGAACAGGAATACAAAAGAGATATAGTAACCAGAATTACGTTTTGCTCTGATCAAGATAGGAAGAAGTTATGACGGTAAGTGCTCAGGAAACTAAGGAATTTGAAAGAGAAGTCGATAGCTGGATGGTGGAAAATAAGCCGGTGAATCCTGGCTTTATCCTACCAGAGACTTTCATGGAAGTCGGTACTGACCAGCAATTTGAATATTTGCGCGACTGGCAAAACAAGGTCTACGAGGCAGGTTATGTAGGAATGGCTTGGCCGAAAGAATATGGTGGAGGGGGTGCTCCACAGGTTTTTCAGGATATAGCGACCAAAAGTATGGCCTCTCATAAAGTTCCGTTTTTGCCGAATACGATCGGACTAAATTGGGCAGGTCCACTGATTTTGCACATGGGGACTGAAACGGACAAACAAAAGTATATTAAAGGGATCTTGAGCGGCGAAGATATCTGGTGTCAGGGATTTTCAGAACCAGATCACGGGTCAGATCTGGGCAATTCCCAGTGTAGAGCGACGAAGGATGGCGATGAGTACGTGATTAATGGATCGAAAATCTGGACCAGTCTGGGCACATACGCGAAATACATGATTCTTTTAGCCAGAACGTCCATAGGAGGAGACAACAAGTACGAGGGATTGAGCTACTTTTTAGCACCCATGGATGCTCCGGGGGTTGATCCTAAACCCATAAGGAAATTGACTGGAGAGTATGGGTTTTGCCAAACATACTTTGATGACGCGCGAATACCGGCTTCCTCTTTGATGGGGCAAGAAGGAGAGGGATGGAAGATTGCGATGATCACGCTGACCTTTGAGAGGGGAGCCACGGGGGGGCAGGCTGGAGGTCTGGCTTCAATGGATCTGAGCGTTGATGATGTTGTTGAATTAGCCAAGCGGTCAAAGCGAAACGGACGGCCAGCCCTGGATGATCCATTGATTAGAGATGAATTGGCGCAGCTAGTGATTGAAGCTAAGGGTAATCAATTGATGGCTTCGCGTTCTAAAGTCAGTGCGCTAGCGACTGATTGGCCTACGGCGGTACCAATGTCAGGCAAACTTAGAGGTAGTGAATTAAAACGCCGTATGTGCAGATTTGCCGTTGCCCTACAAGGCGCTAACGCTGCTCGTTTTGTCAGCGCAGATGCTATTGATGGAGGCATGTGGCAGCGTTCTTACTTGAATGCCTTTTCCGGGACGATTGGAGGAGGTACCAGTCAGATACAGGGGAACATCATAGGTGAACGTGTCCTGGGATTGCCCAAAAGTTAGGAGCAAGCGTTATGGCTCAAATCGAATTTTCTGAAGAACAGAATATGCTTCTCGATACAGCGGGTGAGTTTTGTAAAACTCACGCTTCCATGGAACTTGTTCGTGCCGGAATCGAAGGTGATCAAAGCGTAAAGCCTGAAGTCTGGAAGGAGATGGCTGATCTGGGATGGATGGGTATTATTGTTCCTGAGGAGTATGGTGGTTTAGGTCTAGGTCTCTCTGATGTTGTTCCGATTGTAGAAAGTATGGGCCGCAATTTAATGGGTTCGCCTTATACCGCGAACGTTTTGGCAACCCAGGCGCTCGTTTCGTCCGCGGATGCCGATCAAAAGGCTTTATGGCTTCCTAGAATTGTTGAGGGAGAAGTAGCAACTATTGCTTTGACGGAAGTCGATGGGAGCTGGAAGCTTGAAGAAGTGGAATCATCGGCAAGACTTAAAGAGGATAGGATTGATCTCAGCGGCGTGAAATGTTTTGTTCAGGATCTAAATGCTGCAAATATTTTGATTGTGTCAGCATTGCTCGAGGGAGAAGCGCGCTTGCTGGTGCTTGATAAGTCGGCTATTCCCGAAACTAATTATGAACGAGAAGTAGTGATTGATGAAACTAGACGCAGCTTTCGGTTGAATTTAGAGGGTGTATCTGTAGCAAAAGCAAACTTGCTGCCGAAGGCCGACTTTAAAGCATTAGAAGCCGCGGCGCTGTTAATGTTGTGCGCAGAAATTTCGGGAGGCTTGATGGGCTTGCTCCCGGTAATTGTGGAATACCTCAACACGCGAAAAGCCTTTGATCGACTGATAGGGAGTTATCAGGCTCTTAAACACCCAACCGTTGATATTTTGATGACTCTGGAAGCTGCCAGATCACATCTTTATCACGCGAGCACTCTTTTTGCTCAGGGGAAAATGGATGATTTTGAGTCCGCTATCAGGATGGCAAAGGCACAAGGAAGCGAGGCTTTTGCTTTTGCTGGTGATAGAGCGGTTCAATTTCATGGTGGGTTTGGTTTTACTTATGAGTGCGATGCACAGTTATTTCTTAGACGAGCACTTTGGTGCCAGTATCAATTTGGGGATGAAAAATATCATCGGCAGCTACTGGCGAAAACGCTATTTGATTAATTAATATGAGGCCCACGGGGTTCGAGGAGTTGGGAGGATGGTTTTATGAAACTTTATCACTGTAACAATGCTCGGTCGTTGAGACCGCTATGGTGTTTAGAAGAAATGGGACTCGATTACGAGCTCATCAATATGGAATTTCCACCAAGGGCGACTTATCCAGGATATTTGGATTTGAATATTCTCGGAACGGTTCCAACTTTTATTGATGGGGAAATTACGATGACGGAGTCCTCTGGAATCTGTCATTACCTAGCTGAGAAATACGGGCCCTTTGATATAGCGCTGAAACCGGATCATCCAAAGTACGGTGAATATGTGAACTGGTTATATCGTAGCGATGCTACTCTGACCTTTCCGCAGACGCTTGTTCTTAGATACACTCGTCTCGAACCAGAAGAAAGACGAATACCTCAGGTGGTCGAAGATTATTCGATTTGGTATTTGTCTCGCCTTAGGTCGGTTGAATCGGCGCTGGACGATGGCCGGGATTATCTGCTGGGCGATCAGTTCACTATTGCTGACATAGCTATTCACTATGCGCTTTTCCTTGGAGTCTCACTGGGCTTGGATGAACGATACAAGCCAAACTGCAAGCGTTATTTGGAAGCACTTCAGGAACGACCTGCTTTCCAGAGGGCTCAGGAGAAACAGCTGATAGTCTAGGTTATCTATGTAAGGGGAGTTAGGGATATGAGGGTAAATACTGGCATACCTTCGCACGATTTAACTGCTGTCGGTGACGCCGCAAAGATGGTCGAAGCCAATGGATTCCATGGGGTCTCGACACAAGAAAATAGACACAACCCGTTTTTACCTCTCGCAATTGCGGCCACGCAAACCTCTAACCTTGAATTACGAACCAGTGTAGCTATTGCGTTTGCAAGAAGTCCCATGGCTACGGCGAATTTAGCCTGGGATTTGCAAGCGGCTTCTAATGGCCGCTTTACTCTAGGCATTGGGAGTCAAGTGAAGGGCCACAACTTGAGGCGCTTTAGCGTGGGTTGGAGTCCACCTGCCCCGCGTATGAGAGAATATGTTCGAGCGCTTCGCGCAATCTGGGATTGTTGGCAAAACGGCTCTCAATTGTCCTACCAAGGCGATCATTACCAATTTTCGCTGATGACCCCTAATTTTACTCCTGAAAGACTGAATTGTGATCTTCCCAAAGTGCAGATAGCCGCTGTCGGTCCAGCCATGATGAACGTGGCAGCTGAAGAATGCGATGGAGTTATGCTTCATGCCTTTTGTACTAGGAAGTACTTAGATGAAGTGGTTGTTCCCAGGCTCAAAAAGGGAGTAGATAAATCCGGAAAGGACTGGGCAGACTTCGAGGTGTCGGGAGGAGGTTTCGTAGCGACCGGAAAAGATGAAGAGAGTGTGAGTAGGATGTTTGAATGGATACGAATGCGTGTTGGTTTTTATGGTTCGACCCCATCTTACTGGCCGGTCTTTGAGACACATGGTTTGGAAGATCTAGGCCTTAAACTGAATTCGCTTTCTAAAGAAGGCAAATGGGAAGACATGACAGCTGCTGTATCAGATGATGTGGTCAGACTTTTCGCTGCTGTAGGCCGCCATGAAGAAATAGCGGCTCAAATCGAGGAGCGCTTTGGCGGAGTGGCCGATATAGTTGCCTTACCAGAAGATACGCCCAGGGGCTTGCTTAGTGATATTGAAAAAATAGGCTAGAGCATTAATTTACTGAATTTCGTTTTGGGAAAAAATAATGATCGATTTGGATTTGAAAGGTAAAAGAGCGGTTGTGACGGGAGCAAGTTTAGGCATTGGTGCTGCTGCAGTGAAACTGCTCGCAGATCATGGTGCAGACGTGGTTTTTTGTGCTCGGAATAAAGAGGCAGTAGAAGACTTGGCCGGGTATTCCTCCAATGGAGGTACAGTCACTGGACTAGTTGCAGATATGGGGAATGCCGAATCAACTGACGAATTTTTGGTTGCTGCTGAGGCATTAGGAGATTACGACATACTCGTCAACAACGTGGGTGCCTCTCCATCCAGAAACTTTTTATACATGGAGGATGAGGACTGGCAGCAGCTTTTTGAGCTGAATCTCCTTTCGGCCGTGCGATGTACCCGCAAACTGCTTCCAGGTATGAGAAAGAAAAAATGGGGCCGAGTGGTAATGGTTGCCAGTGCGGCGGCTAAGTATCCGGGCGCTGCGTTGATCGACTATGGTGCGACTAAGGCGGCGATGATTTCAATGAGTAAATCCCTGGGACGAAAATATGGGGCTGATGGTGTTCTTATTAATTCTGTGATGCCTGGATTAATTCATACGGCGATGTGGGAGCGAGCGGCCACGGAAATTGCGGATTCGACCGGGGGGACTATGGAAGGGGTCCTTGAAAATAATGGAAAAAATGTTCCCGTGGGCCGATATGGTACTTCGGAAGAGGTCGCCGCTTTGATTGTTTTTCTGTGTTCGAATGCATCTTCTTATATTAACGCTACATCAATCGAGGTGGATGGAGGCCAGGCAGCGCACATATAGAGAGGGTTGCTAGTTAATGTGATCAACCCATCGACCGGTTTTTGCCACCATTGAAGATCACAAGGCAGCTCTCTTAACAAGGCAGATAATTGGATAGGATAATCTTTTTGGGGGATCTGATTATCCTCATGTCGATTCCGCTTGGCCCTGCTCCATTGAGGTCCATAGTGAAATGTTCGAGAGAATCGATCCGAGTGTTTATAGCAAGATCACCAATGAAAACGTTAAAAGACTTTATGGAATATAGATTTAATCTGGTTGAGCTAAGTAAACTATAACCGCTGCATTGGCGATCACGATTTCGTCTGAGGTTTCGTCTGATGGGACATTTAGACCTCCTTGACAGGTTTCAACCGTAACGGATCCATAGGGAAGCTCTTCTGAGACTAAAGCTAGGTCTATTTTTTCAGGTTTGGCGACCCCGATTTTAACGACGATCTCCATATCGTTGGGTGATTTGCCGAATGCTCTGAAGAAGTTCAAACTCGAATGCCTGATAGCATCTGCTACAGCCCTTTTGGCAGCTTTTGTGTAATCTGATCCGTGGACATCCACCCCCATTCCCATTTCTGTGATAACGCGTTGTATGGCCATGCTGGCTCCTTTTAGGTCATTTTAGTTTTGGCAGGTTCTGATTTTTCATTCTATTTCAAAACGATAAAACCCTTACATTAAGTTTAGTATCGGTGCTGCGAAATTAGACATAAGAATATGATTAGAAATACTTGATTCTCGATTTTGAAGAGAGTTAGATAGGCGGCCCGGTGAAATCCGGCACAAAATAAAAGTTGCTCCTTGAAACTAAAGGTAACGAAATGACGGAAAAGTTGATGATATTAGATGGCAGCATCGGTGATGAGCTTGCCAGGCGAGGTTATGGAAAATCAGATGGAATTTGGTCAGCCAAGGCTCTTTTAGACGCACCTGAGATGGTCGCTGAAGTGCATCGTGATTACATAAAGAGTGGTTGTCGAGTTATTACCACTAACAGTTACTCGACGATTCCTAGCTACCTGAATAAAGGCGATTTGGAAGACCGTTACCAGGAGCTAACTGCTTTGGCAGGTCAGATAGCACGCGAGGTGGCAGATGAGTCAGAGGAGGAAGTGTTAGTCGCGGGCTGCTTGCCGCCTCTGGATGTCAGCTATCGGCCCGATCTGGTTCCGAGTGACGAGGACTCCTTGCCAATATACAAGAATTTGGTTGAGGCCCTTGATCCCTTCGTTGATTTTTTTCTGTGTGAGACGATGTCATTGGCCCGAGAAGGAAAAAATGCTGTCTCGGCGGCCCGTTCTTTTTCATCCCGATCGCTTCCTGTCTGGGTGGCTTGGACGCTGGCGGATGACGGGAGTCCGGGTCTGAGAAGTGGTGAGTCAATTGTTGAAGCATATAAGGCTGTCGAGCCCTTCGAGCCAGACGCGTTTCTCTTCAATTGCACTGACCCTCAAGCGATTACTTTGGGATTCACTAAGTTATTGGAGTTAACCAATAAACCGATTGGGGGTTATCCCAATAGCTTCCACGTCCCAGAAGGATGGACCCTAGACAACGAAATCCCCGTGGAAAGACGGGAATTGCACACCCAAGAGTTTGTTGACCTTGGTGAGAAGTGGCGATTGATGGGAGCGAGCATCATTGGCGGTTGTTGTGGGGTAGGGCCTGGTCACTTAAAGGCCTTTTGTTCTCATACCTCGTGAACTCCTTTCCGTAAGCACCGCGATGTCTACGAAACCCATACCGGTCATTTTAGACACGGATATTGGAACGGATGTCGACGACGTTTGGGCGCTGGTTTTTCTACTTTGCTGTCCTGAGCTCGATTTAAAGTTGGTTACGACTTCAACTGGAGATACTGAATACAGAGCCCGAATTGCAGCGAAGGTATTGAGTGAGCTGGGGCGGGAGGACATACCGATAGGCATTGGGTTACACCTGGATGACTGCCCCAAAACCCACGATAATTGGTTGGGAAGTTATTCACTCGATGACTATGCAGGTGAGATAATATCTGACGGGGTAGGGGCGATTGGTGACCACGTGCTTGCCAGCTCAGAACCCCCCATTATTCTTGGTATAGGTCCTCTGCCTAATGTTTCGGCGGCGCTCTCGAGGTTTCCTGATATAGCTAACAAGGCACGATTTGTTGGCATGCATGGAAGTTTACGCAAAGGATACTTGAGCTCCCATAAACCTGCTCGTGAATATAATGTAAGGTTGCACGCGTTGTCCTGCAGGCATGTCTTTGAGAGCAAATGGCAGAAAACGATTACCCCTTTAGATACATGTGGCAATATTTATTTAGATGGCGATCGTTTTGCGCAGTTAAAATCCGCGCAAAATGACGCTGCTAAAGTGGTTGTTGGTGCTCACGAAGGGTGGTTAGAAGGAATAACGGATTGGCCCGCGTATAAAAAATTAGATATGTCCCAGCGGTCTTCGATTCTGTTTGATTGTGTTGCAGTTTACCTTTGTTTTGCTCATCAATGGCTGAAAATGGAAGAGTTACCAGTTCTAGTTACGGAAGATGGAAAAACGTTGATCGATGAGGCTGGAGCTGATGCGAACTGTGCTATGGATTGGCTTGATCAAGAAAAGTTTCTTGATTTTCTGACAGATCGCCTGCTCAGATAGAGCATAGAAAGCTGAATCATGTAAACTGCTAGGTCTGCAAAAGTCAATTGGTTTGGTTATCGGGTTTTAAAGGGGGGACAATGCCTGAGACTGTTTTAAAGATATTTTCTTATTTGCCAAACCCTCGAGTCTGGAAAGCTGTGATCGCGGGTAGGCTAGGCGGTGTCGATGTCGAAGTTGTCGGCGACAAGCCTGGAGAGCTCGGAAAATGGTTATGGGATTTTGAGCCGAGGGCTTTGCCGGATTCAGAGAGAACCGATGACAGTCCCTATGCGCGACTCGGGAGAAGAGGTTTCTCTGGTGCTCTATACAAGACAGACGCTTTTTTGTCGGCACACCCCTTCGGCACAGTGCCTGCAGCCTTCAGTCCAGATGGGGCGGTGGGGGTTTTTGAGTCCAATAGTATCCTAAGAGCCGTGGCCCGGGCAGCTTCTCAGGAAAGCGGGTTGTATGGAGAGGACGGATACCAAGCATCGAGAATAGATAGTTTCCTGGATGCAGATTTGGTCTTCGCTCGAGAGGCTCAGGTTTATCTGTTGGGTATAGACAAAATCAGTGAGGAAAGTTACCAGCGGATGAGCGCCGCGTACGAGTTCTATCTATCTGGAATTGAGGCAACCCTCTCCGATAATCAGTATTTGGCGGGTAATTTATTGACCATAGCCGATATTTCCTTCGTGTGTGATTTTGCTCAGTTCTTAAGAGAAGGGCACTACGAAGAACAACTGGCAGGGCAAGGTTTATCCTTGATTAGCGAGGGTGGTCAGGAAGAGTACCCAAGAGCCTATGAACATATGTTGGAGCTCAATGCGCGACCAGAGTTCTCGGAGGTGATGGGCAGCTACTTAAGTTGGTATCGCCGCAAGTTAGAAGGATAAGGTGACTTCAAATGAGTGACGAAAATAACACGCAGATTGAGTTCTGGAATGGTGAAGCCGGATTGAAATGGGTAAGCGATCAGGAAAAGATGGATTTGATGCTCAATCCCTTATCTGACATTGCGATTGATCTCGCTCAACCAAAGCTGGATGAAAGTGTGATAGATATTGGTTGTGGCTGTGGGGCAACGAGTATCGAGCTAGCTCGAAGGGGTGCGAAGGTTTGGGGTATGGATGTATCAGCCCCGATGCTGACCAGAGCTAGAGAGCGAGCCGCCTCTTATCCAGAATCTCTTTTCACCGAAGCTGACGCCTCTAGTTTTGAGTTTTCGTCAGATCAACAACTTCTTTTTTCGAGATTTGGTGTCATGTTTTTTGCTGATCCGGTTAAAGCTTTTACAAACTTGCGATCTGCTTTAACTGATGATGGTCGGATGGTGTTTTTGTGCTGGCAGGCAGCTAACAAGAACGAGTGGATTAGCCGCGTTGGCCAGGCGGTCAAGAGGTTTTTACCGGAGCCCTCAGAGACGCCGGATCCTAAAGCGCCAGGTCCTTTTGCATTTGCAGATAATGATTACCTTGCAAGTATTTTGACGCAGTCGGGTTTCCAAGGCATTGAGATACAGCCGGTTTCTCTTGATTTACGTCTCGCTTCTTCAGTTGAAGAGGCTGTTGATTTCCAGAGCAATATTGGTCCTTTGTCTGCGGTTTTAAGCGCAGTTAGAGGGGCAAGTGCGAGAGGATGCGCTGATCGCAGCGCGTCAAGTTTTGCAGGAGTCGCTAAGCGACGAGGGTATAAAACTTGGCTGTGCAGTATGGCTAGTTTCTGCGGCTAAGTAACGTTCACGATAAAATTAATAGGTAACTCCAGGGGAAGGTGATCAATGGATAATCGACAGGTACTAATTAATGAGCTTCCCAGTGGGAAGTTGTCCGAGGACAACTATAAGCTCTCCGACGCACCCATGCCTGTTGCTGAAGCAGGGCAGGTAGTCGTTAAGACTAGGGCTTTTGCAATAACAGCCGGCGCTCGAGCAGGGCTTCAGGGCAGCGCGAGTTATGCTGGCGCACCAACCACTGGCATCGTGATGAATGGCACAGGCATCGGTGAAGTTGTTGAAAGTCAAAGCGAAGACGTTCCTGTAGGTTCTATGGTGTTAGGTTCGACTGGTTGGCAAGCGTACGTAGCGCTAGCAGCAGAATCGGTCACATTGATTCCCTCTGAAAGAGAATCAATCCAATATTTAGGCCCGCTGGGAGTGAATGGATTAACCGCTTACTTTGGTTTGTTTAGGGTGGGTCGTCCAGCTAGGGGAGAGACTGTCATGGTATCTGCGGCAGCTGGTTCTGTAGGGCATTTTGTGGGCCAGATGGCGAAAATCCAGGGCTGTCGCGTTGTGGGAGTCTGCGGAGATGACTCGAAATGCGACAAGTTAGTTAAGGAGCTTGGATTTGATGCGGCTGTGAATTATAAAGACGCGAATTTTAGAGACAGTTTGAAATCGGCTACCCCGGATGGCGTCGACGTGTACTTTGATAATACAGGAGGCAGTATTTTGGGATCTGCTCTTTTTCGTTTGAATGAGGGAGGGCGGATCGCGTGTTGTGGTGTTGTGTCTCAATACGATACGTCGTCTCCAGAGCCTGGACCGAGAGGCATACCCGGGTTGCTGGTCAATAAACGACTTACCATGCAAGGATTTTTGGTATTTGATTATGCAAAGGAGTACGAATCCGCTCGTGAGGAAATTCAAGGGTGGTTGGAAGCGGGGCAATTGACCAGTGTCACCGATGAGGTCTTCGGACTAGATTCGGCTCCAAACGCTTTCGTCGATTTGTTAGCTGGTGGAAACGTAGGCAGCCGTATTGTTCGGCTTGATGGTTAAGGGTTTTGTGTTGTTGCGACTCTTCTCGATCGTTTTGCTGGGGCTTTTGGTAAGTTGTCAACAAGATGATCAGTCCTTCGACTATTCCGAGGCTTGTTCATTGGTGGTACATGATTATGCCTACCTGCGCGATCAGACTGATGGACAGGGCGTTGCCAATCTATTCACTCATGAGGGCTCTTTCTCTATTTTTGGTGAAACTTTTTCGGGACGTAAAGCCATAAGGGAGAGAGTTATAGGGGCAGAGGCGGGCCCCGTTACCAGGCATCTTATTAGCACAATAGAAATTGAAGCAGAGGCTGCTGGAAAAGCTCGCGGCGTAAGCTACGTAACGATCTACATAGGGCCGAGGGCTGGTTCGACCAATCCTATAGAGGTGGAAGGCTTTGCTGGCATAGGTGAATATCATGACCGGTTTGCGATCGATGCTGGAGAGTGCCTAATTGAATCTCGTGAATTTGTTCCCGTGTTCACTTATCAAGATAAGTAAAGAAACCGTTGGAGTTCGAAGCTCATCCTATTGATTTAGCTGTTATTGTTGTCGTCATGCTGTTGGTGACGCTTGCAGGGCAGCGGCTATCTGGCAGTACAAAAACGCTCAGCGATTTTTTTAATGGCGGAGGGAACTTGCCCTGGTGGGTTGTTTCAACAAGTATTATTGCGACTCTGGTCAGTGCTGTAACTTTCATCTCAGTGCCGGCTGCAGTTTTTGCGCCGGGCGGTAATTTAACTTATTTTCAGGTGGTATTAGGTCTTGCCGCAGGAAAGATTGCGGTAGGGGTTTTGTTAGCTAAACCATTCTACGATTCCAAGGGACCCTCG
>JBJKYX010000006.1:0-122588 GCA_045560825.1 Candidatus Azotimanducaceae bacterium
TACGATTCTCGTCACCGCTGATTATTATCCCAAGACCGCGATTAGCAAGCTGACCAAAAAGGGGATCCCTCAACTCGCCAGAACGAACCTTACGAGCGGACCTGAGCGTTTCTTCTGCCCATATTTGAACATCTCCCAAGCCTCCATAAAGCAAGGCTTGATAAAATAACGCTAAGTCGTGAGCATTTGAATAGCCCCCTCCACCGGGCACCCCCACGGCTTGAATCTCGGCTCGATTAAAATTCAAAAGCGCTTCTTCAGTCACCTCTGTTACAGGGGGCTCAGGTATTCCCATCTTTGCGTAATCTTCAGAAGTTAATGGATCACCGGAGTGCGCTACATCGAGGGCTCTCTTGCTCTGCTCTTCAGACATACCAACAATCAAATTCGTTAATCCCAAGGGATCCAGAACTTTCTCTTTCACGAATTCGGTATAAGGCTGCCCTCCCCGTCGCTCAATAATCTCTCCAATGACCCACATCGAAGATGAGGGGTGGTACTCGTATCGAGAGCCAGGCTCCCAATTCAAGCGCCACTTCGCAAAGCGACCATAGCGTTTTTCCTTGTCCAACCATTCCAAAGGAGCGAAAGGTGCTGATGGAAAACCAGCCGTGTGGGTAAACAATTGCCCGACCGTAATCTGATCTTTTTCGTTAGTACCAAACTCTGGAACAATGTCAGCGACAAGCTCGTCTTCACTCAGCTTACCCTCCTGGATCAAAATCCACGCTGCCGAAGACGTAATCGCTTTTGTCGCAGAGAAAATACAAGTAAGTGAATCAGAGTGCGCGCTGCCATAGGATTCAAATACGCCAACCTTGCCATTGCGCGCAACCGCAACTTGCGCTGAGGGTAAAAGGCCTTCCTCAACCTCTTTTCGAACTCGATGCAAAAGCTCATCAACTTTGTCGGCTTTCAATCCAACAGATTCTGCTTGTTGTATCTGTTCCTTATTTAGAGAATCGCTCATTATCTTTACCCCTCATAAACCTTTAGTTAAAACTAGCATTAATTTATAACGGGAAGAAGTCGAAGATTTTTTCCAGTGTTTGTATATTGATGCTTGACTGTATTGACCACCACCTTTGTTAACCCAGCGAGGCCAACTTTAACGTGCACACCATCAACGGTTTATCTGAATCAATAGGAAACACCCCTCTAATTAGAATCGAGAGCCTCTCACAAGAAACTGGTTGTAATATTCTGGGCAAAGCTGAGTTTATGAACCCTGGAGGCTCTGTAAAAGATCGTGCAGCGTTATGGATGGTCAAAGACGCAGAGGCTAAAGGTCTGCTAAAACCAAAAGGTATCGTTGTAGAGGGGACCGCAGGAAACACAGGAATTGGACTGGCACTCGTGTGCAATAGCAGAGGCTACCAGACCATCATCTACATGCCCGACAACCAGTCCGAAGAGAAGGTAAACATGTTAAGGACATTGGGCGCGGAAGTCCGAGTGGTTGAAACCGTCCCTTATGCAAATGAAATGAATTACCAAAAACAGGCTGGCAGATTCGCAGAAACACTAGATAACGCAGTGTGGGTTAATCAGTTCGATAATACCGCAAATCGACAAGCTCACTTTGAATCGACTGGACCCGAAATCTGGCAACAAACCAATGGCGGCGTCGACGCATTTACTTGCGCTGTCGGCACAGGAGGCACTCTAGCCGGCGTATCTCGATTTTTAAAAGAAAAGAATGAAGAGATCAAAATAATACTAGCCGATCCCTTTGGAAGCGCTCTCTATAATTATGTTGCGACAGGCGAAGCCACAATGACACCAGGCCCTTCAATCACCGAGGGAATCGGTAACTCTCGAATTACAGACAATCTAGCAGGCACTCAAATCGACGACGCCGTTCAAATCGCGGACCAGAGTATGGTTGATTTGGTCTATCGTCTTCTAAGAGAAGACGGATGGTTCATGGGCTCGAGTTCAGGCATTAATCTTTGCGCTGCAGTCGAAGTAGCGAAAAAACTTGGTCCAGGTCACAACATAGTCACCATGCTTTGCGACGACGGCTCAAAATACCAATCAAGACTCTTCAATAGCGAATTTCTTGAAGAGCGCGGACTCAAGATTTAGTGATTAAAGGGCAGGTGGCAGCTCAACTTTCGCCGCTGGTACAGGCAAACCAGAAATAGTGGTTCTTACCTTAAACACCCCTCCACGTGAGTCGCCCTCGAGACCATCCGAACCGGAGACAATGTAAAGATCTTTCAGATCTTCGCCACCAAAACAGACGCTCGTACACATCGGGTGAGGTATCTGGATTAACTCTCTCAGTTCGCCATTTGACTCAAATACGGCGACTCCAGAACCCCCTCCCGCAAGAGCCACCCACACAGCGCCATCCTCAGAAACGACAAGCCCGTCAGGAACGCCTGTTTCCGTTTCAGCAAACACTTTTTTAGGACCCAACTTGCCATCTTCTTTTACTTCATAAACACAAACCTGACGCCTGAGCGAGTCGCTGTGGTAAAGCAGCTTATCATCGGGTGAGAAGCCCAAGCCATTTGTTAGCCGAACATCCTCCGCAACGATCGAAACACTACCGTCCAAGTCTATTAAGTAAAGATTTTCAGACTGAGGCGAGCGTCCATCCTCGAATACCGGGCTAGATCCAAGTCCTCCGGCGTAAATTCGACCTGTCTTGTCCGTAGTGATGTCATTAAAACCAACCAATCCTTCGTCTTCATTTCTATCGAAAAGCACGAGAGTCTCTCCGCCCTCGAAATCTTTAAAAGCAATATTTCGGCCACTCACGATCAAACCGTTGTTCTGATGTAACGCCATCCCACCTATGCCTCGCCGATGCAAAATCACTTCTTCCACAAGCCCAGATTCGTCAAGACAAAAGACCCCTCCGCCCAGCACATCACTGAATAACAATCCTTTATTCGGAACCCAAACAGGCCCTTCGATCAGTCCATACCCTTCCGTTAGAGTGTCCAATTCAAGCTCCTAATTGAAATCTAGCGCAAATTCCGCTGAAAAAGGGCAAACAGTCTCTCCCAGTGTTTTTCAGCAGAATATTTATGGTACATCCCTTCCCGAAGAGGAAAAACAAAACCGTGATGTGTGTCAGGATACCATTCGATTTGATAATTGATCCCCGTTTCAGACAAAAAATTGTCCAAGCCTTTGACCATTTCGGGGGGCGCCCAATCGTCGGTTTCCGCGCAACCAAAATACATCTCTCCCTCTATTTTGGAAGCATCCAAATGGGGCGAATCCTCGCTTTCTGTAAACAAACGTACCCCATGAATGGAGGCGCTCGCTTTTATTCTCACTGAGTGTTTGGATGCAGCGGCAAAGGCAAAAGGCCCACTCATGCAATAGCCGACGCAGCCCACGGCCCCGCTACCGGCGCTGGAGTCTGTTGAGGCATAATCAAACATTGACTGAATGTCATTACAAACCATCGCGTTAGACAGGGCATTCATATGACCGAACATCTCTTCGCGATTATCAGGGCCAATCACAAATTCTCGAGTGGTTCGATAGTAAAGGTTGGGAAGCATGACATAGTAACCAACGGTAGATATTCTCCTTGCCATGTCATGCAACTCTTCTCGCTTGCCCGGCGCGTCCATTAAAAACAATACCATTGGATAGACTCCATCATCCTCCGGCCGCGTAATAAACGTATTCATAAGGCCATCGGCCGTCTGAATATCAACTTCTAATTCATACATACATATTCCTATCGTAGACCGAAATCAAAGCCCTCACCGTTCGCATAACGACGTAAAATCCTGCCTCCAGTATTTTGAACATGCACTTCATCCGCTCCATCATATAACCTAGCGAAACGGGCGTGCCGGTACATGCGCTCCAACGGCGTATCTTCGGTGATCCCTAGCGCACCATGGACCTGGATCGCTCGGTCAATAACGTTGTGAAGCATTTTAGCGCCATATACTTTGATCAACCCAATTTCGACTCTCGCCTCATCTCCTTGATCAATTTTCTGGGCAGCATGTAAGGTGAGCAGACGACTTGCCTGGATTTCAGCGGCTGAATCGAAGACAAATTTTTGGATCTGTTGATGCTCTGCTAGGTTCTTGCCAAACGCGACCCTATTATTCGCTCGTTCACATAATAAATCGAAGGCCCTCTGAGCCTGACCCAGCCAACGCATACAGTGAAATATTCTACCGGGACCAAGTCTGTCCTGAGCGATTTTAAACCCCTGGCCTCTTGGACCTAACAGGTTATCTTTGGGCACTCTGACATCTACATAGTCTACCTCGTAATGTCCGTCATATTGGCCCATCACTCGAACATCTCGCAGAATGTTGTATCCAGGCGTGTCTGTGGGAACCACGATCATCGAAAACGCTGAATGGTCTGGCGTATCATCGTCTTCCGTCCTTACCATGGCGGTGGTATAGGCTGCATTGCCTGCCCCCGAGGTAAACCATTTACGCCCATTGATAACCCACTCATCGCCGTCTAGAACGGCTCGCGTTTGAAGCTGAGTAGGGTCAGAACTAGCCACCGCCGGCTCCGTCATACCGAAACTAGGGAATACCTCCCCCTGAACTAAAGGCTGCAGGTATTTCTCTCTCCACTCGTCACTTGCGTACCTATGCAGCATGATCGAGTCCTGAAGTGAGTGGGTACCCAATGCGACAGTGGCGATTTCACTTCGGCCCACCACTTCATTGATGAAGACATAATCCATAAAAGGCAGTCCACCACCGCCTATTTCTTCAGGATGTCCTAACGCCCACATACCCTCGGATTTAGCTTTATCCATAAGACCTTTCATGATCTCACCGCGACGGGAGCCCACTTTATCTTGAGTCAGCTCCTTCTCTACCGGGTAAACGTCCTGCTCGATAAACCGCAGTACGCGATCCCTTAAATCCTTGACACTGTCCGGTATTGATAGATTCAACATCTCTTTCTCCCTTTTCCTTATCTTACTTATACAAGCTCTACTGGAAATGCTCAACCAACCGCGGTATCTTAAAACCAAATATTGCCAAGAGATTCTTATTGGAAGATTCAGGTTTAAAAAAGGCTGGTCTAAAAATCACGTTACCGCGCCTCAAGGTTCTTGAGGTTCTCGAAAATCATGAACCTCACCATATGAGTGCTGAAGAGGTATATAAAGTACTTATCCAATCAGAATCATCTGTTGGTCTAGCAACCGTCTACCGAGTATTAACTCAATTTGAGGCCGCGGGCATTGTAGAAAGGCATAACTTTGATGATGGACACGCTGTTTACGAGTTAGCCGGTGACGATCATCACGATCATTTTGTTGACGTTGAAACGGGCGTCGTTTCAGAATTCCTCGACAAAGACATTGAAGATATGCAGGAAAAGATAGCCGCCAAGCACGGTTATGAACTCGTGGATCACTCCTTAACCTTGTACGTCAAAAAGAAAGGCAGTTAACGCCCTAAACTTCCTCATCAATAAGCAAGTGATACTCTCTCATATGCCTTTGAGCGCTGATCTCATCTCCCTCAATTTCCTTTATCCTTGCTAGATTATAATGCGCATCAGGCACTTCAGGGGCTCTTTCATAGAAATCTGATGCTTGTCTGAGTTCATCAAGTTCGTCAAAAATCGTTCCCATATTGTAATTTGCTAGCTGGTGTTCCGGACGGGAGTCTAACGCCAACTGATAGTGCCGCTTTGCATACTTTAGTTGGCCATCTAACTGATACAAGCGACCCAGATTTACATGCGCATCGGCATTTCTAGGGTCCAACTTAATGGCCTGACGATAAGCTTCTGGTGCTCGTTCCGGGTCTACCTCCTCTAAATCAAGACCTACGTTGTACCACTCATCCGTATCTAGTGCTTCAGGAGATTTGATCAAGCCGTCTTGCGCTTTTATCTTTGCAACTTCCTCTCTAGGGACTTCTACATCAAATTCCATCTGACGTTGCCCACTTTCAACCTCCCAGATTTGATCAGATTCCTGAACCAGAACTACTTCTCCAGTAGCAAAAATTTTCAACGAACTCAAAGACTCTACCTGGCTAAGATCACGCTTTAGCTTTAATAAAGACCTATAAATTTTTCGTATTGAAACTTCTGCATCAATCAGCCCTTTGGCCGTTCTCAGTAAAACAACGTCTTGGAAAGAGAAGCGATATTCTCCTTTTACACCTCGATCAGGAAATAACAAGGAACGGCGAACATAGTGCCTGACAGCATCTGACTTAATACCAATTAGCTCGGCTACCTGTTTAGTGGTGTATCCGCTCACTAGGTCGAAGCGTCCGCCTGTTTTTTTCGTGGGAACAACCGCCAACGATTTTTACGGTATTCTGCTCTCGCCTTTTTCATCGAATCCCTAATTAAAACCACTTGTTCCTTGCTAACCGATTGGAATCCAGGAATGAAACAGCTCATGCCTGGTTCATAACCATGTAACCCCATATCCCTCACACCCTTTATGATATCGGATCGACACAATCTAGCGCTTCTTCGCTCATACCACACTGGCATATTTTTTCGCAAATCATGGCAGTTATTCTTGAATTGAATAAGAAAATAGTCGTCAGCTTTCATCTCTACAATGATGTGCTTTTTATCAATGACCTCCATGCTCTCGATCCGGCTCGCTGAAATACATTCAGTTTCAACAACATAGTCTTCCTTAGTGGGGTCGCGGCCCAAGATCTCAGAAACGTCGATTTTGTTATTGGTCACAGCCGGACTATCTTCTGTGGCTTCTTCTGCAAGGGATGGGTGAGCAAGCGCGAATAAGCTCGAGAATAGCACCGTTAAAATTCCCTGTTTTGCCATGCTTAACCTCAAAAAAAATTCAAAATTCAATCCAGTGCCACAATCTAAATATTCTAAATAGCGAAGAAAAAATCAATGATTTTGTACATAAATTATCGGGTCGCATGCGGCCCTACAAAAATTTCCTTCCCAACAATCCCAGAACTTGAACACAGTCGCCAACAATTTTTTTATCAAGCAAATCATCAGCTCGGGTGACACCTAGATTAAGGGAGGCGATAGGTACCCCCCTTTGATGAGCCTTACGCACCAACCGAAAGCTTGAGAAGGCCATCAAGGAAGTTCCAATCACTAATACTCCATCAGAAGAGTCCACTAGATCTTGGGTCTCCTGCGAAATCACTTGTGGCACGGAGCCTCCAAAAAAAACCACGTCGGGTTGCAAAGTACCGCCACATTTGACGCAATTTGGCTCTTGGAAGGAAGAAAGATCAGGATCATCTATCGAGGCGTCACCATCTGGCCTCAATTCAAAACTTTGGATTTGAGTTAAGTCATTATTTAATTCGAGCCAATCTTGGATCTTAGCTCTTAAAGAAATCTCACCGCAGTCTAAACAACGAACCTGGTCAAGCCGACCATGCAAATCAATCACTTTTTGCTGTCCCGCTTTTTGATGTAAACGATCCACATTTTGAGTAACTACAGCTTCGACTAAACCTTTTTCTTCCAGTCCAGCTAACACCACATGCGCCTGATTTGGCTTCGCGTTCCTGAAGGATGGAAACCCTAATTGACTTCTGAACCAGTAGCGCCTTCTCGCTTTTTCGGACCTTAAAAAATCTTGATGCTCAATAGGCGGTGCGATTTTCCACGACCCTTTAGCGTCTCTATAGTCAGAGATCCCCGAGCCAGTGCTACAACCAGCACCAGTTATCACCAGCAATCTCTTCACTCCTTCCATAAAAAAGAACAACTCTTCTGCCTGTCTGTCACAACTCACGCATTACCTCTGCTAATTTACAGTTCGAACAATATTGCTTAGATTAGCGATTCACAAATACAGTAATCATAATTCTTAAGGATTTTAAGTGATCAAACTTTACGGTTTAAAAATGAGTAACTACTACAGCCTCGTTAAAGCGATACTCGTCGAAAAAGAGCTCGACTTCGAAGAGGTAAAAGCCCCCCCTACCCAAGAGGAAGACAACCTACAGAGAAGTCCGATGGGGAAAATGCCGTCCATAGAAGTTGACGGGAATTATCTATCTGAAAGTTTAGCGATTGCAAGATATGCCGAGCAGATCAAACCAACTCCAGCGTTACTCCCTAGTGATCCCTTCGAGGCTGCGAAGGTTGTCGAATTAGTATGTCACCTTAAGCTAGACGTCGAACTCACCGCACGCAGATGCCTTCCGGTTTTATATGGTCAATCGGTCAGCGACGAAACAAAAAAAGAAACAGAAAGAGATCTAGCAAAAGGCATGATGGCGGTGTCTCGCCTTTTCGTCTGCGATCCCTACGCTGCGGGCAAAGAAATAACCCTGGCTGACTTTTATACCTTTTATACTTTTGGCCTAGCAAACACCTTATCTCAAAAGCTTTTTGAGAAAGACCTACTGGCCGATCACTCTGACATTCAAGCTCTAGTTAACTCCCTTGCCACTCACCCAAGCATTGCGAAGGTCGAAGAAGAAAAGGCCAGTTAATTGTTAAACAAAATGCAATGGCGAAAAAATACCCTTGCCGAAATTCGGGCAATCAAGGGGCTTATCGCCATTGCTTTTTTTAATGCCTTCAATGCTTTTGGTTTTGAATTTCCCAAAGCAAAACCAGAAGACATGGGCATGTCGTCGGATCGATTAGAGCGGGTCTCAGCGAAAATTCAAGAGTACATCGACGAAGATTTAACTCCTGGCGTTGAGACCATCATCGTTCGGAACGGCCACATTGTTTATCACAAAGTCCAAGGCAATAAGCGGGTCGAAAGCAACACGCCCTTGATGAAAAATGACATATTCAGGATCGCGTCGATGACAAAACCCATTGCCAGTGTCGCTTTGATGACACTGTGGGAAGAAGGCAGATTCCAGTTAAACGACCCTATCACCAAGTTTCTACCGGAGTTCGAAACGGTCATGGTTAGCAGTGTGGGTGACGCCAGTGGGAATACCGGCGAGCTAGTGCCTCCAGATCGAATGATCACGGTGAGAGACTTACTTACTCATACTGCAGGATTTGCCAATAGCTACCGAGGCAATAAGAAAGCATATCGCGAAGCAATGGGCCCTGACAGAGTCGCCGACAATAAAGAGTTAATTTCCAGATTGTCAAAGATTCCCTTGAACTATCAGCCTGGAACTCAATGGCAGTATTCAATAGCAACCAGTGTGGTAGGACATCTTGTAGAAGTAATTTCTGGAAAAAATCTCGACCAGTTCCTAAAAGAACGCCTGTTCGAGCCTCTCGACATGCCGGACACCCATTTCTATTTGGCAAAAGAAAAAGTCGGCCGTTTAACCAGTCAGTACTCTCCCTCTGAAAAGGATAAAAAGATTGTTCTTAGGGATCCAGGCTCCGAAGACAGTCGATGGGTTTCGGGGCCAAAGACGCTTTTCAGCGGGTCCGGAGGACTGGTTTCTACTGGCCAAGACTATCTGAGATTCCAGCAAATGATGCTCGACGGCGGCAGGTTAGGAAAGACACGAATATTATCCCCAACCACCGTAAGCCTGATTCTCGAAAACCACACAGGCGATTTACCACTATGGTTGCCTGGACCGGGCATAGGTTTTGGCCTGGGTTACGGCGTAGTGGTCGATCGTGGCGCTGCTGCAACACCATTAAGTGAGGGCTCAGCTTATTGGGGAGGCGCTTATTGCACACTTTCCTGGATAGATCCTGAAGAGCGGATCCTAGGGATTCTTCTCACTCAAGTTCGTCCCTATTCACATCTGAATATACGCCGGGACTTCCAGGTGCTGACCTACCAGGCCATTACTGAGAGCTATCGTTAAGAGCCGATCCCCGCAGCATCGATACCAACCAAAACACCAGAACAGACACAGCCAAGGCGGGAAATACCTCATGAACTATCGATCTTAGGTCCAAGTATATCCATACCAATAAAGTCGCTACTCCAAGTAGCATCGACCCGATGACAGCTGAAGAATGATGCTTATTCCAGTGCAAACCAATTACTATTGCTGGAAAAAAACAAACAGCATATAGGCTGCCAGAGAAAATCGTAATCTCTACGATATCTCCAGGCGGATTCAAAGCTAAGATTGCTGAAAATATAGCCGTGCCAACGACAACTATTCGAGTAAATATAAGCGGATTTTTGGATCGTCGGAAAGGCAGGACCAAATTCTTATACAGAGTCGAGGAAGCCACTAATAGCACACTATCCATCGAAGACATCGCAGCCGCGACAATCGCCAAAATCAGGAAGTCAGACGCCCAAACTGGAAAGATGGTTTCCCTATTGATAAGAGTTGGAACGATTACATCCGTGTCAGTCACTCCGTCCATCAGAAGATGCGCGTACAGACCTATAGGGAAAATACAAAACTGAACAATCGCCAAGCCAGCTACGGCAACCCACATGCCCTGCTTTACCGCCCTATCATCTCGAAGGGCATAAAAGCGAGAGACCTGACGCGGATCGACAAGAAGCTTCAATGCTCCAGATAACGCTATTCCGATCAAAACCGCGAAGGGGATGCCGCCATTCCATTCAAAAACAAAATCGGTATCGGACTTATCAGCCAAGCGGGAAATAGAAGTCACGCCGCCTGCCGCCTGTGTTACAAAATAGAAAATGGTTATCGAACCAAGAACCATCAAAATACCTTGTACAATATCGGTCCTTACGACCGAAACAAACCCGCCAATGCTGGTGTAGACGACTACTATTGCTAATGTAATTCCAACTGCAACCTCATATGGCACTCCCAGAAACTGTTCGAATAGGTGACCAGCTCCTTTAAAGATCGCAATTAAATAAAGAAGACTTGAAAACACAATAACGACCGCAGACAAAATCCTTACTGGCCCTGCGTTATCCAACTTACCGGGTTCGTAAAGGCTTCCCAAAAGATCCGGTATGGTTAGCGCATCCCATCGGCCAGCCATTTCACGAACGGCAGGACCGATCCAACGCCAAGAGAAATAAGAAAATAGCACCAGCATCGCAGCCATGAGCAGCCAGGGAGCGCCGTAGGCGTATGCCTTACCCGCATGACCAATGTAGCTATTGGTCGAGGCGAAGGTTGCGAAAAAAGAGACCCCAATCGCCACTCCACCCATCCGCCTTCCGCCAACGAAAAAATCGGTGAGGCCCTCGGAGGCAATTGCTCCCCGATAGGCATTGGTTAATAAAAACACTGTGTAAACAATAAGCAATGCGCCTAACAACCAGTGTTTTAACAGCCACTCCATAAAATAATCCAAAACATCCTTTATCTCGAAAGAAATCATGCCATGGCTCTGTATAAAGCGACAGAACACAGTAGGACAACACATTACTTGAAATAAACGAATTTCAATTGTTTTTAAAATCTTAATGAAGCTTTAACATAGGAACAATAAAGAGGTAATCATTAGTCCAGACTGACGGAGGTGATTTGATATGACTAAGCTAACTATTTCAGCTCATGAAGGCGATTTTGGCGCAAGCATTTCAGGAGTCGATCTATCGAGTCAACTGTCAGCGGAAGAAACCCAAGAAATCCGAAAAGCCTGGGTTAAACACCGGGTTGTTTACTTTCCAAATCAACCCTTGAATCACGACCAACTGGCACGCTTCACTCTGTCATTTGGAGGCTTCGGAGACGATCCTTACGTGCAATCAATTGAAGAACACCAAAACATACTGGAAGTGCGCCGCGACCCAGACGAAGAAGTCGCTCCCTTTGGAGGGGGATGGCATTCGGACTGGTCTTTTCAAGAGACTCCTCCAAGCGCTACGATTTTGCACTCCAAAGTAGTGCCTCCTCTTGGCGGAGACACTTGGTACGCTGACGGAGTGGCCGCATACGCAGCTCTTGATTCGACCACACAAAGTGAAATTGATCATCTCACGACTATTCACAGCGCTCGCAGACCCTATAGCCACGAGGGCTATTTAAAATCCAGAGGGCCGGAACGAAGCATGACTATCCTACCCAATGACAGTGCCCTGGACACCCAGGAACACCCAATGGTCCGGACCCATCCCGAATCAGGTGAAAAAGTCCTATGGATTAACCTTGTCTATACTCTCAGCGTCAAAGGGTTGTCGGATAGCGATAGCCAATCCCTGCTTGAGCACTTATTCGAACACCTATTGGACGATAGATTCATCTACAAGCACAAGTGGAAGGCAAACATGCTCACCATGTGGGATAACCGCTCTGTTCAACATTGTGCTCAGGGAGGCTACGATGGTCACCTTCGAGTACTCCATCGAACCACAGTCGCTGGCGACAAACCTTATCACTAGATCGTGAAAATGAACGAGTTCGAGCTGAATTCGAGATTGCTTAAGGAAAGCACTTTCGTCACCAAACTTACACTAAGTCAAGTTCGACTCAATCACGACTCAAGATTTCCCTGGTTAATCCTGATTCCAGAGATAGCCGGTCTTAAAGAACTCCACGAAATACTAGAGGAACAGCAAACAATCGTTCACAAAGAAATGATTTTTTGCTCGAAAGTGCTCCAGAAATTCACCTCTGCAGACAAAATGAATGTGGCAGCACTTGGGAATCTCGTACCGCAGTTGCACATTCACGTCATAGCGAGAAAATACAATGACAGCGCGTGGCCTCAACCAGTCTGGAGCGCGGGCGATGCAAAACCCTACGAAAAAGAAAGTCTGGTAAAACTCGCTGACGACCTCAGGGGTCACCTTTCGAGTTAATCAGGAATGGGGATCTCGTTGACAAACATGGGCACCTGATAGCCCTTGTGAACAGCAGGTCGACTAGCGATCTCTAGGTACCATCGTTTTAGATTGGGGTATAGTCCAAAATCTATTTCCTGCCACTCGTACCTTGAAATCCACGGCCATGTCGCCATGTCGGCAATAGAATAGCTGCCCGACAGAAATTCCCGAGATTCAAGCCGTCGATCCAACACTGAATATAGGCGATTGGCTTCATCTCGATATCTCTTTTCGGCGTAAGGCGCCTTACCTTGGTTGTACTTCAAAAAATGATGCGCCTGTCCCAGCATCGGGCCGACGCCTCCCATCTGAAACATCAGCCACTCGATCGTTTGATAACGATCTTCACCCCAAAATCGATCGCATCGATCCGCTAAATAAATAAGGATCGCACCAGACTCCATCAAAGTCCTTCCAGATTCATGATCTACCAAAGCGGGAATCTTGTTATTAGGGCTAATATTTAAAAATGACTGATCGAATTGCTCGTCTTTTGTAATATCAACTGCTCGCACCTTATAATCTAGTCCAAACTCTTCCAAGGCAATCGAAGCTTTACGTCCATTGGGGGTCGGCCAGGTAAAAAGCTCAATCATCTCCTATCCCTAATCTGGTGATAGACTCTAAATCAAACACCCATAAGCAAAAGAAAACCCGCTTCACTCTGCTAGATTTCCTTCAGAATCAGCAGGAAGCAGGTCCGTATCCGTCAGCAAAATCTGCTCGGCAACATAAGTTGCAAGCCTGAAAATTCCAGAGAAGCTGTTAGATTCTAAAAAATAATCTTCAATTTCACCCTCTTCATCTTCAATTCCGGATAGGCTAATTATCTCCTTCTCACCATCAACCATTAACTCTAGATCAGCGACTTTATCGCCTGACTCATCTGCTATTCCCAACACTCGCAGGTTGTTAAATCGTTCAACATAAATTTTTGCTGCTGCCTGATCAGCAGATTCACCTTCGATTATCCAGACACCTTCCTCTTGGCTGAGCGTTTTATCCATTGCAAATCCCTCCCGCGAACTTGTGATGCGGATCTTGCTGATATCGCCCGACACACTCGCAAGTGTCTTGTCCAACCAATCGTCTCTTTTAAGTCCAAATTCATAATTCGATAAATTAACACTATAAATCGACAGGCTATCGGATTGTCTGGCATGGACACGTTGATAGCTTGGCGACGTACCCATATAAAATTCCTCCAGAAGATCTTCCCCCTTGCCATAAAAGGACAATTTCCTTTGAAACGAGTCTTCCCCAACCTCAAATCGTTCCGCGCTTATCGCAGTATCAGCAATAGGCCACTGCGCATCTAATTGGGAAATCTTTTTGAGTGCGGAGTTGATCTTATCTGCATCAGCGGAGTAGCCATCGATTTGCCATTGAGTCTCACCCCTCTCGATCTTGATTAGACTATCTCGGTCCGAGATCTCAAAAATCTCTACCAAACTCTCATCCAAATTCGAAAACCGAGTATTTTCTTCCTCCCGAAAAGAGTCCGAAAATATCACCAAGACAACCAGTAGCAGCTGCAATAAAACCAGCCCAATCAGCCATTCAATTTTGGAATTCATTATATTTTGTCCTCCGCGCCCAGCCATGAAGCTTGCGCTAATCGCTCTCGATTAGCTTTTATGCGGTATATCCACGCAATCGCTAACACGCTTAAAATAGCCAACAAGTAGTTCAAATACTCAAACATTTGCTGAGCATTTTCCCCCTGGAAATCTAAGGTTCGATTAAAATTTCCCCGCGCTCGTATGCTGGTCAGACTTTCGTCTTCCAGCGCCCAATCAACAAAATTGACAATCATCTGAGGAGAATTCAAGTACAAAGTACCCTCAGAGGAACCCACCATCTGCAAAGTTTGGTCTGACAAAAAATCGTTTGAACTAAAAATCAGCAATCTCGAAGACTCTGGAGATTTTTCAATGACGCTTGTAATGACTTCTCTCTCTTCACCATCAGTCGATTCGCTACTGTCGCTCTGCTGACCCTCTGGATCCGATTTTTCCCGAAGCAACGGCGATTCTTGGCCTGCGAAATAACTTTGAAATCCCCCAGTGACCAAAACACCTAATTTGTGAACCGCCAGAGGACCAGTCGCCTCAAACGCCGGTTCACCCGATTCACTAACGCGAGGCATCACATTCGTATCATCGGATAACCAGCTCGCTGGGCTCGATTCTAATAACGTAAATAACTCAGTACCATCTGAAGTTTCCACATCAATGGGCGAAGCCCAAGAGAGAGTGACTTGCGGAATCCCAGCAGTAATTGGACGTTCATCATTGAGTCCAGCCCCTCTAACATCAACAAAATAGGGATAATCGAGCATCACTAGATCTTGGAACGTAAACCCCCCGACATTTCTCGATACTGGAACAGGAAACGACGCATTTTGAGGGTCCATTACCAGTACCTGGTCGATTACTATTCCCAGATGGTTGAGCCAAGGCATTAACCCACTATCTGCTTGAACAGCAGACAGAGAATTCTGGCTTAGCTGCGCTTTAAAAGCTCCAGTCGATATAACGATAGTCCCTCCTTGCATTAAATATTGGTCCATCGCAAAGGTCTGTTCCTGGGTGAACGAAGCTGGCTCCACCACGATCAATAAGTCAGTTCCAGATGGCACCTTACCGCTGCTCAAATCATTCATTTGAACGTCGAAGTCATTCGTGAGTAAGCCTCTTAGTTGACTGTATTGATTAGGTGGCGGCATACCCTGCTGCTGCATATAGGGCGGAGGTGCTTGCGGGGCGGCGATAACTACCGACTTTAGCAAACCGCTTGCAAATCGTTTGAGGCCATTCTCGACCTCCCTTTTCATACCTTCTTTCGATAGGTTTTCGGGTATCGGTACCTGAACAACCGTGCCTTCAGATTGAAGTGTAAGATAATAGTAAAAACCCGATTCATCGAGGAATGAAGTCACCATCGGCTGAAAGCCAAACTGTTCTGCTATCTGTGTCGCTACTTCGCCCTGATCCGCCTCAGGGTCAATAATTTCATACTGAAACTTACCATTCGACTCCAAAGCGAGTTCAGCTAACACCTCTTCTATCACGTCTCCAAACGCGATTAAACTTTCTGGAAGCGATTCGTCTGCAGAAAGATAGCCGATAAAGGTGACAGGATCGGTAATGCTGGAGAAGATAGAAGAGCCTCCCTGGAAACCAAAAAGGACCTTCTTGATACTTCGAGTGACGTCAAATTCAGGATTCTTCAATTGAACATCCATATCAGATTCACCCAGCACCTTAAACTCGATGAGATCTCGAAAACTCAGCACCTCATACTCATCACCGTACTGAATCAATACATCAAAATAGGAATTAACCAGACTTGATTGATATCGATCCGCCGTCTGAAAGGGCACCGCTCTGATTCCATATTTTGTGTTCGCCTCGTTCTCAATCTCGGGATCTTCAACGGGATCCACCAGTTCAACTCTCACTTTGCCTGCACCCGCAACTTCATACTCTTTGAGCAGGTCTTTCATCCGTGGCACCAGAGGCGCCAGCAGCGGGTGGGTTTTCGCACTAAAATATCCCCTAATCAGCAACGGCTCATCAAGCCGTTCCAGATAATTTTCGGTTG
Organism: Candidatus Azotimanducaceae bacterium; assembly: GCA_045560825.1. Lineage (GTDB taxonomy): Bacteria > Pseudomonadota > Gammaproteobacteria > Pseudomonadales > Azotimanducaceae > UBA4421. The sequence continues at coordinate 16,256 of JBJKYX010000006.1, forward strand.
GCTCCGATATGGAATAGATATTCCCTTCAGTAAAATCTACACGCAGTGAACCGATGGCACTAAGCCAAAAATTAGCCAACAATAAATTCAACACCAGCAGCCCCGTACCCAGTCGCCAATTGAAATGTGATTTGGAATCTCCTTCAGAGGCCCAGTTTTCTTTTTCCAACGAGTAAACATTCGCTGCCAGAAATACAGCAGATAACGAGAGGTAAAAATACAGATCTCTGAAGTCAATTACGCCTCGAGTAATCGACTCAAACCGGGAGCCACTTCCCAGACTGCTCAAAAGATCGTTCACGGGCGCGCCAAACAGCTGAGTAATGCCAGGGCTCCCTATCAGATAGAACAAGCCACCGATCAACGAGGCAACAATGAGACTGACAATCTGACTATCTGTTCTAGCGCTAACAAAAAGACCGATAGACAAATATGCTGCTCCCAACAGTAACGAGGCTAAATAACCGGCAAAGACAGGGCCCCAATCAAGGTCGGCAACCATGGAAACACTCAGCGGCAACCATATCGTAAGTAGAAGTGAAATTGCCAATAAGCTAAAGCATGCTAAGAATTTACCAACCACCATTTCCCATGTGGAAATTGGGAGAGTTGAAATGAACTCGAGCGTGCCTGTACGCCTCTCTTCACTCCACATCCTCATCGTCAGAGCCGCCGACAAAAAAATCAAAAGAACTGGTAGCCACTCAAAAATTGGACGCACATCGGCTATGTTTCTGGCGAAAAACGATTCCACCCAGAAAAACAAAAATAGAGTGATGGATAAAAAGGCCCCTAAAAATAGATAGCCTACCGGAGAAGAAAAAAACAGCCTCAATTCTTTGGAAGCAATCCCAGACAAAATCTGATAACGCACTATCTTTCCTCCACTGTATTTAACTCTTGTTCGTTGATCTCCCTAAAAACTGTCTCTAGGTCACGAGATTCATGTGCAAGCTCTATCAAGGGACAACCTGACGCAATCAAAGCATCAGCTATGGCCGGAGCCGCGGACTCTGAGTCACCCTTTATCGTCAAAACCCACACACCGCTTGAAGGGTTTTCTAACTTTTCAATGACCTCTAAACCAGCCAAAGATGCCTGAACACCTGCCTCACTCGATGTTCTAAGCTTGATCGATTGAGAAGATTTGAGCGATGTAAGACTCTCATTCAGAGCCAGCCTTCCTGATCGTAATATTATTGCTCGATCACATACGGCATTTACTTCTTGAAGTATGTGAGTCGATAAAATAACTGTAGCCTCTTCGGATAAATTCGTGATTAGTTGCCTCATCTGCTGGATTTGGGTTGGATCTAAGCCATTTGTCGGTTCATCCAAAACTAATACTTTGGGTTCATGCAAAATTGATTGAGCTACGCCGACTCTCTGCTTATACCCTCGACTTAACGTCGATACTGAATCTAATGCTTTCTCCGATAAACCAGTCAGCTGGATTGCTCGTTGAACGCACTCTCGATCTGAGGCGCCTCTGAGCCTAGCTGCGTATTGCAGGTATTCAACGACGGTCAATTCGGGATAGATCGGCAAGCTTTCGGGCAGATATCCCATGTTGGCCTGCACTTTGATCGAGTGCTTCTGAACGTCAGAGCCGTCAACACTGACACTCCCGAAAGAAGGTTCTAAAAAACCCATCAGCATCTTCATTATTGTGGTTTTGCCTGCTCCATTATGGCCAAGAAGACCCACAACCTCGCCTTTTTCAATACTGAAAGATACATCGTCTACAGCGGTGAAATCGCCATATTTCCGAACTAGGTTTTTAACCTCTATCATTTATCACTCCTATTTGCCGAATCAAAAATACGAGTTTTTAGAGAAATATCAAGATGTCCTTGGTCACATTTCCCTGAATAATAGGATCGCTCTATCGCAATGGAAAAAATCATGTTTATAGATGGACCATCTGGGAAAATAGAATGCCAACTGGACCAGGCCACCGACAGGGCAAACGAAACCATCGCGGTGCTCTGTCATCCTCATCCGTTATACGGAGGATCAATGCATGACAGGGTTTTAAGCACGGTGACACATTGCTTTATTCAATCAGGTATCAACTGTTTGAGATTTAACTTTCGGGGAGTCGGCTCAAGTGAAGGAGTTCATGACAACGGCGTGGGTGAAACGGAAGACCTAATTGCGGTTGTCGACCATCTTAGAATCCAGTTTCAATCTCAACCAATCTGGACAGTAGGTTACTCCTTTGGGTCTTTGATCGTTTGGAAAACTCTTGACGTGATCAAGCCTGATAAGACCCTGCTTATCGCGCCTCCAAACAAACATATGGATTTTGGAGATAGACAACTCATGAACCGAGTATCCTTGATCTTGGGTAGCCAAGATGAGTTTGCCGATGTTAATAAAGCTGAAGAGCTGGCCCTTGAATCAATGCATCTCATTGATGGCGCGGATCATTTTTTTTAACGCTCATCAATCAGAGCTATCCGACGCTGCGGAGAAGTTCGTTACTACTTGAAATCGGTTGCCTAAACGATGATCGAGCCGGTAAGCATTTCATGAAAGTAATACATCAAGCCATAAAGTAATAAACCCAATGCGACTGGCATATATAGTTCTTCAAGCCTCAATGAAGTGCGCCCCTTCAATAAAGCTATAAAAGGGACATTCGAAGTCAATAATTCATATTGACGCCAGCTTTCCCCGAGTTGCTTAGATTTTTTGAAGTCCAAAAGAATCGAGCCCGCCCCGCTTAACAAAACAAATATAGAGAAGAAAATTATTGAGGCAATGTCTCCGTTCGCCGTTACATGACCGATTCCCCACAATATGATTGCCCACTGAATCGGATGCCTTGTAATACACACCACTCCCGTTACAAGTTTGGAAACATCGTCGCCATCCGATAAAACTTCGCCTACGTTTGAAGGATTTCTGACCATAAAAGCGCCTACCAACAAAACACACGCAAGGGGCATGCTGAGCTTAGCCAACCAATATAAGTCTGGATTAGGCATCCATAAGTAGTCGTACCTAGGAGTTTCTAAATAGATCCATATGAAATAGACCAAAAATACCAACGCGACCAATGAGTAAATCAGTAGATATACCTTTTCACCTATCATATCAACGATGTGATCCCTGACTTTGGTACTCGATACACCTAGATGTGTCAGCAGAAAAACAGAACCCACCAAAATCAATATTGAATCATTCAAAATTAGGGCGTCTCAATGAAGTCAGATAAGGCATCAAGTACTTCATTGGGTCTTTCTGACAACATAGAATGCCCGCAATCGGCTATCAACCGGGTCTTACAATCCGGAAGCAATTGCGATACCGCTATACCAGCTTTCGCTGGCGTCATCTTGTCTTGATCCCCCATCAATACGAGCGACGGCGTATCAATCGGTCCAAGCTTAGCCGAGTCATGATCATTGCACGCCTTGAAATCAGCAAAATAGACACCCGCCTTCGCTCGTTCCAATAAACGTTCATCCGAATTCAGATTAGATACACCCGGATTTTCTGCGGAACCTAAGGCCCCTCCAGCACTGTGACTCCAGGTATTAGCCATCTCTATCGCTGCATGGTGATTGTCTCTTGCTGCATCTAACAGCAAGTTGGTGACCGGCATAGGGGATGAGGTCCCCAACAAAACCATTTTTGTCACCAAATCAGGTTTCTGAGCGGCTAAACAGTATGCAATCAGAGAGCCCATACTGTGACCCACAACCACTATATCTTTCAGTCCTAGTTTTTCAGATACCTCAGATATCCAGTCCGACATGGCTTCAACCGAGGTTAGAGCCGGACCCTCGCTTCTGCCATGACCAGGCAAGTCAAGGGCAACAACACGATATCCTTTTCTCGCGAAGTAGCGGGCCGGTAATACCCATACCGTGTGATCAAAGCCCGCTCCATGAACAAAGACTATAGGCTGGCCATCCACCGAAGCGCCGCTACCATTGCCGTAGTACGCCGTTTTATTTTGAATTTCAAATCTCATGACTTATTGCCCACCATTTTCTCAACAGATCTGAGTCCCACTTTCAAATCATCAATCAAATCCTGGACGTCTTCCAAACCTACACTCAAACGAATCAATCCCGGACCAATGCCTGACTCACGCAAACTCTTCTCGTCCATTCTGTGATGTGTCGTGCTCGCCGGATGAATAACCAGTGACTTGGCATCGCCCACATTCGCCAAGTGCGAAAATAGCTCCAGCTTTTCTATGAAAGTCCGTCCAGCTTCTCTCCCGCCTTTTAGCTCAAAACTAAATACGGCCCCAACCCCCTTCGGCAAAAGAGATTGAGCAAGCTCGTGATCTGGATGACTTTCAAGACCCGGATAGTTGATCGACTCTACCATGGCGTGCTCTTTTAAAAATTCGACTATGCTGTTTGTGTTACTCACATGCTTAGCCATTCGTAAAGGCAGAGTTTCCAGACCCTGCAATATCTGAAAGGCAGTCATTGGAGCCATACACGCGCCAAAATCTCGGATTCCTTCTTTTCTCGCCCTCATGATGAAGGCCTGTGGGCCAAATTCTTCAGCAAATACCATATCGTGAAATCCAACATACGGCTCTGTCATCGTCGGAAACTTGCCGCTTGCTTCCCAGTCAAAGGTGCCGCCGTCGACTACAACTCCTCCTATTACCACGCCATGCCCGCTGAGAAACTTAGTTGCCGAATGCATAACAAGGTCTGCACCTAGGTCTATGGGACGACAGAGATAAGGTGTGACAAAGGTTGCATCAACCAACAATGGAATATCATGGGCGTGCGCTAATTCCGCGAGCTCAGGTATGTTCAAAACCTCAAGTCCAGGATTACCCAATACCTCTCCGAAAACCAATTTCGTATTATCCTTGATCGCATTTTTCCACGCCGAAATATCCCTTGGATCGACAAAAGTCGTCTCAATCCCAAAACGGGAAAGCGTATATTCCAGAAGGTTATGAGTCCCCCCATAGAGGGAACGTGAAGAGACAATATGATCGCCAGCCCCCAGTAAAGTCGCGACCGCCAAATGCATGGCCGCTTGCCCACTGGCTGTTACTATAGAGCCCACGCCATGATCAAGAGCAGCCATTCTCTCCTCGAGAACCGCGTTCGTTGGATTGGACAATCGAGAATATACATGGCCTGCTCTTTCAATGTTAAACAATCCCGCCGCAAAATCTGAGTCCGGAAATACAAATGCTGCAGACTGATAAATAGGAGTTGCTCGAGCTCCAGTGGTCGGATCGGGCGATTGACCCGCATGTAAAGTCTGCGTATCAAAACCAATAGGTCTGGGCCCGCGGTGATCTTCATTACTCACTTTTAGTTACCAAGAATCTAAAAGGAGAAGGTTCGCGTGTTTAACCTAGACAATCAAGTTGCCTTTGGCACTTATATCTCAATCTGTTTATTTCGTAGCCAGGTAGTAATTATTCAAAGGAGTATCAACCTCCAGATTTTTGAAGTTGGCAAATCCGCTATCAATCATCATTTTCTCAGCCAGCGCCTCTGTGAAGCCCAGAGTGCCAAGGCCCGCGCCGTCTGCAGTTGAGAGGCCAGAACTCATGCAAATCGTAATAGAAAACCCGTATAACATTGCAGCCATCGGATGCTCACGTAAATTTTCTTCGAAGGAATTTAATCCTTTTATGTCCTCACACAACCATTGGCCTCCACTGGCTAGCGAACCATATATATCTTGTATCATTTGATCTGGGTAAGGCGTGTCATGTACTACGTCAAAGGTAGTCACAAAATCCAAACTCGAATCGCTCGGTAATGGCTCCGCGCTAGGATTGGCTACAGTCACGTTTTGTACTCCCATCTCTTCGATATTTTTTCTAGCTAGGGCTAGAGCATGCTCGGAAGTGTCATACCCCACAAAGGTAGATGATGGAAAAGCCTTCGCCATAACAACCGTAGATAGAGCTCCTCCACATCCAACATCAGCTACTTTTATACCATCGGTTAAACGCTCAACTAAGCCAGGCACCAAGGGCAAAATCTCTTGAACCAATCGATGTTTTTTTGTGTACGCGCCCATTTTCTCCATACCGCAGGCACAACTAGAACCATGATCATCGTAGGTCATGCCGATGCCACTGCGGAATGCGTCTTCCAATTTCTCAGCCGCGGGAAAGACGGACAGCGCGCTATGATAAGCACCCATCAAATACGCCGGGCTATCTTCATCCACTAAAACTGACTCGGCTTCAGGACTAATTGAAAATCGTTGAGTTTCCTCCTCATACTCTATTTGATTTACGCAGGCCTGATGCTGTAGCCATTCCCTCACCCAGCGCTCATTTAAACCAAGTGAGTCAGCTAATTGCTGGCTGGTACCACCACCGATCTTTGAAAGCCCCTTAAATAGGCCAACTCGATCTCCCAACACCGAGACAACGCAATTGAAACCTGCCGTGACATTCGAACCCGTCTGTCGAATGAATTCGTTTAATTTGTCTTTATCGATTGTCGCCGATGTATTCATAGCCTGATTCCGATTATTCAATTTGATTCTCGATTGTTGTCAAAGTAACTTTAGTTTACAAGACGACTAACTTTTAACGATCTTGGGCAAGGCAGAAAATCCTTCCAAGACCAGACAGGATGTATGCGCATGTTCCCAAACGCCGAAACAATAAAAACGAACGGGGTGAAGCTCGAAGTTTTTCACAAAGGAGAAGGTTCTCCTATCGTGCTTTGTCATGGTTGGCCTGAGCATGCTTACTCCTGGAGACATCAAATCGATCCCCTAGTGGAAGCTGGTTATCACGTCATTATTCCGAATCAACGGGGATACGGAAATTCATCGATTCCTGAGGAAGTCGAGGACTACGATATAGCGCATCTGACAGGCGATCTTTTGGGCCTTCTCGACCACTTCGGCCATCAGGACGCCGTCTTCGTCGGCCATGACTGGGGGGCTATCGTTGTTTGGAACCTTGCTTTAATGCATCCAAAAAGGGTCTCGGGAATCATTAATTTGAGCGTTCCTTTTATGGAAAGAGGCGAACGAGAGTGGGTAAGTTTCTGGGAAGACGCCCTTGGAGGCGACTTTTATATCGTGCATTTCAATCGGCAGCCCGGCGTTGCCGACGCGGCTTTTGAAGAAAACCCGAGGAAGTTCCTCAACAATCTTTATCGAACAGAACAATGGCACGAAGCACCGCCAAACTTACCAGCCGGGATGCCTCTAATTTCCTTAGCAAAGGCAGATGCGATGCCCGGTAATTTAATGATGGCAGAGAAAGATCTCGACGTCTTCGTTCAAGCTTTTGAAACATCAGGCTTCACGGGGGGGATTAATTGGTACCGCAACTTTTCCAGAAATTGGCACTTAACCGAGAACTATACGCCTTTAATAAAGCAGCCTACTCTTATGATCTACGGCGACTATGACTCAGTACCGAAAGGAAAGAATCTTCTTGATCGTGCGCCCAACACAACCATTGTGAACTTAGCCTGCGGCCACTGGATTCAACAGGAGAAACCCGAAGAGACGAATCGAGCAATGATCAACTGGTTAACTCAAAACTAATCTGTCGATTTATCGACCTAAATTGAATCCATCATAAATGACCCAGTCGACTCGGCCACAACTGACTGATCATCCTTTCTAATGATCAGTCCTTCCATCTGAGCCAAGCGGCCCCGTAATTTAGTACATCGCCCTTCGAGTAGTACTTCTGTGCCTATGGGCAACTCCTGTCGGTAGCGTATGTCTGCTTTGGCGGTAAAGCATTTTTTTCCTTGCAGCCAAGCCCAGTTCGCCATCACGTCATCCAGTAGGCTGAATAATATTCCACCATGGGTAAGGTTATCGTAGCCAGTATGCTGCATCTGGGGTGTAAACGAGCCGATACAAACCTCATTTACAATCGAAAACTTAACCTTCAAGCCGATCGGGTTCTCAGCTCCACAAACAAAACAGTTGTTAGCTAAGCCATCTTGCGATTCAGCTCGTCCAGTCTTATCAAGATCACTCATCGTTAACCACTAACTCTTCAACTCAGGTATGATGATATCTTAACCCAATTGGATACTGCTCGTTGTTAGTTGAAACGATTCGAAACAACATAAGCTCATTCGAGCATCAAGAAGTAAAACCCAACAAGACAACGCGTCAGGCAGCGGTCGCCATTATTGTTCGAGAAGTCAACAATCAACTAGAAATGCTTTTCATCAAACGAGCAGAAAAGGAAGGCGATCCCTGGTCCGGGCATATGGCCTTTCCTGGCGGTCACAGAGAACCGCATGACCCGGGACTAAAAGAAGCCGCCGAGCGCGAAACTTTTGAAGAAATTGGATTAGACCTATCTATAGGGAATTATCTTGGAGCGATAGATCACCAAAGCGCTCAACCCAGAGGCCGGATTCTGAATATGCTGATAGCGCCTCACGTTTTTGAGATTTTCGATGTTGTTGAATTTTCAACAAACTACGAGGTAGACGAAGTAGTGTGGGCGCCAGTGGATGACCTTCTATCTAACAAGCTACATGATACGGAAACTCTACCGATGGCTGGAACACCTACAATCTTTAATGGTTATAGACTATCCGGAGGACACTTCGTCTGGGGACTCACCTATCGAATACTAAAATCCTTTTTCAACATCATCGATCCTTCTTGGTCTGGGCCCAGAGAACTATGATTTATTGTCCTCGGTGATATAACCGCGCCCGTGGTAGTCGAATCCATGTAGGGCCCGATTCACAGGGTCGCTCAAATAGTAATTGCAATGATAGGAACGTATCTCAGCAATTTTTTCTCCTGCAAAGATGAACCACTCTGTGCCTCTAAGTACTTCGGGGCTACCGGTGCTTTTAGGAGTCCAGGGCATGCTCCATTCAATGACTGCCTCGGGTTCTTGAACAATCGCATGATCCACAAGCCAAGTTGCCTGAGTTATCGGGCCTACCTTACACCAATAATTAGCAAGGGCTTCAGATCCAATAACAGGGGAGTGATCGACAAAGTAATGCACAACATCATCTGTAAACGTGGAAACCATCAAGTCAAAATCCGATGAATTACACCCCTGATAGTAGGTCTTTATCGTTTTGATGTATCGATGTTCTGCCATTCCTCAAACCCTCTCAACCTAGATTCAGTTGTATTATTTGGACGCGAAGGACCGATCGTCTTCAAGTTTAATGGAAAGGTCAAACGGTAGCTTGAACTGATATACTAAATCTTCGTCGCGCTCCTCAGGCAACACGTCGACACCATAGCGGATATTTTCGACATTACCCTGGACCAGAGTTCCAAACAGTCGATCCCACACAGATAAAATGTTTCCATAGTTGCTATCGGTCCAAGGCCGTTCATGGTGATGGTGAAACTTATGTAAATTAGGAGTGACGAATACCTTGCTGAGTTTCTTATCTAACCGAGCCGGTAATTGAATATTCGAGTGTGTTAAGTAGGCAAAGAAAATAGTAATCAAGCGGTAGACTAGATAACAGGCTAGAGGTATCCCAAACAGCGAAACAGCCAACAAGGTCGCGAGATTTCGAAATACAACGTCACCCGGGTGATGACGAAATCCTGTCGTTGCGTCAACGTGTGTGTCGGAGTGGTGGATCATATGTAGTCGCCACATCCATTTGACCCTATGCAGAAGATAATGAATCCCATATTGACCAATCAGATCCAGGATCAAGATTCCAAATATCAGTTTAGCCCAGCCAGGCAGGTCAATTAGATAAAAAAGGCCCATTTGCGCCTCTGCTTGCCATACAAATACTGCGCTGTGCAACGCAATTAACGGTGCTGAAACACATACCGTCGTGATCAAGAACAGCGAATTTACACACAGATGGCGAAATTTGGAGTACTTGTGTGCAAATAACGGGATATACATCTCTAAGAACAAACAAAAGCTCAGAGAAAGAAAGACAGCCAAAGGAATCAACCATTCATTGACTTCAATATATCGAAAAAATTCTTCCACTAGGTTTCCAACTGATCTCAACGTCTAGATCGACATACTCGTCTTAAAGCACTTCCTTCCCAAATCATCCAACTTCGCAGAAAAATTTCCAAGAGCGAGTTACTCCCTGTCACTGCATAACCTGCTGAAGTATTACTTTCCTGCTATATTATCTGTTTAAGCTTTTTGGAAGGGGAAAATGGCCGAACAAACACAGCAAGACGAGGTACTAGAAGAATTGGAGATTCGATCCGCTAGTTGGTATCGAAAAAAACTGAAGTACTCTCAAATCGTCTATGAAACGAACCACGAGACTCACGTCGCAACTATTACTCTAAATCGCCCAGATAAAATGAACGCGATGAGCCATCAACTCCGGGCAGAACTATTTCATGCCCTTAAACACACCGAACTCGATAACGAAATAAACGTCATTATCATAAAGGGCGCCGGTAGATGCTTCACCGCCGGTTACGATCTATCTGGAATGGGATCGGACGAACCTGATTTAGGAAATCAGTATGTGGATACCAGTGGAGTGACTCACTGGGCTCGCTACGTTGTTCAGCAATGGTTTCAGATTTGGGATCTATCAAAAATTGTTATCGCACAGATCCATGGCTACGCGCTCGCAGGCGGATCGGAACTTGCCTCGATGTGTGATCTATTAGTCACCACTCCAGACTGCGAAATCGGGTACCCTCCCATGCGCTCCATGGGCGTTGATATGCTGTGGTTCCCTTGGAGCCTGCCAATGCGAAAAGCCCTCGAACTGGCAGTCACCGGCGATAACATCACAGGAGAGGAAGCTTACCGTTTAGGAATGGCCAACTATTGTATCGATCAGAACGACATTGATGAGTTCACTGAAGTTTTTGCCGAACGGATCGGCTTGATGAACTGGCAGATGGCAACGCAATACAAGCGCGCAACTAAAAAGGCTTACGAAATCCAAGGGATCAAGACGGCTTTGGATGGCCAAGCCCAATATGCGTACCACAGGGTCAGCGAATCAGATTATGCTCGAGATATGTCCCAAAAATTTCGGGAAATGCCCTTGAAGGAATACCTCAACCTGCGCGATGACCCCTATAAGGAAAATAAAAAGAAACTGAACGAAATACTAACTCGACAATCAACAAAACATGTCTAAGAGAAAAATCTTTTAGGCATCTAAGCGTTTCATTGCAGGCTGTAGCCATAGTAATTAGCTATTGCCAAACCTGCTGCGACGCTTGTAAAGGGGTCATGCTCCACGACTTTATTTGGAAATCGAGATTCCATTAGCGTTCTCACTGCTGGGATCAAGCTTGAACCGCCAGTCCCCAAAACAATGTCTACTTGGTTTGCGGTTAAACCCGCCTTAGCGATAGTTAGGTCAAGCGCTTCTTCCACGCGGGTAAGAGGCTCCCTTATCAGTTCCTCAAACTCTCGTCTGCTCATCGTTAAATTCACGTCTATTTCAGGTATATCCAGCTGCGCCTCTTCTCGATCTGATAACTTTGCCTTGAAATCCTTTATCGCAGAGAACAAAAGATAACTAAGATTATGTTTGATGACCTCTCTCAGGCGCTCAAACTTCCTTTTTCCCGGGCCATTTTGTTCGATACATTCGATCACAGGCGTAGTGTATTTGTTCTGATTTAATGTATACGTGATCGCCCAGTTCAATAACAGATCCTCAAATTCCTCGAAAGGAAATCTCGTCTCTATCTCCCGATCAAAGCCCTTACGTTTCCAAATCTCGCCCTTACCCATCATTGGAAATAATAGTTTTCGAAATAGCAGTTGATCTATATGGTCTCCACCCATCCCGATCCCATGTGTGGATAGAACTCTAAATTGTTCTCGATTTCGCTCTAGCACACAAAAGTCTAATGTGCCGCCACCAAAGTCTAGGGTAAGCAAATTTTCTCCCGAAATTTCTGGATGCCGATGAAGGAAACTAACAGCCGCTGCAACAGGTTCAGGATAGAACTCTTGCTGAGATATCCCCGCATACTTGTAGGCCTCTCCCAACCGATCAAGTGCCAGCTTATTTCTTAACCTTTCTTTACCCTCGAAGTTTACGGGATGGCCTATATGCACAAGCTCTATTGGTCCAACTTGCTTTTCAAGGGACTTCCTAATTCTCAACAGTATTGGAGTAATCAGTGCAACCAACCGAAAGGGCTGATCAAAAACCATAAGTCGTCGCACCCGCTCATCACCTAACAATCGTTTCGTTCCTCTGAACAAACGACCCTGAAGACCGCTATCCGTTACAGGCGCACCGTATATTTGCTCCGTGACCGTATCAACTTCGGATGGATCCTCAGCATCACCACTCTCACTGAATTTAGATGTCTCGCCTATAACTTCAGGTACCAACTCTACCGTACGCCCCGTATTATCAGCGATATATTGATCGATCGCGTTTTTTCCGGTTTTAGTTTGAAGAGCCTGATCAATATAAGTGGCTGATGGCATAACAGCGCCGGCCTCTTCGAGATCAACTAATGATAATTCTTGACCATCAAAATAAGCCGCCACAGAATTGGTTGTACCAAAGTCAACACCGACACCGATTTTAGACAATTTCTTTTCCACTCAAATTCAATCCATCAAGAAAAACTAGTCTTGCACACAGACGCGAATTATTCTCAAATATGGGCAACCTGCAAGCTCGACAGACACGAACTTATGTCAAAACCCACTAACCTAAAGAGCTTCAAGAAAGAAAAACTTAAAAATCAAGCAAAGGGAAAGACTCTTTGCCGCAGCGGCTTTCACAAATGGGCCTACGACCAAAAAAAACAATTCGACGTCAAGAGTGGCAAACTAATCAGTATTCAAACATGCCAAAGATGCGGCACTTCAAGAACGGTATCTAGCTAAAAAATCGATTACGCCAATTCTAACTTGGCTAAAGACTCCACATTGCAACCAACGCCAGTACCACCAAGCCCGCAATAGCCGTTGGGTACTTTTGCTAAATATTGCTGGTGATAATGTTCAGCATAGAAAAAATCGCCTGTTTCGAGAATTTCTGTCGTGATGTTCCCGAAACCCTTTTCACTTAGGGTGTTCTGATAAACATCTCTAGTCTTGATCGCGAGTTGAAGTTGTTGGTCATCGTAAGCATAAATTGATGACCGGTACTGTGTACCAATATCATTCCCTTGCCGCATACCCTGCGTAGGATCATGCCCTTCCCAAAAACCTTTAAGCAAAGACAATGTAGACACCTCACCTTCATCATAGATCACGAGCACAGTCTCGGTGTGACCAGTATATCCGCTGCATACTTCTTCATAGGAAGGATTCGGAGTACCACCACCTGAATAGCCTACCGCAGTGGAAAAAACGCCACTCATCTCCCAAAATTTTCGCTCTGCCCCCCAAAAGCAACCCATACCAAACTGAATGAGCTTCATGCCCTCAGGAAACGGAGCTTGAAGGGGTCTACCATGCACAAAGTGGGCCGGTGGTAAGGGCATCTGCTCCTCTCTCCCGGGCAACGACTTACTTGAACCAGGTGTTTTTAACTTATCCAGCAGGCTCATTAAACATCCTCGATAACGATTCGCAGCAATATGTTGACACTTGTACGCCTTACAGGCAAATAATGCTTGCGAGAATGATTTCTTCTGCTCTTTTAGGATGATATAAAGCATTCATGAAAAGAATCTTAATCAGCTTAGCAGTCCTTACCCTATTCTTAGCACCTGCAGCGAGAACTAGCGAGCAAGAATCAAGCTCCTCTAGGTTCCTTGAGAATTTGGCGTTAGAAAAAGAGCAATTTTTTGATTCTGAGAACAACAAAAAGAACTATCTTCGGCTCCTGGAACTGGAGCAGCAAGCCCTGCAACTTAGCGATGACCAACCTTTAAAACTCGGTTCGATTGGTTCAGCGATTCTCGACCTATATCCCGCCAGTCAGACTGGGCACTACGTAATGTCAGTTTTTTACGACCACCTAGACTCCCCCGACGCAAACAAATTACATCAAGACTCACTTGATCACATTCAAAAGATTATGGCCGAGAACAATCACGGTGAAAGAGATAGTCCCTATCCCATCATGACGATCAACGATGCAAAAACATTCATCAAAACGTCCGGTTACAGCCCAGTAGGATCCATCTACCGAACGACAGAAGAAATCGATCTGGGGCTCTTGGTTCTGGGGAGACAAGAACAAAATCCCTTGAAGTATTGGTTCTTTGAGCTGTCCGATGTTTTAGCAGCACTAGAGCCTAAATCAGTCGATACCGAATCCCAAGGCTGGCCACTAATTAGGGAGCTAGCTAATGCCTCTGACAGTGCAGCGCAGGCAGCTATTGGTGCTTACCTGGTCAATCAAAGAAAATTCAATAGTGCAATTTCTTGGTTAAACGTAGCATCCCGCCGAGATAATTTGCTCGCTAACTCCCTACTTGGTCGGACCTACTGGAGCCAATCACGACAGGCGAAAACGGATAAAACACGACGAGAAAAGCTCGAACTGGCTCAGGAAAACTATCTACAAGCTATAGCGCTCGGCTCTACAGAATCCATGTACACCCTCGCGAGCTTATACCTTCAAAATCACTACGGTGAGAATAACGAAGAAGCTGCTCTTAGCCTTTTAAATCAGGCCGCCTCTCTAAACCACGTAGAGTCACTCCTCTATCTAGGTCAACTTTACAATTCAGGTGCTAGACCAGTTCCAAGGAATATTTCGCAAGCTAATGACTATTTTAAAAAAGCTGCCACATTAGGCGATGAAACAGCCGCAATAATGTACGGGAGATTTTTGATTAACCAACGCGACACCGAATTGGAAAGTGGTGGCATCGTGACTTGGTTAAAAGACCACGCAAGAAATGAAAGCGCAGAAGCCATGGTGATACTCGGTAACCTATATGCTACAGGCACTGAGGTAAAACCATCGAACAGCGCCGCCATCCGTTGGTACAAAAAAGCAGTACGGCAAGACGATGAAGATTCCGACATCATCAATGAGGTTGCGTGGACTTTAACGGTCTCAAATATTAGAGGACTCAAGCGGCCTAAATATGCCAAAAAAATAATGGATCGATTGATGAATTCGAGTGCTCGAGCCAGAAACCAGCCAGAATATCTCGACACTTGGGCTGCAACATATGCTGCCAGCGGTGACTTCGAAAAAGCACTCACTTTACAGGAGCAAGCTATAGAAGTGGCTAATAGAGACCGAACCGACGTAATCGATATCCTTAGAGAACACCTTGAATTATTCAGAGACGGCAAACCAGTTACCGAAAAAGCTCCTTAGTCAGTTTCCTCAAGAAATCCAAACTCTGAGTAGCGGAGTTCCTTTCCTAGACTTACGTGCCCCTGGAGAATTTGCTAAAGGCCAAATACCCAACAGCCAGAACCTCCCAATCTTAAATGATCTAGAAAGAGACGCCGTCGGGAAAATGTACAAGGAGAATGGTCATCAGCGCGCTATAGACCTCGGACACCAGCTAGTGTCTGGGGACCTCAAAAAACAGCGCGTTGAGTCTTGGAAAATCTTCCTAAAACACCGGCCCTCCGCCTATTTAATTTGTTGGCGCGGAGGCTTGCGTTCCAAGATCGCTCAAGAGTGGTTGAAAGAGTCCGGTATTAACATTCCTAAGATAGACGGAGGTTTTAAGTCTTTGCGGCAGTGCCTGACTATGATCACCGATTCCATTCCCGAACAACAAAAACCAATATGGTTAATCGGAGGACAAACGGGTTCAAAAAAAACCGTAGTGATCCGTAATCTTCACAATAGTATTGACTTGGAACAATTAGCAAAACATCGAGGATCAGCATTTGGCGGTCGAATCGATCAACAACCAACACCTGTGACCTTCGAAAATGAGCTCGCCCTTGAGATCCTCAGACATGAGAAGGAATGCTTAGTTTTTAGAAGATGAAAGTCGAACCATTGGTCGTCTTGCTATACCCGAGTCCCTCTTTAACAAAATGAAGCGCGCGCCCATTGCCTTAATCGAAGTCTCGCTATCAGAACGCGTAGAGCACATACATGAGGAATACATCGCGCAACCGATATCGAGCGGAGTCTCCACAAAGCAACTTTCAGATCATTACCTAAGCGCTCTAAACAGAATAAAAAAAAGGCTCGGGGGGTCACGCCATACTCTATTAGAGAAAGAAATTTCGAGCGCCTTTGAGGGTAGCCAGAGCCACCATAGCTGGATCGAAAAGCTCCTGACGCAGTACTATGACCCGATGTATCAGTATCAACTATCCAAAAAAGAGACAAGAATCGAATTTAGAGGAAGCCCTATGGCAGTAACTGAGTACCTACGACACAAAACCTAACTCCTAGCATGACTGAGAAAGTTGTTTATAAGGTCCTGCATCGCTAATTTTTGATCGTGAAAAATCCAATGCGTAGCTTTTTCCAGTATCTCCAAACGACTATCTTGAAAATACTTTAATGTTTCGTTGTGCCCGACTCGGTGAGGCAAACCATTGTCAGCATTAACAACTAGAACAGGACAAATAATCCGTTTCCAGATCTCGATGGTATCTTCATGCCTTAAACTAAAATCAGGACTGCGGGTCAAGTAATCGTACTTCCACGAATAGGAGCCGTCGTTGTTCTCTCGGACGCCATGCTGAGTTAGGTGCAGAACAACGTCTTTTCTCAAGCTGGGATTGGCTTCCTGCATTCTTTCAAAAGCCGCTTCTAAGCTTGGAAAACTTTTGGAGGTTTTTCCTTCCTGCTGTCCCAACAGGTCAACTCTCATCTTAAGCCTCTCTGTTATTGCAGGTTCTCCCTCTTCTGGCACCCACAGACCCATCGCTTCCATTAGAACTAAATTGTTAACCAAAGACGGATACAGCCCTGCATACAGAGCAACCACAGCTCCTCCCAGACTGTGTCCAACGAGGGTGACGGGCGCCAGGTCCAAATCCACGACCAACCGGTGCAAATCATAAAGATAATCTAAAAGATCGTAGCCCACACCCTTAGTCCACTCGGAATCCCCGTGCCCCCTTAAGTCTGGCGTGACTATCCGGTATTCATCAATGAAAGGTTTAACAAGTTCATCGAAGGTACGGCAATGATCATTTAAACCATGCAAAAATATCATAGTCGGCCCGAGGGGATTTCCTCGTTCTAGATACGACAATCTAAGCTTATTTGAGGATATATGACCCACATGAATACGGTCTTGCATAAATTCGAACACCTACCATCAGTTACCAAAAAACGATTTTAAAACCTACTTTTGAAGTGTTTGATTATGTATTGTTTCTTCTTGATTTCCGATTGCAGACAGCTACTATTTTTTTATGAACTACAAAAACATTAAATTTCAGACAGAGGGGCCCATTGCAACGGTTTATTTTAACCGTCCAGACAAAGCCAATGCTCTGAACTATGAGCATTTGAGAGAAATCAAACAGGTCTGTGAGCAATGTCAGGAAGATGATCAAATCAGAGCCATTATTTTTACAGGAAGCGGTAACCATTTTTCCTCTGGCGCCGACTTATCAGATCCAGGTCTTGAATATCAGGTTCCGCTGGTTCATCGGCGACGACGGATGCGTGCAGGAGAACAGGCCATACAAGCGATATTGGATCTAGATCCAATCACTGTTGCGGCATGGCATGGAGGAGCGATGGGAGGAGGGGCTTGTATAGCGACCGCGTGTGACTTCCGTATTGGTGCTGACAACTGTTTCATGCAATATCCAGAAATCGACATAGGCGTTAATTTAATGTGGAAAAGCTTGCCGCTGATCGTCAGCCTGGTGGGGCCAGCACGAGCGAAACAGTTAGTGGTTGGCGGTAATAGACTGGAAGCAGACTCGCTACTGGCGTGGGGCATCCTCGACGATCTGGTTTCTAGAAGTGCTCTGCTCGATAAAGCGCTAGAGCTCGCAAAATTCTATGCCGAAAAACCGCCGATCGCGGCTCAAATGATTAAACAATCCATTAACAGTTATTCGAACGCACTTGCGCAGTCGATCATGCACATGGATGTTGACCAAAATCTCTTCGCTTCAGCGACTGAAGACCGAAAAGAAGCGATCTCATCTTATTTAGACAAATCGAAACCCAAATTCACCGGCAACTAGAAGGTCGCCAATTCACATCGTATCGTTTTCAAGCATTCGAGCCCCGCGCATAATATTTCCGAGTGAGTAGTTGCCCTCATGACAGGCATATTCGTACACCTTATCCTGAACGCTAGGCCAGAAATACTCACCTCCCCATGGCTCCGACCAAACGGTTTTGTCCTCAACTACGAAAGAGTAGTTCAACCCTCCTTCGGTGACTCTGAAATACTCCACCACGTGCAAATTCTCATCTGCACCAGAGAGCGGTGGAGTCGAAGTGAAATTCGTTGTATCAACCTCCAATACCCCATCCTTCCACTTACCAATCGAATCCCCTAACCAGGTTTTCACCTCGATCGGTCTATGCTCTGCGTTCATTCTGACAACCCGAACGTCGTGATTCATTTCAGTTAGGATCATAATGCTATCCTCAGTTTGGATAATCCTTTTGTAGTTGTTATAAAGGTTGGGCAACATAGGAGGCCCAGCCGTTGATCGCGAACCGATTATGCATCGCTCGGCAAGCGGTCGCTGTTCAAGATCGTCATACGGACCCGGACCGTCAGTCTCGCTGAGCCACCAAGCCGTTCCCGTATTCTTACCCGTCGTGGGATCGGGATTTCTCCAAATAATTCTAAACCCATTCAAAAATCCATCTAAACGAGCTTGTCCTTCCGCTGTCATTGAGGGGATTCTGCCACTTGCAGGCCGACTAATAATGGAAGTTCTAAACCGACCATTTACAGACACGACGCTATCACCTCGATCAATCCAAAACATGTTGTACCCGCCTACATTTCCTCCTTCTTTAGGAGCATTTCGTTCAGGGTCACTGTCTGCGTTAGCTCTAGCATCAAAGGCCGCTGCCTCATTGGTAATCCGATTGGCTTCCTCTTTAGACAGGTACAAATTATCACCAAAAGCGGCTGGTCGCTCCAAAGGCGTCAGTGTTGCGACATTATAAGTGCCGGAAATATTTGGTGCTTCATTAGCGTTGACCATCGAGAAACTACTAGAAATAAGTAACATGATCTTCACAGTTTTAAATAGCATTGTTTTAATTCCTTTTCGTATCAATTAGCTCCAACTTAATCGAAGTTTACCCTCAAATTGGCAAATATTCGGAAGGATTCCCAAGGAACAGGTTTTGTTTTTATCTGCGCTGAGGACTTGATCTCCCGTACGAAGATCGAACTTATAACCATGCCAAGGACACGATACAACACCACCGCTTATATCTGAGCGGTCCAAAGGCCCTAATAAATGGGGGCAACGAGATGGATAGACGTACCAATCTTGCCCTTCCTTGTTAATCAGATACTCTCTTCCCGCCAAAATCACTTTAAGAGGTAATACCTTGGGTATGCTTACTTCCAATTCTTTGGTTAGGTCTTGTCTTTCTAATCTCAAATCAAGATGAAACTGGCGCTCGCTCATCATCTGTACATCTTCATCGTACAGGCGCTCATAAGATTTAGCATAAGCCATACCAACCTTGTCTTTATTGTCGACGCCTTCTAAAGGAACAAAAAAATCAATAACGAGGTCTAGCTGTCTTTCATCAACCACAAAGGCATGGGTCCAGATTTCCGCGCCTTTCGTGTCCCCACTTAAATTTCGCGTTATCCAGCGACGCGCAGAGCGATCTAATTTCAATTCCAGTTGCATTGTTCTATCTTTGCTGTCTGTGACGTCAGCTAGCCAACCCCAAGAACCGAAATCCAGTGCGGAAATCGATTTAAAACTACTCGAATGAACGTGAGGTAGATGCTCCCAATCGAGTGCATTTTCATACATACGATCCAAGCTAACGGGTAAGGTTCTTTTGTAGGTGCCGACGTGTGCCAATCGACTGTTCGAAGATGAAGATTCGAATTGATAACGAATCAAGAAACGCTCCTACCGATCAACTAAGCTCAAAGAGAACTCCAGTTCGTTCCCGTCCACACTGTTTTTTACCGAATCACGCGAAGGATCGCCCGCTTTGAAATGCACCGCTAATACCTCGCCAGCGATGTAATCCGCCATTTCAGACATCGCTTCACCCAACTCCCCTTGTGCGGCATAAACCACCTCAATCCTGTCGCTAACCTTGAATCCTTGCTCTTTTCGAGCGCGCTGAATTCTGTTGACCACTTCCCTAGCGTAACCTCCCCTGATTAGCTCCGATGTCAATTCACAATCCAATTCAATTGCAATGAAGCTATTGGATATCGTCGCCGTTCCTTCCTTTGGCTTTTGAAAAATCTCTATCTCTTCAAGAGTAAACAGCTCTTCTTCAATTCTCATTTCGCCACTTTGTTGAAAACTCGCGATCTCATCAAATGTCATCGCGCTGATTTTTTTCTGATAATCACGCATGCTTTTCCCGAGACGCTTTCCAAGCAAAGAGAAGTTTGGCTTAGCCGCTAAATCGATGTAGTCCCCTTCATCACTCGAATACCTTATCTCTCTGACATTGAGTTCATCTCGCACATAACCTTCTAATGATTTCATATCATCGAGCAGCGATTTATCTCTATGGACAATGGTAATTGCAGACAAAGGAGTTCTTAAACCAATCTTTACCGATTCTCTTTTTTGCCTACCCAGCAGGACCACTTGCTGCATTCGATCAACCGCAACTTCCAGATCTGAGGCTTTCTGGGCCGCATCAAACTCAGGGAATCGACACAGATGGACAGACTCTTTATCTGCTTGATCCCCAGAAAGCGCAGATAACTCTCTGAAAAGATGCTCCGAGAGAAAGGGTGCAAATGGCGCCATAACTTTGCAAAGCTCATAAAGCACCGCGTACAAAGTATTAAAAGCTGAGACTTTGTCCTCGCTCATCCCCTCACCCCAAAACCTGGAACGATTCAACCGGATGTACCAATTGGTCAGGTCTTCGATAAAGTCAAAGAGTTTCGGCACCACGTTAAATAAACGGTATTCCGACATCTCTTCAGTGACACTCTCTTTCAAAGTCTGCAAACGCGAGAGCATCCATTGATCAAGTACGTTGTCACCACAAGGAAAACCATTTTTCGGTGACCAGTCATCGATTTCTGCGTAGGTTTTAAGGAAGGAAAATGCATTGTACCAAGGCAGCAGTGCCCTGCGAGTCATCTCGTGCACGCCTGAGTCGACAAACCGCTGTTCCTCGGCTTTTACAAGGCCGGAATTAATCAGGTAGAGTCGCAGCGCATCAGCTCCATACTGCTCCATCAAATTGTCGGGAGGCGTATAGTTTTGCAATGACTTCGACATTTTTTTACCGTCTTCAGCAAGAACTAAACCGTTTACGATAACGTTATTGAAGGCCGGTTTATCGTAAATGGCCGCTGCCAGCACTGTTAACGTATAGAACCAGCCTCGGGTTTGATCTAGCCCCTCAGCAATAAACTCCGCAGGAAAACCTGATTCGAACAAAGCCTGGTTCTCAAACGGATAATGCAACTGAGCGTAGGGCATAGATCCAGACTCAAACCAGCAATCCAAAATTTCCTCGATGCGACGGTAGGTGCCAGATTCTCCTTCGACATTAAAGGTTAATGGATCAACATGTTCTCTATGAAAATCAGGAACCTCTACACCTGAGTATTCCTTAAGCTCCTCTTTCGAACCAATGCAGATTGCCTTTCCGGTTTCATCATTGATCCAGATTGGGATAGGGGTTCCCCAAACTCGATTCCTTGAGACGCCCCAATCAATCGCGCCTTTCAACCAATTACCAAATCTGCCCTCTTTGATGTGTTCGGGGACCCATCGAATTTGATCATTCGCAGCAACCAACTTATCGACGATAGAAGAAGTCCTGACATACCAGGCGGGGATCGCAACATAAATCAAAGGGGTGTCAGATCTAGGACAAAAAGGGTAACTGTGTTGGATCACTTCCTGGCGATAAAGTGAACCCTTTGTTTTTAAAAATTCTATGATGGGTTTGTCGGCTTCCTTAACATGCATTCCCGAAAAATCGGACACAGCTTCATCAAATTTGCCATCTAGACCTACCGGGCAAACAAATGCATCGATCTTATTCTCATTTAAAACTCTGTAATCATCCTCTCCAAATGCAGGTGCTTGATGCACCAAACCAGTTCCCCCATCCGTCGTAACATAATCATCACTAACTACGACAAAACCGCCCTGAGTTTGCTGATCTGCAAAATAGTCAAACATCGGTTCATATTCCAGTCCAACCAGGTCTGAACCTTTGACTTTTTCTAAAACTTGGAAGTCACCATATTGACCCAGCAGCTCCTCAGCAAAATAGATGTCCTTTTCACTGGATTCGTCTCTGACAAGAACATAATCAATCTCATCCCCGACACAAACTGCTAAATTGGAGGGAAGCGTCCAAGGGGTCGTAGTCCAGGCTGCCAGATACCTTTCTTGATCTCTAATCTTAAATAAAACCGTAACGGCAGGATCTTGAACGTCTCGGTAATTTTGGCTTACCTCAAAATTGGCAAGAGGAGTGCCAAGAGCAGTAGAGATGGGCATTACCTTAAAACCCTTATAGACCAGATCCTTATCCCACAGTTGTTTAAATACCCACCAGACTGACTCCATGTACCACGGATCCATTGTCTTATAGTCGTCATCAAAATCGACCCAACGCCCCAACCGGGTGATAGTACTTCGCCATTCAGCTACATATCGCTGAACTATGGATCTACATTCGTCGTTGTATCCCTTAATCCCTAATTTGGCTACAGCCTCTTGGGCACTCATGTTTAGCTTTTTGTCTATTTCCCACTCAATAGGAACCCCATGACAATCCCAACCAAACCGTCTCGAGACGTGCTTACCCTGCATCGTCCAGTACCGCGGAATAATGTCTTTTATCGTGCTTGCTGTTAAGTGACCATGATGCGGTAAACCAGTGGCAAAGGGAGGTCCATCATAGAATACATAGGGGTCCGACTCTTTCGACTGTTGTAAGGACTTCTGGAAAATGTTCTCGTTTTCCCAGAACTCCAGAATAGAATGCTCCATCTCAACAAAAGAGAATTGTGTGTTGTCCTTCGCGTCGCTCATAAATCAGAAAACTAACTATACGTTATAGACAGTAGTTTACCTTTCGGATTCCTAAGTTGCACTCAGGAGCATAAGAATCTATAACCTTAGGAAACTGCAGGAGACATATAATGGAAATAGGCGCCGTCTTTCCCCACAACGAGATCGGTACAGATCCACAAGCGATAAAGGATTACGCGCAAGGGGTCGAAGAACTGGGTATAACGCACTTACTCATTTACGATCATGTGCTAGGTGCCGACAGGAACAGACCCGGCGGGTTCGAAGGTCCCTATGACAAGGACGTTGCTTTTCATGAGCCCTTCACCACTTTCGCATTTATAGCAGCGGTAACAAAAAATCTCGACATGATCACCACGGTCATGATTCTTCCCCAGAGGCAGACAGTATTAGTGGCCAAGCAAGCTGCCGAACTCGCTATTTTGTCAAACAATCGCTTCAAACTGGGCATCGGCGTGGGTTGGAATGCTGTTGAGTATGTTGGTCTTAACGAAAATTTTAAAAATAGAGGGAAGCGACAAGCAGAGCAAGTTGAGCTGATGCGCCTTTTGTGGGAAAGCGAGGTCCTTGAGTACAAGGGTGACTACCACCACATAGACAAAGCCAGCTTAAACCCTCGACCTTCCAAAAACGTACCTATTTGGTTTGGCGGTGGCGCTCCCCAGCTCATCGAGCGATGCGCCGACTTAGGAGATGGCTGGATCCCCCTTATGGGACCTAATGAAGCAGCTCGCAACACACTGCAGGAAATTAGAGCAAAAAGAGAAGCGAAAGGCCTAGACTGGAACAATTTCGGCGTACAAGCCCAAGCTCAGTATGCGGGCGGCGACCCAGACCGATGGAATAAACACGCAGAAAAATGGCGCGATCTCGGAGCTTCTCACCTTGCCGTGGCAACGCACAATGCCGAACCTACAAACGTGGACGGCCATCTCAGTCGCATAAAGGAATATATGAACGCAGTGATATAACAAATAGACTTATTGACCATGCTAGCTCAAGAATTGGGCTGCTCTCTGTTCGATTTTCGCAAGGTCAGAGCCATACAAAGTAACAACGAGCTGCGTTACACCCAAAGACGAATACTGCTCTATTGTCTTTTCATTCACCGGGTGGCGATTAGGGCCCACAATCAATTCAATCTGGTCCAGAGATCGGCCGGTTTGATGCATCTTGCTATCAAGTGAATCCAACCTTAAAGCCAGTTCTTCCGGAGAGATATCATAGGCATACCAGCCATCTCCAAAAGTCGCCACTCGGTATAAAGCAGCATCGCTTTCGCCTCCGAAGTAGATCGGGGGATGGGGTTTTTGAGTGGGTTTGGGGTTGAATTGGCATGGTCTTAGATCAACAGTTTCTCCCCGATATTCAGAAACCTCAGGACTCCACAACTCCTTCATGACTTCAATATATTCAATACATCTTGCAGCTCGGTTCTTAAAATCCATCCCTAAATTAACAAATTCTTCTTTCAACCAGCCAATTCCAACGCCAAAATCGACTCTTCCACCAGATAGATAATCCAAATCAGCAACCATTTTTGCCGTGTAAATCGGGTTTCTTTGAGGTACCAAACAAATACCGGTCCCCAATCGCAGATTCTTTGTTCGGGCCGAAATAAAAGTTAATACTGTAAACGGGTCAAGTAAGCCTTCTGGATCCCCAGGAATCCTTCCCGACTCGCTGTAGGGATAAGAGGAGGCATATTCAGGGAAAAACATCACATGCTCTGGTGCCCAAACTGAGTAAGCGCCCATTTCTTCAATCAAAATCGCCGAGTCCGCGATCAAAGCAGGCTCAGTAAATTGGTTGAAGGCCATGGCAAAACCCATGTTCATATTATTCTCCCTCTCTTATTTGTTTCGTTAGCGTACTACCCCGATCAACTCGCTTGATCACGTCCGCCACAAATACAGGCTCCTGCATAGGAATAAAATGAGTCAGGTGGTCCAAATACAATTCCTCAGCATTAGGAAAAGATTTAACTAAACCAGGCCAGGTAGGAGACGCCGTAAAATCGACTTCCGCGCTATCGTTTTTTCTAGGCGGTGCTCTCAAGATCATTGTGTTTTGAGAAATCTTGGGTATGAATTCGTGTATCGAGGACTCATTGTTTCCCATATAAATGGAAGCTTCAACAGAACCAGGACATGCAAACTCAACCCACTCCCCTCTCTTGCCGGAATTACACCATGCCGACAATAATCCTCAAAGACTTGTCGCTGCCATAAGCTATAAGGACTTCTTTGCTCATAACGGTCGTACATCTCGACCCATGATTCGAATTGACTTCTCCGACGAGCAATCGGGTGATCTTCAACAGATCCATCTGGCACTGCTGTCTGACTATCATAGGCATCGGGCGGCCTAATTACGGGATCAACAAGCACTAAATCCGAAAAAACATCAGGTGATAAATAAGCAACCTCCGTCACGCAATAGCCACCCATCGAATGCCCAACCCCAATTGCTTTTTTTATGTCCAACTGCGAGGTGACCTCATTTAAATCTGAACCAAATTGTGCCCATCCGTAAGGCCCCTGTTTTTCTGATCGACCATGTCCTCTCATGTCGACGCTAACGATGTTCCAGTCCGAGGGCAAATGTGCAACGACTTCATCCCAACACCGAGCGTGAAACCCTGTCGCATGGACCAATAACAAAGCTCTTCCGTCGGGATCGCCCCAACGAAAACAACAAATTTTAATGCCATTGACCGATAAATAAATCTCTTCAGGTTTAGAGTCGTCCATGCCTATTGTTCTCCTTACAACTTCTGAAAATCCGCACCAAGCCCGAGGGTCAGATCTGGTATATTAGGTTGATCGACACCAAACAACAAAAATGAACAACCAAATAGACATCGTCAACAATGCGAATTCTGAGGGTGAAAACCCCGATCTTCTGATTTTAGTTGATTCTAACGACCAAGAAATAGGTTTTCTGGACAAAACTCGATGCCATGAAGACCAAGGCAAGCTTCACCGAGCCTTTTCAATATTTCTGTTTAACCGATCCGGAGAAGTCCTCATTCAGCAGCGCGCCACAAGTAAACCTCTGTGGGGAGACTTTTGGTCAAATACTTGCTGCTCCCATCCACGAGCCGGTGAGTCGATTGACTTTGCCGCCTCTAGAAGGATTGGAGAAGAATTGGGCGTGCAGTCTGATTTAAAATTCGTATACAAATTTGAGTATCAAGCGACCTTCAACACTCAGCTCAGCGAAAACGAGCTTTGCTCGGTTTATTTTGGACGTTTCGATGGAGCGCCTGCGCCTAACCCAAATGAGGTTCAGAGCTGGAAGTGGATTTCAAAGGAATCCCTTACCAACGAGCTAAGGGAAAACACAGATCTTTATACCCCGTGGTTGAAACTGGAGTGGTCAACACTAAACCAGGATTATGCCGAACAGCTCCAGAACATCTCAAGCTAATTTACTTTACTGGGCTTGGTTCTCTCCTTAACAGGGTCCACGCCAGTGAAGCAGTTGAACCAATCATCCGCATCAAGGCTTTGAGCACCTCGTATTACAGTCTTTATTCTTTTCAGGCCATGCCCAGGGTATGCAGCTAATTTTGCGGCTAAGCCTTTTGCTTCTATCAGCACTTGAGAGTCCTCACAGCAAACATCGGCAAGCCCGCTGGATTTCATCTCCTCACCGTATATTCTGTCTCCTATCAGTGCGACACGAGTTATGGTGGACTCGGAATGCCTGAGGCTAAGCCAAGCTAGGTTATAGGGCGCGGCCATCCCAATCTGTGCTTCGCCGACCTGAATAAATGACTCTCTGCCCACGACCAGTAAATCGCATGCTAAAGCCAATGCAGCGCCCCCGTTAATTGCAAACCTCTCCAATGCCCCTACGACGGGCTTTTTACAATTGAAAATCGCTCGATGCGCACCTCTCCAAATTTGTTGAAAATCTTTGACCCACTCGGGTTCAGGAGCTTCATTAAAAGCTTTTAAATCTAGACCAGAACAAAAGGCTCCTTCGCTCCCTCTGAAGAGTATGACTCTCACTTCATCATCAAAACTGAGCGTTTCGAAGGCGTCTTCAAGTTTTTGTCCCAAAGGACCATTGATTGCATTTTTTCTCTCGGGGCGATTCAGGATTACCTCAGCCCACCCATCTTCTATCTCTACATTCACTTCGCTCATCAATTAAATCCCTATATCAAAAACCAAATTCCAGTCACAATCAAAACCATACCCAGTAATTGAACAATACGCAGACGCTCTTTAAACAACCAGATCGTCGTTAACAGTGTAAACAACAGTTCTATTTGACCAACAGCCCTTACAATAGCAGCGCTATTAAGGGTCATCGCGGAAAACCAGCATAAAGAGGCCAGCATGCCTACACAACCAATCACTGAGGAAATTCGCCAATTTTGAAAAACTCGGGCTAATTCACCCGGCTCTCGAACCAAAAGATACACACCCATAATGATTGATTGAAGGGAAACGGCAACCAAAACTGTTAGCGCTGCTCGTTCGAAAAATTCACCAAATTCAAGAGATAAGCTCGCCCCTCTAAAACAGACAGCAGCTACTGCGAAGCCCGTTCCGGATATCAAGCCTAAAAAGAGTGACCGCCGCGACAAATTCGATAAAAAAGATCCTTGACTCCATGATAGACATGCCACACCTGCCAAACTAACCAAAATCCCTAGGGCAATGGAGGCAGTAATCGCGTCCCCCAAAACCACAAGGCCAAACAGTGCTGCCTGCGCGGCTTCCGTCTTGGACAGCGTAGTACCAACGGAAAAATTTCCCTTCACCACCGCAGAAATCAGGCATGAAGTTCCGATTATTTGGGCAACCCCACCAGCAATCACATATCCCAAGAATGTCCAAGGTAAAGACGGTATTCTATCTACGAGAAGGAGAACCAGTAGTATCGCTAAAGGAATAGCAAACAAGAATCGAACAAAACTCGACCCATTGATCGATAATTTATCCGTAATGCGCCGCTGCAGAAAAGATCTGATATTTTGCAAAAATGCGCCAAGAAAAGTGAGTAATAACCAAGTTTCCATTGGAGAACTATATCAACTCATCACAGCAAGGATAAAAAGTTGAAAACCAAACCTTGAAAGTTTTTTTTCAACCACCATTGTGATCTAATAAGAAATGCGCGTGATTGGTTAGTAGAAGAACCTTTCACAACAAAGCGATCAAACATTAACGCTGACCTCTTTTGGTCTCTGGTTACTTACAATCGGGAGCTCACTCATATGGATTTAAAAGACAGTAATACCCTTCAGAACCTCAAAGATGCATTTGCCGGCGAATCTCAAGCAAACCGGCGATACTTATACTTTGCTGCGAAAGCCGATGTAGAGGGAGAAAACGACGTGGCTGCCGTGTTCAGATCAACAGCAGAAGGCGAGACCGGACATGCTCACGGACATCTAGAATACATGGAAAAGGTTGGAGATCCTGCCACTGGACTACCAATTGGATCAACTTCAAATAATCTCAAGGCAGCGGTCGCCGGCGAAACCCATGAATACACTGATATGTATCCCGGAATGGCATCAACCGCCAGAGACGAAGGTTTTGACGAGATTGCGGATTGGTTTGAAACCTTAGCTAAAGCCGAAAGGTCCCACGCCAATCGTTTTCAAAAGGCTCTGGATGCTATGTAACGGTTTTTTTTCGGTTCGTTTATGGATAAAAGGGGGGCAGTAACGCCCCCTTTTTTTAAGTTTAAATAAAGCAAACGGAACAGTATGAAAGAAGGAAACCTGGAAGCACCCAAAAGGGCACCCATCGACTGGAAAAATCCAGACTATTACGATAAACAATCACTCGAGGAAGAAATGGAACGGGTTTTCGATGCTTGCCACGGCTGCCGAAGATGCGTTTCCCTCTGCGATTCCTTCCCCACCCTATTCGATCTGATCGATGAATCTGAAACCTTTGAGGTCGATGGTGTCGCTAAAGATGACTATATCAAAGTGGTCGACGAGTGCTTTCTTTGCGATCTGTGCGCGGAAACAAAATGCCCTTATCTACCTCCACACGAATGGGCTATCGACTTTCCTCATTTGATGCTTCGCGCGAAGGCTATCAAATACGAATCCAAAAAAAGCCGGTGGAGAGACAAGGTACTGACTAGCACCGATACAACGCTTGGTGCAGCGAGCTCGCCTGCTATTGCTCCCTTAGTGAATAAAGCTCTGGACTCTAAAACGGTAAGAAAGGTTTTAGACAAAGGCATCGGGATACATCCAGAAGCTCCAGTTCCCAAATTTGCTCGACCAGTGAAAGTCTACGCAAACCCGTCTATCGAAGGACAGAACACGCAGGGACAACTCAAAGTGGCTATTTTCGCGACCTGTTATGATAAAAATACGGAAAGTTCCTTAATCGAAGACTTAACGGCCATTCTCAATCACAACGCAATCCAAACAAAAATAATTTGGGATGCGAACTGTTGCGGCATGCCAAAGCTAGAGTTAGGAGATCTCACCAAGGTTGAAAAGCTCAAAGAGGCCAATCTCCCGCATCTTGTCTCGGCGATTGACGAGGGATATCAGATCGTTTCAGCAATCCCGTCATGTGTGCTGATGTTTAAACAGGAGCTGCCGCTCATGTTCCCTGAAGAACAAGAATTAAGCAGAATAAAGGACAATTTTTTTGACCCGTTCGAATATCTGATGCTTCATGTTAAGCAAGAGAGCATAAACCTAGAATTCAAACACTCTCTCGGCAAGGTCTCGTATCATGCTGCCTGCCATCAAAGAGTTCAAAACGTCGGCGCTAAAACACGCGAATTCCTCAGCTTAATACCTAATAGCGAGGTAGACATGATTGAACGATGCTCCGGCCACGATGGAACCTATGCCGTAAAATCAGAGTCCTATGAAAAAGCCCTCAAAATAGCACGCCCAGTTCAGCGACAAATCAGCGAAAACAACGCAGATTTGTCGGTTCCGATTGTCCCATGGCAGGCCGACTAATCACTCATAATCTGGACGCAGTAGAAGAATCCGTTCATCCCCTAACCATGGTTCGTCACGCATATGGAATCTAAAATAACTATGAAACTAACAAAACAAGACCTTTGGACTCTCGAGGAATACTCAAATAAAAGAGAGGACTTCAGACAATCTATTCTTGACCACAAAAAAGACCGTCAACTTTTCCTTGGTCCCAATGCGACTCTTTACTTTGAAGACGCTCTGACCATGAAATATCAAATTCAAGAAATGCTCAGAATCGAAAAAATATTTGAAAGCTCCGAAATCGAAGAAGAAATAGCGGCTTACAATCCCCTAATACCCGACGGCAACAACTGGAAAGCCACCTTCATGATCGAGTATCCAGACCCAATTGAGAGAGCCGGTAAACTCGCTAAGCTAGTGGGAATCGAGGATAAAGTATGGCTACGAGTTGAGGGCGAAGACAGGGTTTATGCGATCACTAATGAGGACCTTGATCGTTCAAGAGAAGAAAAGACTGCAGCAGTGCATTTCATGCGTTTTCAGCTCGACTCTGCGTCGATTGCCGGCTTGAAAAATGGCTCGCCTTTGACTGCGGGTATTGACCACCCTGAAATGCAGGTAGAGACATCAGTAGCTAAAAAGGTGCTCGATAGCCTTCTCAATGATCTGAGTTAAGCGAGTACCAAGCACTCTTTAATCTTGGTAACCGATCATGTAATCGATCGCCGCATCCAGCTGTTCATCGGAGCAATCAAAACAGATTCCTCTCGGTGGCATCGCAGGCTGGATGCCCTCTATCGTCGATTGCAGCAACGAGACTCTGCCCTGCTCCAGCCTAGCCGCCCAAGCCTCCTTGTCCCCAATTCTTGGTGCACCATTTAGACCGGGAGTGTGGCATGAAAAACAATAATCATCATAAATCCTCTTACCCGGAAGCAATGGTTCTTCTTCTAATCCTTCCTGAGAAAAATTTTGGGAAGCATCGATACATCCACAGAAACCGATAACAACAATAATAAATAGAGGTTTTAACCGAAACATATTCATCGACTGTTGATACATAGATATTTTGAATCGGTGGGATAGCGCATGATTATTTTTAGCATACTTCGATTACACAAGAGCTAGTGGTAAGATGCCCCACTGATTTTCGAACTTCAAAAGCTAGTATAGCAGAGTGCTCAGAAAAATAGAGTTACCAGCACGCGCAGCTTTAGAACTCGTTGTTGCTAATGGTGGTTAATATGGAGAACACTATGGACTATAAAGTCGCCGACATTGGACTCGCGGAATTCGGCAGGAAAGAAATTTTTCTAGCCGAGAAAGAAATGCCCGCGCTCGTGGCGATTCGAAAAAAGTATGAGGAAGAGCAACCACTAGCTGGCGCTAAAATCATAGGTTGTATACATATGACCATACAAACAGCTGTACTTATGGAAACACTCATTCATCTTGGGGCTGAAGTAAGGTGGTCTTCCTGTAACATTTTCTCCACTCAAGATCACGCCGCCGCAGCTATGGCTGACGCGGGTATTCCTGTCTTTGCCTGGAAAGGCGAAACAGAGGAAGAATATTTAGAGTGTATCGAGAACACGATATTGGTAGATGGAAACCCTTGGGATGCTAATCTTCTGTTAGATGATGGAGGAGACCTAACAGAAATTATTCACAACAAATATCCAAAAATGCTCGATAACATTCATGGAATCAGTGAAGAAACCACAACAGGCGTACATCGCCTGTTAGAAATGCTGCGGGAAGGAATACTTAAAGTTCCAGCCATCAATGTTAACGATTCGGTAACAAAATCAAAAAATGACAATAAATATGGGTGTCGCCATAGCCTCAACGATGCGATTAAGCGAGCAACCGATATGCTTATGTCAG
This sequence comes from Candidatus Azotimanducaceae bacterium, assembly GCA_045560825.1. Classification (GTDB taxonomy): domain Bacteria; phylum Pseudomonadota; class Gammaproteobacteria; order Pseudomonadales; family Azotimanducaceae; genus UBA4421. The sequence continues at coordinate 48,112 of JBJKYX010000006.1, forward strand.
GTAAGAAAGCGCTTGTCATTGGCTATGGAGATGTGGGTAAAGGATCAGCTCAAAGCCTAAGACAGGAAGGGATGATTGTTAAAATTGTTGAGGTAGACCCGATCTGTGCCATGCAAGCCTGCATGGACGGTTATGAAGTAGTTTCGGCCTACAAGGATGGAATCAATACTGGCGAGATTGAATCAATCGACAAAGAGCTATTGGGCACAACCGATGTGCTGGTGACTTGCACGGGCAACGCCAACGTTTGCGATTCTGCGATGCTAAGCACCATCAAATCAGGCGCTATCGTTTGTAACATAGGTCACTTTGATAATGAGATCGACACTGAATATATGAGACAACACTGGCAATGGGAAACCGTTAAAGACCAGGTTCATCAAATTTATCGCTCGGAAAATCGCGATGACTATTTGATTTTGTTGTCGGAAGGAAGACTAGTGAATCTGGGGAACGCAATGGGACATCCGTCCAGGATTATGGATGGCTCCTTTGCAAATCAGGTTTTGGCACAAATGCACCTATACGAACAAAAATGGGCTGACCAACCAGAAAACCAAAGGTCTCCAATTTCAGTCGAGGTGTTGCCTAAAAAACTGGATGAAGAAGTAGCGCAGCTTATGGTCGAGGGTTTTGGCGGACTCATTACGAAACTGACTGCCCACCAGGCAGACTATATCGGAGTGACCACAGAAGGCCCATTCAAACCAGAAGCTTATAAGTATTGATAGCCTCATTTTTGCGCCATCATCTAGCAGTAGAGAAAGACGAGCTGCATGCTAGATAATGTAATCAAGGTTCTGACGCTGGAAGAAGTCGAGCTCAACCATTATCTTGGCTTAAGTCCTAGCAGCGATTGGCACAGTGTTTATGGAGGCCAGGTCATCGCGCAGGCTTTGGTCGCTGCGAGCAAAACTATTCCGCCAGATCGACCAGCTCATAGCCTACACGGATATTTTTTAAGGCCAGGCAATCCAGAAATTCCTATACTCTACAAAGTAGATCCTTTACGTGACGGAAAAAGTTTCACCACCCGACGTGTAGTAGCTACCCAAGGAGGTGACGCTATCTTCACGCTGGCAGCATCTTTTCAAGTGAACGAAGAAGGCCTTAAACATCAACTGAGCATGCCGGAGATCATGCAACCAGAAGAACTGATAGATGAAGACCAAACCATTAGCGATGAACTCGAGAAAGGTCCTGACCACTTAAATGACTATTTCACATCCTCTCTCGTTCAAATTAGACAATTGGAACCTTGGGACCCAATAAGGCCGGATAAGACACCTCCTAGGCAACTTTGCTGGATGAGAACCAGAGAGACGCTTCCAAAAGACAACTCAGCACACCAGTGCGTTCTAGCCTATCTATCCGACTACACTATACTCAATACTGCCTCGAAACATCATGGAATTAGCTATTTTCAGGACAATGTGCATATAGTGAGCCTCGATCACTCGATGTGGTTTCATAACGATTTTGCAGCAGATGAATGGCTACTCTATGTGCAGGACAGCCCCAGTGCTAGCGGCTCACGAGCATTTACGCGAGGCCTAATCTATGACCTTTCTGGCAACCTCGTGGCATCGTCATCCCAGGAGGGCCTTATGCGCAAGATTAGCAAATCTAATTGAGCTTACTAGAACTCGTTTTCTAATAACTCGGCTATACAACCTCTTCGTACATAAGGATAATGGGCAGCTTCGTTCTAAGTAGTGTCTAGGGAGTGGTAGAGGAAATGGCTAGCATCGAAAAAATCGCTGAGTCCGTCGAAACAATAAAAACAGAATTTGAAAAACACCATTACATCTGCAGTGATCAAATCGCAACCGCAGTCTATCTTGCATACCATCTTAAGAAACCAATTTTGATAGAGGGCCCGCCGGGTGTCGGAAAAACAGAACTTGCAAAGACCGCATCCGAGATGTTCAACCTTTCTTTGATTCGACTCCAATGCTATGAGGGACTTGATGAATCTAAAGCAATTTACGAATGGAAGTATGGTAAACAGTTACTCTATACGCAGGTTCTAAAAGATGCGTTGGATGAGGTACTGCAAGGTGCGAAAGGGTTCAGAGAATCAGTTAACAAACTCCACGATTTTGGGGATATCTTCTTTTCTGAAGAATTCCTGGAGCCACGCCCCCTTCTCAAAGCGCTTCGGGAAGAAGATGGCTGCGTGCTATTGATTGATGAAGTTGACAAGTCAGATCATGAATTCGAATCTTTACTACTAGAAATTCTTTCCGATTTTCAAGTTTCAATTCCTGAAATCGGTACAGTGAAAGCTCAGCAAGAGCCCCCAATGGTTTTTTTGACATCAAACAACACTCGAGAAATTTCTGATGCCCTAAAAAGGCGGTGCCTTCATCTTTACATTCCTTTTCCAGACTCAGATCTCGAGCAGAAAATCATACACGCTCGAGTTCCGGAAATTCCCCCTGAATTACGTAAGCAGCTTGTCGACTTCATACACGAGCTGAGAAATCTGGACCTCAAAAAGGTTCCAGCTATATCTGAAACCATAGACTGGGCAAAAACGCTCCTGTTATTGCACACAGAATCTTTGGATTCGCAGCTTGTGAAAGACACTTTGAACGTCATTCTCAAGTTCCAGGAAGATATAGAAAATGTAGATGGAGAGATAGCCAGCATCACAGCGAAAATCAACAAGTCCTAAGCCCTGATGGAAAAGACTCTAACCAATTTTATTCGATCTTTGAGAAATGCAGAGATTCGTGTCTCTACAGCTGAGACATTAGATGCGCTTAGTGCAGTTGAGTTAGTAGGATATAGAGATAAAGAATTTTTAAAGGATTCCCTTTCGATTGTGCTTCCCAAAACACCTGACGAAAAAGAAACTTTTGAGACGTGTTTCGACCAGTTTTTTGCCTTTAACGATATATCTGGGGAAAGCTCTTCGGATTCAGACTTAGAAGAAGACGGCGAAGAAGGCGAGGGATCCGAAAGTCAGGGAGAAGGCGGAAGCGCTGGAGGCGAACGTCAAAATCGTCAAGCTGGAGGCAAGAAAAACAAATCCAAATCAAAATCCAAATCCAAAAACCTTAGCTTGATCGAAGAGGAAGAAGAGGCAGACCTCGGTCCTGGCGAAATGACGGACCCCAAAAGTGAATTAGGTAAACTTCTCTTGAATAATTCAGTCGTTGAACTCACCACCAAAATGGCTAGTGCAGGCGAGGCTGTCGACGTCAGGGAGATACAAGTTTTTACGCAAAAAGGCCTCTACACACGTCGAATAATGGACGAAATGGGCCTCACCGAGCTTAATTACGAGATTGGAGATTTACGCCAGGCTTCTACCGTTCCTGAAAGGAGGCTAGGACAAGAACTGAGAAAACGGCGTGACTGGCTACGCGAACAGGTAAGGGATTATGTCGAAAAACAATTCCTGTTGAACGCGGATGTATCTGGTAAACGGTTACGAGAAGAGTTGCTCAGGAAAATTAAATTGTCCAATGTCGAGCATCGAAATTTTCGAATGATCCAAGAAATCGTCTTTAAGATGGCCAAAAGATTGGCAACGATGCATAGCCGACGCAAAAAAGTATTCAAAAGAGGAGCTCTCAACGTCCCTAGGACCATACGAAACAATATGGCCTATGACGGGGCTATCTTTGATCTGCATTGGAAATCAATCAAGGTCGATAGACCAAAGGTTTTTGCTATTTGCGACGTGTCAGGTTCTGTAGCCAACTACGCCCGCTTCATGTTGATGTTCTTATATAGCCTGGAAGAGGTCATGCCTAAAGTGAGAAGCTTTGCCTTCTCATCAGATCTAGCTGAAGTTACTGATCTTTTTGAAAGAAATAAAATTGAAGACGCAATTTCTAAAACGCTAAGAGACTATGGCGGAGGTTCAACAGATTATGGCCAGGCCTTTTTAGATTTTAGAAAAAACTGCATGGACGACGTCGACAATCGAACGACAATTATAATCCTCGGCGATGCTCGAAATAATTATGGTGAAGCCCAGGGAGAAGTTCTAAAAGAAATGTACGATCGCTGTAAACGCTTAATTTGGTTGAATCCAGAATCCAGAATTTCCTGGTCGACAGGGGATTCAGAAATGCGCAAATACATGGCGTATTCGCATCAAACAGAGGAGTGCAATTCATTAATGCATCTGGAGCGCGTTGTAGGTAATTTGCTCAAACAGAGCAACTGATTCAGGCAAGTTGACGATGGCGTTGTGTTTGATTATCGCCGAAGTTCTGAATGCTCGACTAATACAATAATTTCCCGGGAATAGATGCGATTAATTCCCTGGTATATTCTTCTTTAGGCTGCTCGAATACTTCGTGAGTTTGTCCGCTTTCAACGATCTCTCCTTGATGAAGAACTGCGACTCTATCGGCAATCTGTCTAACGACTGCTAAGTCGTGTGATACAAAAAGCATCGTGAGATTATGTTGGTCTTTGAGTGCTTTCAATAGATCAAGTATTTGGGCTTGTATAGTCACATCTAATGCCGAAACCGGCTCATCGGCAACTATGAATTCCGGTTTTGTAGCCAAGGCCCTCCCTATTGCTACTCTTTGTCTTTGTCCTCCCGAGAACTCATGCGGATATTTCTTAGCAAAAGCCCATTTTAATCCAACATCTTCCATCAATCTTTTCACTGAACGAGCAAGATCTCGTTTTTCAACAGTTCCATGCAATAACAAAGGTTCCGCAAGAATATCGAAGACCGTCATTCTCGGGTTTAATGAGGCATAAGGATCTTGAAAGATCATTTGCATACGCTTACGGAAAACCTTGAGATCATTCTTTTTCAACTTAGATAGATCAGTTCCGTCAAATAGAACTTTTCCTCCAGTAATCGCAGTCAAACGCAAAATCGAGCGTCCTAGAGTCGACTTGCCGCTTCCCGATTCCCCAACCAGTCCAAGAACTTCTCCTTTTTCAATTCTAAGAGACACATCATCTACTGCTCGAATGGGTTCTTGATTGCTTCCACGATAAAACCAGGTTTTGAGATTTTTAATCTCCACTAGAGTCTCACGACTCTGAATTAAAGTATCAGATTTACCCTTTGGAATGGCGTTGATTAATTTCTTTGTGTAGTTGTGTTTGGGATTATTGAATATGGAATTTGGCTCTCCACTTTCAACAATTTGGCCATTCTGCATCACTACTATCTCATCAGCGATATCTGCCACCACCGCAAGGTCGTGACTCACCAGAAGGACACCAATGTCTCTTTTTCTCTGCAATGACTTTATGAGAGCGAGAATCTGAGCCTGTATAGTCACGTCTAAAGCAGTGGTAGGTTCATCTGCTATCAGAAGCTTGGGGCTATTTATCAATGCCATTGCGATCATAACACGTTGTCTCATTCCTCCCGACAACTCAAAAGGGTAAGCTTCCATTGCTTGAGACGGATTCTTAATTCCTACTTCATCGAGTATTTCTATCGCCTGGATCTTGGCTATCCGAGCGTTAGTTTTGGCATGTATGAGGAGAGGCTCCATCAACTGCTTACCTATGCGCATATATGGATTTAGGCAGGTCATAGGGTCCTGAAAAATCATTGCTATCTCTGAACCTCTAATTTTCTGCAAATCGCTTTCCGGCATGGCCAACAGATCCCTTCCTAGGAATTTAGCTTCGCCACTATCGAGTTGCCCGGCAGGTTTTGGAAGCAAACCTAAAATCGCATAGCAAGTTACTGATTTTCCTGATCCACTCTCCCCTATGATTGCAGTGATTGAATTTGAGTTAACGCAAAAGCTCACGTTCTCTGCGGCGACGTGCACCTCACCTTTACCTGAAAAGCTCACCTTTAGATTTTTGACGTCGAGAAGTGCCATATAATTATTCTTTTGCGTTACGGACATCCAGGGCATCTCGAAGACCATCACCCAAGAAATTCAAAGAGAACAGAGTAATCGTTAATGCAAGACCTGGAAAAATTAGTAGCCAAGGATATTCTTCCATCGTTTCCGATCCATAACTGATTAGAAGCCCCCAGGAGGTTTGCGGAGGCTGTATACCTAAGCCCAAGAAACTCAGAAAGGCTTCTAGGAGCATAACGCTTGGAATGGTTAAGGTTGTGTAAACAATAATTGGGCCAATTGCATTTGGAAGTATGTGTTTAAAAATAATCGAAGATGGTGAGAGACCCAGTGACACAGCTGCTTCTACAAATTCCTGCTGTTTAAGATTCTGAACCTGCGTCCGCATGATACGGGCCATAGTGAGCCATTCCACCGCGCCAATAGCCACGAATAGCAAAACGATATTTCGTCCAAATACCACCATCAGCAAGATGATAAAAATCATGAAGGGTAGAGCATAAACAATGTCTACAAAACGCATCATGATTGAATCAATTCTTCCACCAAAATAACCTGCGATTGCCCCCCAGGACACCCCTATTACTAGGGCAACCGCCGTAGCCACAAACCCAACAGCAAGTGAAATACGACCGCCATAGAGAATTTGCGTCAGTAAGTCCCTTCCAAAAATATCCGTTCCTAACCAATGCGCTGCCGATGGAGGAGTAGCACCTAAATCTAGGTTTTGAACTTCATAATCGTATGGAGCAATCAATGGCGTCATTAAAGCCCCAAGCACCATCAAACCAAGTAGAAATGCTGAGATGGTGGCAGGTTTGTTTTTGTATAGTCGACGTAGAGCGTCTCGCCAAAGCGACCACCTTCCATCATCATTCATCTGTTCTGGAGTTTCGATACTAGACATCAGTTTTTGACTGAAATTGCACTCTAAGCCGAGGGTTCAACCATGCCGCAGCCACGTCACTAACTAAGTTGAAGATAATGATCAAAGTTGAAAAGAACACCGTCGTCCCTAGGATCATTGTATAGTCTCGATTGAAAGCCGCCTGAACGTAAAACCGGCCAAGCCCCGGGATTTGAAAAATAGTCTCAACCACAAAAGAACCTGCGAGCAGACCTGCGAAAGCAGGTCCCAAGTAGGCAATTACAGGAATTAAACCGCCTCTCAGCGCGTGTTTTACTACTACAAGCCATTCCGGGAGGCCTTTAGCCCTAGCTGTCCTGATATAATCCTGGGACAAAATTTCGAGCATACCCGCTCGACTAAGCCTGGCTATATAGGCCGCGTAGGCAGATCCTAAGGTAATTGAAGGTAGTATTTTATCGCCCGGCAGATCTCCCCAACCAGCGATGGGTAACCACTCAAAATAAATACCAAAAACAAGCACCATGAGAGGACCAAGCAAGAATGAAGGCATACAAATTCCAATCATTGCCATACCCATTGGAATGTAATCCTGACTAGTGTTTGGCCGAAGCGAAGCAACTACGCCCGCCAATACACCAACAAAAAGAGCAAAACCAAGAGCATAGAGACCAAGCTCAAACGTGACGGGTAAACCACTTTCAAGGACTTCATTTACACTTCTTCCTGGATATTTAAAAGATGGACCCAAATCTCCTTGCGCCAAATCACCAAGGTAGCTTAGGTATTGCTGGTATAAAGGGAGATCCAAATTATATTGTGCTTCCAAAGCACGCTTCACTTCCGGTAACACGGCCTTTTCACTATCAAAAGGACCACCTGGCGCAGATCGAATTAAGAAAAATGTAGCTGTAATTACTATAAAGAGTACAGGAATTGCCTGTGCCAAACGGATGAAAATGAACTTTCCCATCTGGTTTCTATTCTAGTATCAACCGAAACTCTGGATTTAATCGGACATACTTTAAGTTCAATGAATCCATCAAATTCGGATAAATACCTTCCACGCTCGGATGTATAAGGTGCTTGTGAGTATAGGTATAGAATGGAATAAATGGCATCTCTTCCATCAGCATCGTCTCAGCTTCATAGAAAAGTTCGTACCGTTTTTCCCGATCCTCAGCACGCGGTGCGCGTCTTAAAATGATGTCATCAAACTCGGAGTTTGCGTAGCCCGTATTATTATTGCCGCCTGTCGAGAGGAATAAATCCAAAAAATTATTCGGATCGACATAATCCCCTATCCAACCACGACGAGCTAACTGAAATTGTCCCTGCGAAACTGTATTTAGATAAACTTTCCACTCCTGATTAGAGATAGTCACATCTATATTCAGGTTTGATTTCCACATTTGCTGAACAGCTACAGCAATTTTCCTGTGAGCCTCCTGGGTGTTGTAAACAATCTCCAAACCCGGCCATCCCTCTCCATTCGGATATCCAGCATCCGCTAGAAGGCTTCTGGCTTTCTTGGGATCGTAATCAAATAACTTGGGCGGGTTGTATCCAAGAGTGTTTGGAGGCGTGATGCTGTACGCAGGAATAGCCGTGTCCTGAAGTACGGTACGAGTCAAAGTTTCCCGATCTACTGCATATGCGAGGGCCTTTCGGACTCGAACATCGTTCACGGGCTCCACTCGTGTGTTTATAAGATAATAGTAAGTACCTAGATATGGGGCTTGTACATAGGGAGAATTTTCTTTTTTTCGATACTCCGGTATTTTATCCAAGGGCACGACTTGAGTATAGTGAAGCTGCTCGGCACGGAACATGCGTTCTTCGCTAATGGCGTTCTCGGTTGGATAAAAGTAAACACCTTCCAGGGATACCCTATCTCTATCCCAATAAAATTCATTCTTTTTGACGATTATTCTTCTATTTATAGACCACTCATCAAGAGTGAATGCTCCGTTTCCCACAATATTCTCTACGCGCGTCCAAGAGGTAAACCTGTCGGTCATCTTTCCATATTTCAAAAGCGTCTCAGGATGAACTGCAAAAGTACTGTAATGATCCATTAACTGTAAAAAGTAGGGTGTTGGGGCATTCAGAGCGACCTCTAACGTCCTATCATCAATGGCTTTAACCCCTACCTTTGTAAAATCTGTGACTTCTCCTTTTGCATAAGCTTCCGCGTTTACGATTGGGTAGAGCATATAGGAGTAAAGAGAGCCTGTTTCCGGGTGGAGAGCTCTATTCCAAGACCAAACGTAATCCGAAGCAGTCATATGCTCACCATTACTCCACTTGGCATTGGGATTTATATAAAAAGTATAAATCCGGCCATCGTCAGAAATTATCCATTTTTCCGCGACTCCAGGCTCTGGTTCCAAAGTGATAGGATTTTTAACCGCTAGACCTTCAAATATTGCACGGACGATATGGTTCTCTGGGACTCCAGTTACAACGTGCGGATCCAACCCTTGAGGTTCTGCACCGTTACCATAGTGAAGATATCCTTGCTGATTTCCTGAGACCACATTGCTCTCAGGACTTCCACAAGATATCGATAATATGGCGAGCGAAGTTGAGACAAAAATTAGAATTGTAGAACGCATTAGTTCAATGTTGATTTTCGATTTTTGATTTTGCCACCCCATTTATTCAACAGTTAGGTAAAAAGCATAAGCCAAAACCAACTCGGGTATAGTCAAATATAGAAGCGTGCTTTTGAAAGCAAAAAGAGTTACTTCGTTGCCACAAAAACTAACAGCCCCTGATTTGAACTCTTAAGGAGCCCGCTTTATTCAGCCGAAATAACACCAAGAGGACCGGGGGGCACTGAGGAGCACTGCTCGCCATCTTACTAAAATATGGAAAACAGTGCCTAGTAGACTAACCAACCTAGGGAATTAGAACGAGCGACCACCTCGACCGCCTCTATCTCCGCCTTCTTTACTTTTGGCTTCATTGACTCGAATCGCTCGGCCCTGCATATCTTGACCATTTAAAGCCTCAATCGCTTCGTCCGCCCCATCTTCCATTTCCACAAAGCCGAAACCACGAGACCTTCCCGAGTCACGCTCCGTAATAACCACTGCGGACGCAACAGATCCATATTCCGAAAACGCATTATTGAGGTCCTCGTCCGTTGTAGCCCACGCGAGGTTACCTACATATAACTTCTTCACTAGCAAATAGCTCCTAATTCTAAATCGTGCATAAGGGTCGTATCACCCCACCCATGTCTTCATGACATCCATCCGCCGATTTAGACTGTTCAAAAGGCCGCATCGGAAAACTTAGGGGTAGCCTACGCTAACGAACTAGTTACTACAATGGTGATTTAGATAATATTTCGAGCCTTGTAATAATCAACCTATGAGCTCTATGAACAGCCTTACTTCATCTTTTCAAGGTATTTGTCTCGCATCCTGATAACGGACCATTCCTTTGAAAACCGTTCTATATCAATCAAATCAACCCATTGTAAATCGTTAGATTCTGGACTGATCACAAATCGCAGATCTAATGCGGTAAACAGAAAACGGGCATCAAAATGCAAATGGGCGGGTTCATTTCCTCTAGATGGTATTTCATGAATGTCGATATCAAAGATATTCTTATCTAGCGGTTCTACTTTCAGTCCGGATTCTTCCTCAGCTTCTCTTTGAGCTACCAATAAAGTGTCTGACACTCCATCTGAGTGACCTCCTAGCTGAAGCCAACGGCCCAACTTTTTGTGGTGCGTCAACAGTACAAATCTCCCGTCGGGGGAAAGTAACCATGCTGAGCCAGTTACGTGACCTTCCAAATTACTGCGATTAAAGCAGTCGGCGTTCCAGTCAACAAAGTCAACGAAGCGATCGACCAAAGTCGACTCTTTGGGATTATTCTTACGATAGATCTGCAACCGGTCAAGTAGTTTGCGTCTGTGCACGCTTATCCTTATCCTTTCAGTTCTTTCATTTTATAGAAAAACTGGAGATTGGCATGCTAGCAGTTATAGCGAAGTTAAATGTAAAAGATGATAAAGGAACAGAGTTCGAAAAAGTCATGCTGGATCTTGCCGAAAAGGTCACGACTAACGAACCCGGAAATCACTTGTATCAGCTCTGTAAGGACTCAGACGGAAACTATATCGTCATGGAGCTCTATGAAGACGCAGAAGCACTTGAGGCACACGGGAAATCAGAACATTTCAAAGCCGCAGGAGCTGGATTTGCAGGGTTAATGGGCGGACCACCAGAAATCCAAAGGCTAGAGGTTATAGGCAAGTAGAACAATAGAGGTTGAGATCAGAAACTGAAATAAAGAACAGTCAGTTTCTGATATCAAAGAGCTCGGCCAGTTGATCGGTCATTGCTCCTCCCAGCTGGTCTGCATCCGTAATCGTGACCGCCCGACTATAATGGTGAGTGACGTCGTGGCCTATCCCAATAGCGACTAATTCGACTGGCGATTGATTTTCTATCATGTCAATCGCATATTTGAGATGTTGCTCCAAGTAGTTACTGGGGTTGACCAGCAAAGTCGAGTTATCTACCGGCAAGCCATCAGAAATGACCATCAATACCTTTCTTTGCTCGCTTCGACTGACTATTCTGTTGTGAGCCCAAATCAACGCCTCACCATCAATATTTTCCTTCAATAATTCTTCACGCATCATCAATCCGAGATTCCGCTTAGTGCGCGACCAGGTATCATCCGCTGCTTTGTAGATGATGTGTCTGATGTCATTAAGCCTCCCAGGATTTGAGGGCTTACCAGCGTTTATCCAATTCTCCCTTGATTCACCTCCTCGCCACGCACGGGTTGTAAACCCGAGAATTTCCACTCGCACAGAGCAGCGCTCTAAAGTCCTCCCTAAAATATCAGCGCACATTGCCGCAATCGTAATAGATCGACCTCGCATCGAGCCTGAGCTGTCTATCAGCAATGTCACCACGGTATCCCTAAACTTCATCTCTTTTTCTTGCTTGTAGACCAGAGGGTTAACTGGATCGATGATAACTTGCGATAAACGAGCGGCGTCAAGCACACCCTCTTCTAAATCAAACTCCCAAGTACGATTCTGCTTTGCCATCAATTTTCTTTGAAGTCGATTAGCTAGTTTTGAGGTTGCGTGATGAAGAGACTGGAGCTGCTGATCGAGTAATTGCCTTAGGCGAATCATCTCTTCCGAATCACAGAGTTCCTCCGCCCTAACAATTTCATCAAACTTGCTTGAATAGGACTCATAATTGACATCGACCGCTATCCGCCCCGCTTCGTCAATTAAGGATTCCGGTGACTCATCTGGATCTGCTTCTGCCCCTGCTTCATCCATATCCATATCTGAGTCCATATCCATCATGGACGCTTCGCCCTCGACTCCCTCCTCCGCCATTGCCTCATCATCCAAAACGACATCTTCCGGCGAGAATTCAGATTCAGATTCATCGGACTCATCAATGGTTTCAATATCGTCCTGGTCCGTATCTCCTTCCATAGGATCTTCAAACTCAGCGGGCAAACCTAAATCAGCAATTATGTCTCGACATCTTTCTGCAAATTTAGCCTGGTCTTTGACATGGTCCTTTAGCGCATCTATGTGATCGCCGGCATGCTCTAGTACATGATCACGCCAGAATCGCACCAGATTTTCCGCGCTATCTGGGAGTGAGCGCCCAGTCAATCGCTGACGCACTATCAAACCAACCGCTACAGAGAGAGGAGCCTCGGTCTGCTCGGTCAGAGAATCAAAAGCAGCCTGCTGACACTGCGACTCGAGATGAGCATCTAGATTCTTGGCAACACCTTCCATGCGTAGCGTTCCGATCGAAGCTACACGAGCATCCTCGATAAGCTGAAACATTTCTTGAGCGGCGCCTCCTCGAGGAGCATATCTCGTGTGCAGTTCATCGCTATGATGCTTGAGTCTGAGCGCAAACTCGTCCCCTATACCTCGGATGGCGTTAATTTCATCGTCGCTGCTTCCAAAAGCAGGTAGAGGAACCCGGATTCTATTACCACGTAAACTTGGTGCTCCTGGCCCGAAGCTTACATCGAGCTCTTCTTCACCTGACAAGGCTCGCATCGTAGAGGTTGTCGCTCTCTTAAAGGGCTCTAACGGGTTTTCTGATTCACTCATAATTCAGCAATTCAAGCTGACTGAAGAGAAATACCTTCAGTCGCAGTACCCAAATCTTCACCGAGACAGCGCTGATAGTATTCTGCAACTATCGGACGCTCTAACTCATCACATTTATTTAAGAATGTTAGCTTAAACGCAAATCCAACATTTCCAAAAATCTCAGCATTTTGGGCCCAAGTTAAAACAGTTCGTGGAGACATCACTATAGAGAGATCTCCATTTACAAAGCCTTTACGTGTCAAATCTGCAACGCTTACCATACTGCTAATGACCCTTTTACCCTCAGCGTCGGATGCATATTCCTTAACTTTGCCTGAAACGATCTCACACTCGGCCTCATGGTCCAGATAGTTTAAGGTACTAACGATACTCCATCGGTCCATCTGGCCCTGGTTAATCTGCTGAGTACCATGATAAAGACCAGTCGTATCACCAAGACCAATTGTATTAGTGGTGGAAAACAATCGAAAATGCGAGTGGGGTATTATGACTTTGTTCTGATCCAGGAGGGTCAGTTTGCCCTCCACTTCTAGAATTCGCTGAATCACAAACATTACATCTGGTCTACCCGCATCGTATTCATCAAAAACCAGGGCAACAGGATTCTGTAGTGCCCAAGGAAGAATACCCTCTCGAAAAGCGGTCACTTGTTTACCATCTTCCAACACGATTGCATCCTTTCCGATCAAATCGATACGACTAATATGACTGTCGAGATTGACGCGAATGCAGGGCCAATTTAGCCGGGAGGCTACTTGTTCAATATGAGTCGATTTACCAGTACCGTGATAACCTTGAATCATTACTCTTCGGTTATGAGCAAACCCTGCAAGGATCGCTAGAGTAGTATCTTGATCAAATCGATAATCCTCATCAACGACAGGAACATGTTCCGAAGACTCACTGAAGGCAGGAACCTCGAGATCCAAATCAATACCAAACAAATCCCGTACACTGACTGCTGTGTCGGGCACCATCGAAGAATCAATAACATCTGCATTGGATTGAGCCACGATTTTCCCTTACTTCAAAGTAACTAGAGAACCTATTGTAAGTGAGGAATTCAAAAAGAGCAGTAGGAATTAGGCCTTATTCCTCCTTCAAACCACTCTTTTTCGAGGAAATGGTCTGTCTAGATTGCAAGTGAAGATACGGATTTCAATCGGTACAATCACGCAAAGGGAACTCAAAGGGGAAAAGGGTGAGATTTACTCTTCTGCTTGTCGCTTTTATAACTCCGCTAGTAAATGCTACCGAAGATACTGATTGGCCCAACTACGCTAGCGATCCAGGCTCTTCCAAATTCGCAGCGTTAGATCACATCAACGCGACCAATGTTCAAAAAGTCGAAGTTGCGTGGTCATGGGAGTCTCCTGACAATCAAATGGTTAAGAAAAATCGCAAGCTGACTCCCTGGGGATTTAAATCGACCCCAATCAAAATAGGCAAGACTCTTTATGTCAGTACCTCACTGGGTCATGTTGCTGCCATTAGCGCGGACGACGGTAAGACAATTTGGAAATTCGACACTAAAACCTATGCAGATGGCAGACCAACGAACCTTGGGTTTAATCATCGAGGAGTTGCTTATTGGAGCGATAACAATCAAGAGATAATCATTATGCCAACTAATAATGGCTATCTCTGGGCGATCGATGCGAAAACTGGAAATCCCATTAAGCGGTTTGGTAACGATGGTCGCATTGATCTCACGCAAGACCTCGGCCGTCCTGTTAATCGAAAACTGTATTCCGTTATTTCTGCTCCCATAATCGTCGGTAATGTCGTAGTCGTAGGCGCTTCAATTTCTGACGGTCCCCGAGAAAGAACCATGCCCCCGGGACATGTAAGAGGCTTTGATGTCCGATCGGGAAAACAGCTTTGGATTTTTCATACAATCCCGCAAAAAGGCGAATTTGGCGTCGATACATGGGAAGACGATTCTTGGAGATATTCAGGTAACACAAATGTCTGGACAGGAATAAGTGCGGATACAGAGTTAGGTTATATTTATCTTCCCACGGGCACACCTACTAACGACTGGTATGGGGGCCATCGTCCCGGAGATAATTTATTTGCGGAGAGCTTAGTCTGCCTTGATGCGAAAACGGGCGAGCGCGTTTGGCATTTTCAGATGGTTCATCACGGCCTTTGGGATTATGACCTACCCGCGGCGCCAACCTTGATGGATATTAAAATCAATAACGAAGCTATTCCAGCGGTTGCACAGGTCTCAAAGCAAGGCTTTGTTTACGTGTTTAATCGAAAGACTGGAGAGCCTGTCTGGCCAATCAACGAAACACCCGTACCTCAAAGTAACATTCCAGGCGAGAAAAGTTCGCCAACTCAGCCAGTGCCCACTAAACCCAAACCTTTTGATCGACAGGGACTGTCTGAGGACGACCTGATCAACTTTACACCAGAACTAAAGCGCGCTGCCTTATCCATTATCAAACAATTTGACTATGGCCCTCTTTACACACCACCCACATTGAGAGGAACGATCAATCTTCCAGGCTGGGGGGGCGGAGCCAATTGGTCTGGAGCAGCTTTCGATCCGCACACTAATCGATTATTTATCCCTTCCAGAACAGGACCTATGGTCGTAAAACTCAAACCAGGCGGGGATAAAACCGATTTCCGATTCGTCAGAAGTAGAGCGGTAACCAGCTTAAAGGGACCAGAAGGGCTACCAATAACTAAACCGCCCTATTCAAGAATCACCGCGATTGATATGAATACGGGTGATCATGTTTGGATGCGTCCACATGGCAACGGGATAAGACAAAAAATCATCGAGAAGGGAATCAGCGACCCTGGGCCGGTAGGAAGTCGCCTTGGAACTGGTCCACTTTTAACTTCCTCCTTGTTATTCCTAGGACAAAAAGACGAGAACAGAAATTTGCTAAGAGCTTTTAGCAAAGACGATGGTGCAATACTGGCCGAGGTTGAATTACCTGCAACTCCGTGGGGCACACCCATGTCTTATCTTTCAAAAGATCGTCAATACATCGTTCTTGCGACAGGCGAAGGAGCGGACGCCAAACTAATAGGACTCGCACTGCCACACTAATCTAACTTAGTAACTGAGGTTGTAGGATTCGATATACTCTGTAAACGCCGTATCGATGAATTTTTCACTCAGGCCAAAGAGCTCTGGATTATAGTGGTGGCTACCGTGTTTACCTTTTCGGTTGCTTAGAAGATACTCAATCATCTTGGAGCGAGTATCTGCGCCCAAAGGCAACTCTAGAAACTCGGTAATTTTCTCTACGACAACTAAAGGGTTACCAGTCATCTCTGAGTAGTCAATGTCCAAGCAATTTTGATCAACCTTCGAATCGGCGCGCCTCAGATCTAATACTCTGGTTAATCCCACACGCCACTCTTCTACTAACGATTTCCCTAACTCGTCTAAATCAAGTTTGTTCGAACTGCCTGAGCGCAAACTCGCATACAAGCTTGCCATAGAAGGTATCACTTCAACTGGATGACGATGCAGCTGAATAAACTTTGCATCGGGATATTGTTCGCATAGAGCTCTTATCCCCAACATATGTCCGGGCGCTTTTAGTAACCATCTTGTTGCGGGGTCCTTTCTAGCCAGAATCTTAAGGTAACGCTCATGCCAAAGATAGGCGGGTTTCCAATCACAAGTGGATAACCACTCATGGTACTCATCTACTCTATGGATCGCATGAAACTGCATACTTCGAAAACTCAGCCCCTGAATCGTCACGCACTCGTGAGGAAGCAACGCCCCAAGCCGGTGAATACTCTTAAAGCCAGGGGAGATAACATCAACCAATTTAGTTCGCAAAAAACTCTTAAAGATGCGTAACCAATCGCTCCAATCTTCATCCGGCACAGAATCAGCTTGCCACAATTTTGGCGTTTGCAAGTCTGGATGCACATCCAACAACTCGTGAAGCAACGTAGATCCAGTTCTTGGCAAGCCCAAGATAAAGACGGGTTTCTGGATATTAGATAGGTGGGTTGATGCCTGAAATTTACGCGCTGTCCTCAGTCGATTCGTCAACATCCCTAGAACTAGACTACGCGCAACGATTCTGCCTAATTCAGTCAAATTTGCTGAACTTTCATAACCCTTTAAAAGTAGACGGAGTGGCTCTTTCCAATCATCACCGCCAAAATCATCACTCTTTGCCAACCTGATAGCAGCTCTAACCAAATCATCCCATTCGAGCGATGACGGCAACAAATTACTCGATGACAATCCACTGACTAAGCTATTAACTAGAGGTCGAATTGAAGAGTCGTACTGATTTTCCATAGTTAGATTTTGAGCCCTAAAAATGGCATTTATCCTACTCTAGAAACATAACGCTTAATTCGGAAAATAGGATTCATTTATAACCTTATTCGAAGACTGCCTTTTTATTTCGGTCTTTAGTATGGTAACGCTCAAGAGAGAGAGATGAGAATAGAAGATGACTATTATTTCAAGGATATTGATCACCACACTACTAATAATGATTTTCACTGCTACTGGTCAAACTAACCCCACTAATCCCCCAGCAATCAAACAAATCGAATTATCTCCTGACGGCAATAGGATGCTGATGCTCAGGGCTATCGAAAACAACTATTATGCCTTTGCGATTAATCTGAAAAATAAAAAAAACAATCCTGTGATGGCATCGGACCCTGGAAACTTTTCCTTGAATTGGTGCAAGTGGGCTAACAACAAAAAGATTATCTGCTCTGGCTCTGGAACAGTAGAAACCAAGGCCAGGGGGTCTCGTAGAGGTCCCAGCAGCGGCGCGGGAGAGATGGAAGGACGCCTGATGTACGTAGTTAACCACGACGGTTCCAATGCCACTAAACTCATAAAAAAGTATATACCGCAACAATCCGAAAAAGAGCCAAAGTATGATTCGCCTATTCAGGATAGCGTAATCAGCTGGTTACCTGATTCTCCTAACGAGATATTGATTCAATACAATCGCGAGAATTTTCGTTGGCCGTCTGTCTACCGATTAAATATCAATAACAACAAAATGAAACGAGTTCGAAAATATAAGCAACAGGTCTCTCAGTGGTTATCCGATGACCAGGGGAACGTTAAAATGGGTATCGGCTATAAAGACGAACAAATGAGGCTCTACCTTATCGAAGATAATTCAACTAGAGAATTAAGAGGTGAGGAAATCGCTGGACTATTACCAGCTTACCCTAGGGGGTTCTCAAAAGACGGTCAGACGATCTACTTAGCTCAGCGAAACGAGATCGGTGCGCAGCAAATTGTCGGTGTGACGCTGGCGGACTTTACCAACAGGAACACGCTCTACTCTTCGCAGATCGCACCTTCAGCCGATGATCTCTATTCCCCTTCGGCACTACTTAGTACCGGCGTACCCAGATATGTACCAGAGACTCCTATACACCATCTAATCAGCGCCGTTCCCAAACAAAGATTCGAATCTGTGGCCAAAGCAATCCCAGGCGATAAAGAAACGATTGTCAGCCGAACCCGCGATTGGGCCAAGTTTATCGTTTACGTCTGGGATAAAGCCTCCTATACCTACTATCTCTTCGATGCTTCGAACAACCAACTGATAAAGCTGGGCGGCAGTTAAAATCAGAACAAAAAAAAGCGCACCGAAGTGCGCTCTTTTCTTTCAGACCTAAGTCTTATCGGTTGAAGTTATATGTAAACTCTGCAGCGATATATCTAGGGTATAGCGACACAACCCGTTGGGGCCAGTTGCCGCCGTATCCTGTTCGTCTCGCATCCATATCAGCAGAACGGATATAAGTCTTGTCTAAGACGTTATCCACGAACAAGGAAGCTTCCCACTGTCCGGTTTCTTCTTCATAGGTAACACGAGTATCTAGACGGTCTCTTTCAGGGACCCAGTCCCATGGCCGATTAAACGGATGGGTCGAATACTCACCGGTGAAAGACCAAGCGGCGTACCAAGTCAACATACCCGATTCAAGAGGCCAAGAGTAATTTCCCCAGAAGGTCATCTTGGTTTTCGGAATCCCCTGAAGCTCATAACCATTTACTTCTAAACAGTACAGAGCCTTCAGCTCAGGCGCCGCATTACAGGGGTTTTCTTGCAAGTCACCACCAAAGACATCTCGAGGATATCTGGGATCCGCTTCATTAAAGAAGGTGTAAGGCGCATTGTACTTACTATCCGTATAACTGCCGTTACCACCGATGGAGAAATTATCTGATGCTAGGAACAAGATCTCCCACTCGAAGCCTTTGTTAACAGCGCTAGGAATATTCTCCACAACCGAAACTGGCCCACGGCCAGGAGGACCACCTATTGGCAACCCATCCGGACCATTCAAATCACCGAGAGAGAAGTCGTTCGGTTCATCTTCCCACTTCTCCACCTGGTCCTGATAATCAGTGTAATCATAGGTATATATCGACAAATTGAGTTGCATCCTACCGTCAAGATGAGTCCCTTTATAACCAATCTCAAAAGCAGTCAGGTTTTCTTCTCCATACTGCAACAAGAAATTTGTATCAGCAGCTCCGTCACCAGTAGTATCGATAGCCGCTCTATTCTCAGGACCGCCCATATTCCAACCTCCTGCGCGATAGCTAGTTGTCGCGCCCATGTAGATCAAGGTCTCTGGAGTAGGCTCAAAGTTGAAATTCATACGATAAGACCATTCCCCATCTTGCTTATACAGCCCAGGTACCTGTGTCCCCCATGAAATTGGGATGCCCTCTAACCGAACAGGGCGATCACAATCCTTTGCACCTAAATCACATTTATAAGTGATCGGAAAATCAGCATCGCCGCTAGGATAAGCGGCGCCCAATGCCACATTCATCGCCGCTAATGGAGTTAGTGCATAGATGTGATCAGAAGTGATTGGATTTCCATCGCCGTCAACTTCACTACCGTCCATTGCTGTAGCGATTGCCCAAGGAAGCCAGCCTCCTGGAGTTATTTCCGAATAACCACCTCTTTGCTCAGTGCCGTAACGAGCATCCTTAGAATAACGGACTCCCAAAGTCACACTCAGCTGATCCGTCAACTGCAAATCGCCTTGAGTATAGAAAGCCTTACTGACGGTCTTGACAATATTACGGTGCTCATACATCGCACCGACATCGTTATAGTGGTCGTACATCACGCCATCTGGATTACCACCACAGGTGAAATCTCCATAGCCTCCTGCCGTCGAACCAAGAACACGATCTCGATAACCCAACTTACATTCTGGCATCACCCAACCCACAACACCAAGCGCGTCTTTTAGCCAATCGGGATGCTCGGGCGTACCGTAAAACGCAGGATTAATCGTTCTACCTTGCGCCGCTCGCTCACGGATAGAATAGTGCTGATCAAGCCGTTCATCAAAGAAGTAAAGCCCTGACGTAGCAGTCCAGCGTTCACCCGCCTGCCAGAAAACCCTCAACTCATGCGAGAACTGCTCTGCATCCTGGGTCACCGTGTCGTCAATATCCGAAGTATGCCCGTCGGAGAAATCATTGTCTCGATTGAACCAATATTGGAACCAGCGATAGTCGCCCAAATACCTTACGGATAAAGTATCACTAATATCCCAATCAACAACGAATGAGGTAGCTTGCTGATCAAATTCTTCATCAGCCGAGTTATTCGTAAAAGCTACGATATCAGGAGCATCAGCCGATCCAACATCATAAGAGGCGCAACCCGCATTTTGATAACACTGGCTGGGCATAAACGGCCATTTGCCCGTAGAATCTACACCGGGTCGATTATAAGCGCCGTACATTGTAGTGCCAGTTATCGGATGAGTGTAAGGAAAGACACCTCTAGGATTACCGGGGCCGACTAAACCATATTTGTCTGCATAGCTTTGATCAACTGATCTCAGACCGGGAGCATAGTAATTGGTATCTCTGTTAACTCGCCACCGCGGATCGCATTGGGCTGGGTCAGTAATTGGGTATGTTCCAATACATGGTCCTTCCTCCGTGATACCGTTACCACCACTACCAAAATTGCCAACTCTCAAACTTCTTCGCTCGTTAAAACGCAACCAGGCAGACATATTGTCGTTGATTGCGTAATCGAACTGGACAGCAAAGTTCTGATCATTTATGTCTTCACCGCCCTGTGTACCCGCATGCCCAGGTACCGCAAAATCACGCTTCCTTTTCACACCGGTGAAACGGTAGGCAAGATCTTCGGTAATAGGACCGGTCGTCATACCATAAAATTCATGAGTACTGTATTGACCGACGATGAGACGAACCGAGGCTTCATGCTCATCGCTGTTTGGTTTTTTTGTAACATAATTGATAACACCACCAATCGAATTACGACCGTACAACGTTCCCTGTGGTCCCCGAAGCACTTCAATTCTTTCTAAATCGAAAAGCCCACTTTCTGTAGCGGCAATACCAAAGTCCCCGGAATAAATCCCGTTATAGTACGTTCCGACACCGGCGTCTCCGCCCAGTCCTCGGAAGTTTCTTCCAATCCCACGAATCTTTACATCCCAGTCGGTTCTGGTTGTAGCAGGAATAAAGTTCATCATCTCGTTAGGGCCTTGTATGCCCATATCTGAGAGAAACTCTGAATCCATCGCGGTAATCGAAATAGAAGTATCTGAAACCGTCGACTCAACCCGCTCACCGTAGACAACGACCTCTTCGATACGTCTCCCCGCATCTTCGTCATCTGCAAAAGCTGGCATTATCAACAACAAACCAAGCGCAAGACATGCGCTGTTGCGTAACAACCTAATCATTGGCGATCTCCCCAAAAAAACGAGCCCTAAAGCCCTTTTACTATCTTTGGCACGCCAATTCGTTACTACGACTTACCGACAAAAGCACTCGTAATCCAAAACTACGAATAAACTTATGCTTATTTGAACTAAACTAACAAGCAAAAACGCGGGAAGCAACCCAAATTTTTACTCCAACATAAGTGAAAATCCGTGTAACCACTTGCCTCAAAAAAGACAAATAAGAAAGGACCGGTCATTCAGGAAAAATCAAGATCTAACCTTACTTATATAATCATCACAAATGTGGCCGAGAGATAGCATGGCAAAAAAAAACGCACCGAAGTGCGTTTTTTTCGAGTGCTTTATATCCCTAGTCGACGAAGCGATAAGTGAATTCAGCACCAATGTATCTAGGATATAGAGATACAACTCGCTGAGGCCAGTTACCCCCATAGCCCGTTCGTCTTGCGTCCATATCAGAAGAGCGGATATAGGTCTTATCTAGAACATTATCCACGAACAAGGAAGCTTCCCATTGCCCAGTCTCCTCTTCATAGGTAATCCGCGTATCCAAACGATCTCGCTCAGGAACAATATCCCACGGTCGATTGAACGGATGAGTTGAGTAGTCACCAGTAAAGGCCCAGGCCATGTACCACGTCAACATACCCGTTTCCATAGGCCACGAATAGTTACCCCATACAGTGAACTTCTCCTGAGGAATACCTTGAAGTTCGTATCCGTTTACTTCCAGACAGTAAAGCTCCTTCAATTCCGGAGCGGCGTTACAGGGATTTTCCTGTAGATCTCCGCCGAAGACATCGCGAGGATATCTGGGATCCGCTTCGTTAAAGAAAGTGTACGGAGCGTTGTAGGTACTATCTGTATAGCTGCCGTTAGCGCCGATCGTAAAATTATCTGTTGCAAGAAACAAGAAATCGAATTCCAAGCCTTTATTCACCGCGCTGGGAATATTTTCGACTACGGACACAGGGCCCCTTCCTCCAGGAGCCGCAACGGGTCCTCCATCAGGCAAAGTAAGGTTTCCAATAGAGAAATCATTAGATGAATCTTCCCATTTCTCAACCTGATCCTGGTAGTCAGTATAATCATAGGTATATGCAGAGACGTTCACCTGCAGACGTCCATCTAGGTGGGTTCCCTTATATCCAATCTCGAAAGCAGTCAAATTCTCTTCCGTATATTCCAGAAGGAAATTCGTATCCGCAGCTCCATCTCCTGTTGTGTCGATGGCAGCACGATTCTCAGGACCACCCATGTTCCATCCACCAGCACGGTAACTGGTAGTCGCACCCATATAAATCAGCGTTTCAGGAGTTGGTTCAAAATTAAAGTTTACGCGGTATGACCACTCACCATCCTGTTTATACTCTCCAGGGGTCTGTGAACCCCAAGAAATAGGAATACCTTCTAATCTTACAGGACGATCGCACTCAACCGCATTCAGATCACACTTGTAGGTCAACGGAAAATCTGCATCGCCACTAGGATACGCAGCCCCTATCGCCACATTCATGGCAGCTAGAGGACTAAGAGCATAGATCTGGTCTTCCGTAATCGGGTTTCCATCACCATCCACCTCGGACCCGTCCATTGCTTGAACAATCGCCCAGGGAAGCCAGCTTCCAGGCAAAATTTCGCTGTATCCACCGCGACGCTCCACGCCCCACCGTGCATCTTTGGAATATCGAACACCCAATGTCACGCTAAGCTCATCCGTTAACTGCAAGTCACCCTGCGTATAGAACGCTTTGTTAACCGTCTGAACATCGTTTCTCTGTTCGTACATGGCGCCCATATCGTTATAATGCGAATACATCTCGCCACCAGGGTTTCCTCCACAGGAAAAATCTCCATAACCGCCTTCAGCAATTGTGCCTAGAGGCCGATCACGGTAGGCAAGTTTGCAGTCAGGCATTACCCAACCAACTACGGCCTGCGCATCTTTTAACCAATCTGGATGTTCTGGAGTACCATATAAGGCAGGATTTATTGTTCGGCCTTGCCCAGCCCTTTCCCTAATACTGTAATGCTGATCGCGACGCTCATCGAAATAATACAATCCAGAGGTGGCTGTCCAACGTTCTCCCGCCTGCCAAAACACTCTTAGCTCGTGTGATCGGCTTTCTACATCTTCTGTGACAGTATCATCGATGTCAGACGTATGGCCATTCGAAAAATCGTTATCTCGATTGAACCAATAATCAAACCAAGAGTAATTACCTAGATACCTCAAAGACAGCGTATCGCTAATATCCCAGTCGAAAACCAAGGAAGTAGCCTGTTGGTCGAACTCTTCATCAGCAGAATCATTTGTAAATGCCTTCACATCAGGAGCCTCTGCATCCCCCACCCTGTAACTAGCACAATCTGCATTCATGTAACACTGGCTAGGCATAAAGGGCCACTTATTAGTGGAGTCGACACCGGGACGATTATAAGCTCCGTACATGGTCGCACCGCCAACAGGGTGAGTATAAGGGAAAACCCCATTTGGATTTCCTGGCCCGACAAGACCATATTTATCGGCATAATCTTGATCCACTTGCCTCAAACCAGGTGCATAGTAATTAGTATCTCGATTCACTCTCCATCTGGGGTCACACTGACCTGGCGATGTAATTGGATAAGTTCCGATACAAGGGCCTTCTTCCGTGATGGCATTACCACCGGACCCAAAATTACCTACTCTCAAACTCCTTCGTTCGTTAAAACGAAGAAAGGCCGTCATGTTATCATTGACATTATAGTCTAGTGATAAAACGAAGTTCTGGTCATTGATATCCTCACCGCCCTCAGCACCTGCATGGCCTGGAACCGCAAAGTCTCGTTTACGCTTTACTGCGTTGAATCGATAAGCCAAGTCTTCAGTAATCGGTCCAGTAGTCATCCCATACAATTCATGAGTACTATACTGACCAACAATCAATCTGACCTCAGCTTCTCTTTCATCGTGATTTGGCTTTTTAGTTACATAATTTATAACTCCACCTATGGAATTTCTTCCATATAGTGTGCCCTGCGGGCCTCGCAAGACCTCAATTCGCTCCATGTCGTACAGACCACTTTCCGTTGAGGCAATTCCAAAGTCTGAAGAATAAATTCCGTTGTAGTAAGTACCTACACCCGGATCTCCTCCAAGGCCTCTAAAATTTCTACCTATTCCACGAATTTTGACGTCCCAGTCTGTCCTGGTCGTCGCCGGAATGAAATTCATCATCTCATTTGGGCCTTGAATACCCATATCTGAAAGAAACTCAGCATCCATCGCGGTAATCGAAACAGATGTATCGGACACCGTTGACTCAACACGCTCACCATAGACAACGACTTCTTCGATGCGCCTTCCCGCATCCTCGTCATCTGCTAGTACCGGTTGAATTAACGAAAGTCCTAGCGCAAGAACTGCGCCAAAACGTAATACGCTAACCATTGGCTCTCTCCCCTAAATACGAACTTCACATGTTCGAATTACTACGAGTAGATACGATGTTCCCAACGGTTTTCCGCGCGATGCATAACAAAGACACACCGTTTTGTTGCGTATACCACCTCTCCACTACGATCTACACCTTAACCGTGGATTTTGCAGTACCTCTTAATCTAACAAACCCCACGAACTTGTCTGAACACTATCAACGAAGATACAAGGAATCAACTTAATTTTGAACGGGTTTCCTCGACCCAAACCCTCATGATAATCGTGCTTTTCAACCTCTAAAAGGAAGATATCTAGCGAATTTACTCTCACCCCTTACCTAATCCATTCAAAGCAGAAATTCTCGTCGATCTTCTGACATCAAATTGATCTGACTCAATCCTGAAAGCCTTAACAATAATCGCTCTAAACCTATCCATTCGCTCCCGCCTCGAGCTCCTCCCTTCGCCTGCAGGTCAAGCAAGGCGATCTCAGAAAGAACAAAATCCAAGTCACCAACCCTACTAGCAAATTGGCCAATTACCTTTTTCTGTACCTCTGGTAGACCTTGCAAATTTCCACCTACTCTTCTGATCTGTGATGCAAGCGCACCCAAAATAGCAAAAAAGGAAACCCCTTCCTCTTTAAGGACACTTAGTATATGACAAAGACGTTCCGACTCCCCCGCCATCGTCGCGTTTACGAGATCAAATGCTCCAAACCGTGAAGAATCCTCGATGACTTCATACAGCTGGTCTAATGAGACCTCTCCTTGCATCT
Organism: Candidatus Azotimanducaceae bacterium; assembly: GCA_045560825.1. Lineage (GTDB taxonomy): Bacteria > Pseudomonadota > Gammaproteobacteria > Pseudomonadales > Azotimanducaceae > UBA4421. The sequence goes on from JBJKYX010000006.1 coordinate 73,869, forward strand.
TGCTCAAAACCATTTTCTCGATGAGCTGAGCCGCGCTCAATAAATTACCTTCAACCCTTTCGGCTAAATAAGATAGTCCTTCTTTACCAATCTGAAGATCATTTGACCGAAGCCTAGCGTTGAGCCATCTTGGCAAGTCCCGCTGCCCTATCGGCCACACCAGAATAATTCCTCCAATGCTATCCAGCGATTTGAACCAGGCTGATTTTCTTTGTCGCGGCAAAAGTCTCTCTGTTCGAATCAAAAGCAATACATCTTCGGGAGGCCTATCACACCATTCTCTTAAAAAAACCGAGGCGTCTTTATCGAGTTTATTGGCAGATAAACGAACATCAATAATCCTTTTGGAAGCAAAGAGAGACAATGAAGCGCCCTCCTCCCGCAAAGAGTCCCAATTGCCGTCCGTTCCAGGCTCAAAGATTTTTCGTTCCTGATATCCTTGATCCTTCGCGCACTTCAATATTTGATCGCATGCTTCCTGGACTATGAGAAGCTCGTCGCCACTAACCAGGTACAGAGGCTTCAAACTCTGACTAAGAGTTTGAGCTAATTTTTCAGGGTATATTTGCAAAACTCAGGCGAACGACTAAAGAGTAGAGCCCACTCTACTCACCACTCTTACCAACTGGTCTGCTACATTTGCCGCAAGTTCTTCGCGAATAGTAGACTCTACATTGTGGGTACCCAAAAGATTTTGCCGATCATAAAGAAAGGAATCAGACCGGCGAATCCAAGACGGAGCCACAAGCGTTTTTCCGTCGGGGGCTTCGATGGCATACCGAACTGAGTAGGTAATCCGATACTCTGCGCCTAATGAACTTGCATCAACAGAAACGGCTCGCCGGTCTATATCTTCTATCAGACAATGCAGCACAAACCCCGACAGATTTTCATCTTTTTCGGTCGACAGTCCTAATCCCTCCAAACGGTCAGCGGTCTCTTTGCACGCCAATATTTCGGTATTGCCTGCTAGCGAAAAAGTTTGGAATGAAGCGCTGGGATCAGAAAGCCCCATTTGGTAGCCACAACTCACAAGAAAAAGAGCGGCGATCGAAACAAGAATTTTCGGAAAAACCATCTCAGCCAGAAACCACCAAATTCACCAAGCGACCAGGAACCACTATCTCCTTTCTTATCGTTTGGTCGTTAATACTTCGCAATACATTTTCATTTTCTTTTGCGGTCGACAGGATCATTTCTTCGCTTGCGTCCCCTGGAACTAAAATTTTTCCTCTAACCTTTCCATTAACTTGTACGACTAATTCTATTTGTGACACCTCTAAAGCCTCCTCTACCATCGGAGGCCACGCGCGACCCACAAGCACCCCTTCACCACCCAATCGACTCCACAACTTCTCACAAACATGAGGAGCAATAGGCGACAGTATTTGCACTGCAAAGGTAAGAGCTTCCGAGACTACTGCTTGATCTTGCTCGGTCTCAACATCAAATTTAGACACTGCATTGCATAACTCCATCACCCCAGACACGACTGTATTGAATTGCACACGCCGACCAAAATCGTCATCAGCTCTGGCGAGAGTCTCATAAGCTTTCTTTCTCAAATCTCGAGCCGAATCACTTAGCTCGGCATGAATAACACCCGATGCCGTACCGTCTGCTGTCAGCTCTGCGACCAAATTCCATAACCTCCGCAAAAATCTCAACGCTCCCTCCAGTCCCGCCTCATTCCACTCAAAGGACTGATCCGGAGGAGCTGCAAACATCATGGCGGTTCGAACCGCATCGGCACCATATTTTTCTAATAATTTTTTCGGATCTCCAGCATCTCCAGAAGACTTGGACATCTTTTTACCGCCCTGAAGCACCATGCCGAGCATGAGCAACTTCTTGAATGGCTCGTCAGCCTTAACTAATCCTTCGTCACGCATAAGTTTGTAAAAAAACCTAGAATAAAGAAGGTGCAAAATGGCATGCTCAATACCTCCCACATAATGATCGACAGGCGTCCATTCATCGGCTTTGCCGTCAACCATTGCATCAGGATTCTTGGCAGAAGCGAATCTCGCATAGTACCAGGAGGAATCTATGAACGTGTCAAAGGTGTCCGTCTCCCGCCTAGCCAAACCACCACATTCAGGACACTCGACCGCTAAAAATGATTCCATCTTTACCAGAGGAGACTGAACACCTTCAAATTTAACCTCGGTAGGCAAAATGACAGGAAGATCTTTTTCGGGGACCGGCACAACTCCGCAAGTATCGCAATGAATCATGGGTATCGGACAACCCCAATACCTTTGCCTCGAAACTCCCCAGTCTCTCAGCCGAAAATTACTGGTCTTGCTTCCTAGCCCTTTCTCAGTCAGAGCTCCGGCTATTTGGTCAAAGGCCTCTTCATAGGATAACCCGTTGTAGACCCCGGAATTCATCAGTTTCCCCTTTTCAGTAAACGCACCAGATGATATTTCCGCAGGTTGCTCAGTAACGGATTCAATCACCTGTTTGATATCGATTCCATACTTCGTAGCAAACTCCCAATCTCTTTGGTCGTGCGCCGGTACACTCATCACTGCCCCAGAGCCGTAATCAATCAACACAAAGTTAGCTATCCAAACAGGTAATGCGTCACCGGTGAGAGGATGACTGACTTGAAAAGGGGTCACTATTCCAAGTTTTTCAATGGTGGCCATGTCGGCTTCTGCTGTTGAGATTTTTTTCATGTCAGCGATAGCTGCTTCAATAGCCGGGTCATTTTCAGCAGCTTCAACGGCCAACGGGTGCTCAGGCGCTAACGCTAGATAGGTGGCCCCCATTAAGGTGTCTGGTCGAGTCGTAAATACCCTCAAAAAATCCGATCCGCGCCCAATCACTGGAAAATCTATTTCCGCTCCTTCCGAGCGGCCAATCCAATTTCGCTGCATCGATTTAACTGATTCGGGCCAGCCTTCAAGCAACTCTATCTCGTCTAGCAATTCGTCCGCATACTCTGTGATTTTTAAAAACCACTGCGCCATTTCTTTTCGTTCAACAAGCTCGCCAGATCGCCAACCCCTCCCGTCTATCACTTGTTCGTTGGCGAGCACAGTCTGGTCCACTGGATCCCAATTGACTATCGAGTTTTTTCGGTAAACGAGTCCCTTTTTAAACAATCGGACAAATAACCATTGCTCCCAGCGATAATAGTCTGGATCACAGGTAGCGAATTCCCGCGACCAGTCGATACCGAAGCCCAACTGTTTCATTTGAGCCTTCATATTTTCGATATTGGACCGAGTCCAATCAGAAGGTGGAATATCATTCTTAATCGCCGCATTTTCAGCGGGCAAACCAAACGCATCCCAACCCATCGGGTGCAAAACATTATAGCCCTTCATACGTTGATATCGGCTGATCACATCCCCGAGGGTATAGTTCCTGACATGTCCCATATGAAGCTGACCACTAGGATAAGGAAACATCGAGAGGCAGAAAAATTTCTCCCCTTTTTGCTTATCATCTGCAATGAAGCTTTGCTCTTCCTCCCAGCGCTGTTGCGCCTCCTGCTCCACTTCAACGGGGACATAAGAATCATTCATAATGTTAGCCAGTTACTTCAATCCCAAAGACGCAAGCATACACCTGAGACACTTTTTTTTTAAGGCAATGAGACCCCTCACTCAGCTTTTGATCGACTCAAGGCGTAAAAGAAGACAAAGAAAATCAGAAATAGAACTGGCCAATCACCCGTATAACTGTAAGGCGTTCTGCCTTCAGCAAGACTTACCTCTGACAAAAGAACACCAGAAGTAAACTGAGGCAACGTGTCGACAATTGTCCCGTTTTTATCAATGACCGCCGTAACGCCATTATTGGTTGCTCGTATAACTGGCTTCGCATTTTCAAGGGCGCGCACTCTAGCTATCTGCAAATGTTGCCAAGGTCCATTTGTTCGGCCAAACCAAGTATCGTTTGAAACTGTAATAATGGCTGAACTCTCGATACTTCTTTTCCTCAAACTTTCGCCATAGGCTATCTCGTAGCAAATCGCTGGCGAAACCTCAAAAAACTCCCCATCTATCACTATGGACAAATTATCCTGCCGAGGACTTCCTGGCGACATACGAGACATTGGTAAGTCGAAAAAACCAATCACGCCCCGCAACAAGCCCTCAAAAGGCACGTATTCTCCAAACGGGACGAGATGCTGCTTCGAATACGTTCCCAGCCCTTGACCGATAGCAATCAAGCTATTCTTATTACTCCCATCGGCCGGATCCAATGTTGGAATTCCAGAAATAAAATTCGTTTTCGTTTGCAAGGCTTTTTCACCGAGCATCGCTACAGCGCGCTGGGCCTCCCCTCCAAAAAGGGTAATCGCAGCCTCAGGCCAAACGATTAAATCGTTCCCCCAATACTCATCACTCAGATCCATATGTTTTGCGAGGTTTCGGTTTCTTTCCTCGACCAACCACTTTTTATCCTGCTCTAAGTTTGCCTGGACCAGCGCAACTTTAATCTCTTGTGTTTCTTTTCCCCAGACCACCAAACTTAGCAAAACACCCAACAACCACGGAGCGACAGCTAACAGAATAAAAACACCTTTGCGCCGAGAAAGACCAACGTATAACGCGCCGGCACTAAAATAAAGAAGCCAGCCAACACCTAGACTGCCTAGTATTGGCAACAAGTTAGACAAGTTCGTCTCCAACACTAAGTGCCCCGAAAACAACCAAGGAAAACCGGAAAGTAGCCAAGTCAACAACCACTCAGTCAAAGTAAGAACCGACGCGAACAAGAGCAGTGAGCGATCTATCGATCGGCTATTATCTAAAAATCTTAGGAGCAGTCCCGCGGGCACATAGAAAGCAGACAATACCAGAATAAGCAATCCTACTATGACGGAGGCTAGAACCGGATCTGCGTTACCAAAGGTCGAGACGCTGTGATAGATCCAGCTAATACCAAAGGCATTTTTACCTAGAGCAAAACAAAACAATACCGAGAGCGGTTTTGAAGGAATCTCATGAATTATATGGAAAAGAAGGCAAATAGAAAAAATCGATATTGGCCAGAGCGCATACGGCTCGAAGCCCAGTGTATAAAGCGCACCGGCCAGAAACGCTAACAAGAACTTCATGCGCTAGTATTGACTCGGAGCAACCTCACTCGGCGTGAATCCGCGTTCAGGACCTCAAAATTAATATCAGCTACGCGAACCTGATCTCCTCTCTCAGGCATATGCCCAAATGCTTGAAGCACAATACCACCGATCGTATCGAACTCCTCCCCGCTATAACTCGTAGCAAATCGCTCATTGAAGTCTTCTATCGGCATAACCGCTTTAACGTGAAAGATGGCCGGCTCTATTTGAGTCACTAAATCATCGCCATCGACATCATGCTCATCTTCAATGTCTCCTACAATCTGCTCCAACACATCTTCGATCGTAACCACACCAGATACCTGTCCATATTCGTCCACAACAACCGCCATATGATTTCGAGTGGCTCGAAACTCTTGAAGCAGGTCATTCAGTCTTTTGCTTTCTGGTATCACTGATGCGGAACGGATACAGTCCTTCATCGAAAACTTGGGACTACCCTCATCTGACATCAACGGCAGCAAATCCTTCGCATGCAGGATCCCTTTAACATCGTCCATGCTCTCCCCAATCACCGGAAATCTGGAATGTTTGGACTTAATTATTATGGGAAGCAAATCTTTGAACTCTAAATCTTCTTCGAGAACCACTAAAGAAGATCTTGGAATCATAATATCTCGAGCATGCATTTCGCCGACGTTCAATGCGCCTACAACGATGTTCAGAACATCTAAATCAATTAACTGACGCTCCGCAGCGCCTTTAAGGACACTAACTAGATCACTGAGGCTGGCAGGTTGGTCGGAAAAAAAATCGCCCAGTCTTTCCTTTAGACTCTTACGGGGACTTTCAACAGGCTCTGAGTCTTCTGCTGATTTAATCAGCTGCTCAGTTGTTTCGCTCATTCATTCAAAAATTCAAACTTGGCATTACTATATATGTAAGATGCATCCAAAATGCAAGCAATTACATTTAATGGCTAGTCATACAGCGGTATGCCTTAGCGCTAATCATTCATATGGGCTAGCAATTCCCTTCAACCCTAGAGCTTCAATTTCGAGCGCTTCCATTTCATCCGCGGCTAAGTCTTCATCGTGGGAGTGACCAAGTAAATGCAAAACACCATGCAAAAATAAATGTGAAGCGTGATCTAACAATCGCTTGTTTTGGCTTTCAGCCTCTGAAATCAACAGATCCCAACAGATCACAATATCGCCTAATATGTGAGCAAATTCGTCCAGTTCAATTTCATAGGGGAAACTTAGAACATTTGTCGGTTTTTTGATTCCTCTGAACTGATCATTCAACAAGCGGGACTCTTCTGACCCACATATCCTTACCACTACTTCTGTGTCATTACCCAGTCCTTTAAGTTCGCAAATGATCTTTAACCAAGCATCAAACCATTCGCGCTCAGGTAAACAAAAATCCTCACAGCAGCTTGAGACCTGAATCTCAGTCGGCATCATGGCCTCTGGAATGCTCGCTCTTGCTCTCGGATTTTGCATAAGCATCGACAATTGATTGCACCAGCGGGTGACGAACCACATCTCTCGAGGAAAACTCCGTAAAGGTTATTCCATCAACTTTTTTCAACACCTGCCTTGCATGCACCAACCCAGATCTTTCTCCCCTGGGCAGATCAATTTGAGTAATGTCTCCTGTGATTATTGCAGTTGATCCAAAACCAATTCTCGTCAAAAACATCTTCATCTGGGCGATCGTGGTGTTTTGACTCTCATCCAATATAATGAAGGAATCATTCAAGGTTCTACCCCGCATGTAGGCCAATGGTGCCACCTCTATCACATTACGTTCGATCAGCTTGTTGACTCTTTCAACACCCATCATCTCGTATAACGCATCATAAAGAGGGCGCAAATAGGGATCGATCTTCTGAGCAAGATCACCGGGCAGAAACCCTAACTTCTCACCCGCTTCCACTGCTGGTCTTACTAACAGAATTCGAGAAACCTCCGCATTCATCAAGGCATTCACCGCACAGGCTACAGCAAGATAGGTTTTGCCCGTGCCAGCAGGCCCTATTCCAAAACTTACATCGAACTCTAGGATTGTCTGAACATATTTCCTCTGATTTTTGCCCCTGGGCTTCACGTTGCGTTTATAAGTTCGAACAGTCTCTTGTCCAGCCGGATTTTCAGGAGAGCCTGGCAATTTATTTTCGTCCAGTCCAATAAGTTCACTCATGCCTGATTCTTGCATGCTCATATGCACAGATTCAGCCTCTAAACTTTCACGGAACTCGGTATCTTTGTAGAGTTGGTTCAACAGTGCAGAGACCATTTCTACAGATTTTTTCGCGCCTCGTACACTGAACTCGTTGCCCCGATAATTAATACTTACTTTCATCCGTAACTCGATGAGTTTCAGATTCTCATCGTACGGGCCCACCAGCATAGCCAAACGTTTTGCGCTAACGGGTTCCAGCAACAACTGATTGTCTTCAGACAAAATGGAGGGACTCACATTACCGTCCAAGGGGTTCTTTAGCGTTTCGGTCAAATTACTATCTCTTATCTGGGTTAGGTCTCAGAAATCTGCAGGCCTCTGAGTGAATTCGGCAATACCTCTGTAACCTGAACGTCAACAAATTCACCTGTCTGAGAAAGATCGCCATCAAAATTAACGACTCTATTATTTTCAGTTCTTCCTGAAAGCACATTTTCATCTTTTTTTGAAGCTCCCGTTACTAAGACCGTATGCCTCTCGTTCATCATCGATTGGGAAATCTCCAGGGTTTGTTTATTTATCAGGCCTTGTAACTCAGCAAGCCACGATTTCTTGGTTTGTAAACTTATTTCGTCTTTAAGACTAGCCGCCGGAGTACCTGGACGCGCGCTATAAACAAAACTGAACGATAAATCGAACCCAATCTCGTCAATCAATTCTAATGTTTTTTCGAAATCTGCCCTGGTTTCTCCAGGGAAACCCACAATAAAGTCAGAGGATAACGAAATGTTCGGCCTAACCTGTCTTAAACGACCAATTTTCTCCTTATATACTTCAATCGTGTGCCCTCTTTTCATTGCTTTCAACACAGCATTAGAACCCGCTTGAACGGGCAGGTGCAGATGGTCTACAAGCTTGGGCAAATCTGCATAGGCTTGAATCAAATCGTCGGTAAATTCCATCGGGTGAGAAGTCGTGTATCGAATGCGCCCTATTTCCGGTAACTCAGCAATATAGTACAGAAGTTCTGACAGTCTAACCTTGTCCCCATTAAGCTCCCCCTGGTAAGAATTAACATTCTGACCCAGTAAATGAATTTCTTTGACGCCTTTTTTTGACAAAGAAACGACCTCCTTCATCACCGATTCCACGGATCGACTGATCTCCTCTCCTCGCGTATAGGGAACAACACAAAAACTACAATACTTGCTACAGCCTTCCATGATAGAAACAAATGCGGAAGGCCCAACGACGCCTGGCTCAGGAAGACAATCAAACTTCTCTAGCTCAGGAAAAGTAACATCGATGACCGGCAATTGATTCGATTTAGCCTCTGCCACCATTGTTGGCAAGCGATGAATAGTCTGGGGGCCAAATACAAGATCAACATATTGAGCACGTTTTTTTATGTTTTGTCCCTCTTGCGAAGCAACACACCCGCCTACACCTATCACCAAATCTGGGTTGTCGTTTTTAAGCAGCCTCCAGCGACCTAACTGATGAAACACTTTTTCTTGCGCCTTCTCACGTATAGAACACGTATTTAAAAGCAATACATCGGCTTCTTCTTCGCAACTGGCCATCTCATAATCGTGGTCACTACCCATCAAATCGGAGATGCGAGAAGAGTCATACTCATTCATCTGGCAACCATGAGTTTTAATAAATAGTTTCTTAGTCATTATAATTTTTAGAGAATTGATTTTTGTTGATAGGAGCGCCCGTCTGCGAATAAGGACCGGGCTTACAAATCACGCTCGACATATTTTTCTTAATCAACTCTTGAAAGTTCTAGATCTGACATTATATTTGATTTACTGCGGTAACGAATAGTATCTATGGCAAATAAGGATCAACCAAAAAGCGTCTATCGAGTGCTCTTTCACTCACAAGGCCAAGTATATGAGGTCTACGCCCACAACATCTATCAAAGTGACTTGTACGGTTTCGTGGAAATCGAAGATTACACATTCGGGAATCGTTCTCAAATGCTGATCGATCCATCGGAAGACCGATTGAGGAATGAATTCGAGGGCGTACAACGATCCTTTGTACCAATGCATGCCATCGTCAGAATCGACGAGGTGGAAAAAGAAGGCGTTGCCAAAATTTCAGACAGTAAAGGCGAAAAAGTTACCCCCTTCCCTTTACCGATGCCTAAAGACAAACGTTAGTTCTCCATTAATAGCCTTCAGCTAAAAAGGGGAAGGCACTGGTAACATGGGCTGGCGCCATTATCTCGCCCCGCTCTACCAAATCGCTTTTTAAATCTTCCAGAGTCCGCACTCCCAGCAGGGCCATCGTAATTTGAATCTCATGCTCCAAGATTTTCAGGGCTTGCACCAGTGCTGGTGCACCGCCTGCTGCCATAGCAAAACCCTCGAAACGCCCCATCCCCACCGCAGTCGCGCCTAAACAAAGCGCTTTGACAACGTCAGCGCCTCTCAAAAACCCGCCGTCGACGACCACAGGAACCCTACCATCAACCGCTTCAACTACATGCGGTAACGCATCAATGCAGGCTTTCGTGTGATCCAGCTGCCTACCGCCGTGATTTGACACATATACGACATCGACCCCTGCTTCAACGCACCGCGCAGCGTCTGATGCATCCATCACTCCTTTCACTATAAGAGGAATCGAATATTTATCTTTAATATGGGCAACTGTATCCCAAGACATCGTGGTTTGATAATTAAAAGCAGGCGCCTTAGCAGAAGCTTGCCTACCGGACATTGGAATGTAACCCTTCAATATGTCTCTCTCCCTTCGAGAGTAAACTTGGGTATCTGCTGTTAAACAAAATCCCACGTAGCCAGCGTCAACCGAACGCTCAATAATGTCGTCCATCCACTCTTCATCGCCCATCAAATAGAGTTGGTAGATCTTTGGCCCTTGTATAGCGGATGCCACCTCCTCGAAGTTGGGTGAACAGGCGGAGCTTAAGATTTGCAGAACACCAAAATCAGCCGCAGCTTCGGCTACTCCTGTCCCTCCTGAAGGATCAAAAGCCTGCACAGAACCAATTGGAGGTAATATCACGGGAATTCTCAGCGGGACATCCAGCAATTCTGTGTTGGTCAACACGTTGTCCACTTTATTTAATATTCGAGGACGAAAGACCCAGGATTCGACTGCTGCTCGGTTACGTCGTAATGAAGCTTCGCTATCCGCGGCCCCGGTTAAATAATCCCAGTCGCCCTTGCTAAGATTTTGTTTCGCCGCTTTTACCATTTCCGTCAGAGTTCTAAAATCTGCCACTTCCTAGCCCGCCCAATTGGATTCCTTTAGCGTATCATGACATGGTAAATTTTCGTTTTCATATATTGATTTGAGGTGCGCAATGGCAGGGATGGTAATAATCGGTTGTGGTCAGGCCGGTGGACAAGCAGCAGCCTCCCTTAGACAGGAAAAATACGAAGGGCCCATCACCATGATAGGCCAAGAGCCCTATATCCCTTACCAGAGGCCACCTCTATCGAAACAGTATTTGTCGGGCGAACAGGAAAAAGAAAAGCTTAATCTCAGACAGGCATCTTTTTATTCAGAGAAAGAGATTAATCTATTACTGGGAACATCAGTTGTATCGGTGAATCCTCTCCAAAAAGAGTTGCAACTCGACACCGGTGAGACCGTGACTTATGACAAATTACTTATCGCCTCTGGAGGCAGACCCAGAAAATTGGAGGTCGATGGACATAACCTAAAAGGCATTCACTATCTAAGAAACATAGACGATGTCGATGCCATAAAAGCACAAATGAGTACTAGCAAAAACATGGTCATTGTTGGGGGAGGATATATCGGACTGGAAGTTGCCTCGGTGGCCATAAAAAAAGGGCTTACAGTGTCCGTGTTAGAAATGGAAAATCGCATTCTTGAACGGGTTACCACTGAAGAAATGTCCGCCTTTTATAATGAACTTCACTCAGATCAAGGCGTTAACATTTTGACTTCAACACAAGCCAAAGCATTCAAAGGCTCTGAGGCAATAGAGCGCGTGGTGTGTGACGATCAGGAAATACCGGCTGATCTGGTGATAGTCGGCATCGGCATCCTACCAAATACTGAAATAGCTGAGACCGCAGGTTTAGAAACAAACAATGGCATTGTGGTAGACGAACACTGTCGCACCAGCAACGAGCACATTTTTGCGGCTGGTGACTGCACCAATCACCCAAACCCACTTCTTAATCGCCGACTGAGACTAGAATCTGTTCCCAACGCGATGGAGCAGGGCAGAGTAGCAGCCTCTAACATGCTGGGAGGCTCTAAATCTTACGCGTCTATGCCATGGTTCTGGTCCGACCAATACGAACACAAACTTCAAATGGTGGGGTTTTCGAAAGAATCAGATCAATCCATCGTCAGAGGAGATATGACATCCAAATCCTTTACGGTTTTCTACTTAAAGGACAATTTGATTATTGCTGCCGATTCCGTAAATAATCCAAAAGAGTTTATGGCGAGCAAACAATTAATAGGAAAGAAAGCATCTATAGAGGCGTTAGCTGATACTTCATTTGAACTTAAAACCCTAATCAACTAAAGACCCAACACTTGTTTGGCGATAATGTTGTGCTGGACCTCGGATGAACCTCCGGCAATGGTGTAACCTCGGTGATGGTAGGTTCCCGAGCTGACAAACTCCATCATTGCAGGGCCTACTACTTCATGATCTCCCTTACTGGAATCCATAGGCACGGATAGGTAGTCGACGAGTTCGAACAGGAGTTCATCTTGCGACTGAACCAGCTCACTCCCTTTAAGTTTCAACATTGAGGGTTCTGCTCCTACCTCTGACCCTTTATCTGCCCGGCCGAGTATCCTCAAGCTAGTCATCTCTAGAGCGTGTATCCTAATCGCGATTTGACTCAACTTAGAACGCAAAGAAGCTGGCAGTGTTTGTCCGCGCTGCTCTTGCTGAGACACCAACTCCAGTAAATTTGAGAAGACGCGTTTATTTTCGGCAATACGAGAGACCATCAAGCGCTCATCTCCAAGCAGACTCTTGGCAACAGTCCAACCCTGATCTTCCTTTCCTAGTCGCTGATTAGTGGGAACTTGTACCCCTTCAAAAAACACCTGGTTCCAAAGACGCTTGCCATTAAAGGCGATCAAAGGTTTGATCTCGACCCCAGGAGATCTCAGATCCAGGAGCAAAAAGCTTATTCCTTTCTGCTTTTGAACTTGGGCATTGGTCCTTACTAGACAAAAAATCCAATCCGCATGCTCAGCGCCGGAAGTCCATATTTTAGAACCATTTACGATGTACTCATCTCCATTCTTAATAGCAGTCGTTGCAATACCCGCTAAATCAGAGCCTGCTTGAGGCTCTGAGTAACCCTGACAAAACCAGAGATCCGCGTTTCTTATCTTTGGTAAAATATCGGCCTTTTGAGCTTCGGAGCCGTACTTTATTATTGCCGGGCCCACCATATTGAAGCCAAATCCAGACAAAGCAGGCGCATGCATCGAACGACAACAGCTGTCGAATATGTGTCTCTGAATTAAATTCCAACCGGTTCCGCCATGCTCAATCGGCCAATTTGGCGCCGACCAGCCTTGCTTATTTAGTGTGCGGGTCCAATCAGTTAACTCTTGCTTATCGACTGCAGCACCGCTTTTCACTTTCTGGGCCAAGTCTGAGGGCAAAGCTGAGCGCAAAAACGAATCGACGCTCCTTTTGAACTTCATTTGTTCATCTGTAAATTGGTATCTCAACCTTCACCTCCAACAACTTTCACTGGCAACCTTCTAAATAGCTCTCGATACTACTAGAATTTACAAATAACGACTCGCCTATAAAGATTTCGACTCCTTCTAACAAATCAAACCAGTTGATAAGGCAAATTGAGACAGGCGCTTTTACAACAAGGACCAACACTCATGAATTTAAAGTCTACTCAAATCGAGATCAGTAAAGAGTATCTCAATTTTTCTGTTGGCCACTTCACAATTTTCAGTCAATCGCATCGGGAAAATCTACACGGCCATAATTACCGTATGGCCGCAACAATCGATGCGCCCGTGGAGAAAGAGGGACTAACCTTTGACTACAATCTAATTAAAAAAACGATAAAGACTCTGTGCGACGAAATCGACGAGCAAGTTCTACTTCCATCCGATTCGCCTCATTTAGATATTGAAGAAGACAACCATTACGTATACGCCTTATTTAACTCAGAACGTTTACCATTTCTTAAACGCGACGTTACTGTACTGCCTATAAGTAATGTGACTGTCGAGGAACTCTCTCACTATTTTCTTTATCGGTTTCTGGAGCACGAGACCGTCTCACCATTACCACTCACAAAAGTTGTTTTTAAATGCTCGTCTGGTGATGGCCAGTGGGCGTCAAGCCAATGGACGAAAGGAGGTTAAATGAAATACCTTTTAATTACAGGAGCAAGCGCCGGCATCGGCCTGTCTGCTGCTAAACTATTTCTAGATGAAGGCTATTCGGTAATTAATTTATCGAGGCGAGTTTGTCCTGCGAAAAAAGCTATGCACTTTACCGCAGATTTAAGTGATCCAAACTTTCTCAACCCCATCATGGACGACCTAGAAAAAAACCTCCGAGGCGCAGAAGAAATAGTTCTCGTTCATAATGCTGCCAGGCTTACTAATGACAAGGTTGATTCAACCGATAGCAACGACCTCCGTCAAATCATGGAAATCAACCTGATCGCTTCTAATACCCTCAATCAAAACTTAATACCTTTGATGAAACCTGGATCATCCATTCTCTATATAGGCTCCACATTGTCCGAAAAAGCAGTACCCAATAGTTTCAGTTATGTGACCTCAAAGCATGCCGTAATAGGGATGATGAGGGCTACCTGCCAAGATCTCATATCCACCGGAATTCACACATCCTGTATCTGCCCAGGATTTACTGACACAGAGATGCTGCGAGAACATGTTCCAGACGAATTCATGGATACAATAAAGGAGATGAGCGCCTATGGTCGATTAGTAGAACCTAGGGAAATTGCTGACACCATACTCTGGGCCTCGCAAAACCCGGTCATTAATGGGTCCGTTCTTCACGCCAACCTTGGACAAATTGAAAGCTAAAATGTCCAAACAAAACTACAGACGCGTCGCTTCCTCATTTTCTTTCAAACCTAAATAAGGCATCAGGAAGCGTCTAGCCGCATAGACTAAAGGCGTATCCAAAAGCGCGACCAAAAATTTGAACAAGTACCCACCCGCAATAAAAGTCAACAACTGCGGCCAAAGTGGTTCGTCCCCATTAATTGGCAATGCGCTCGCATAAAAATGGGTTACCAAGATCACTGCGGTCGTATCGACTACCTGACTAACAGATGTCGAAGCGGTATTTCGAAGCCACAAATGCTTTCCAGAGGTCAATTTTTTCAAAAAGTGAAACAATCGTACATCGCATAGCTGAGCCAACAAATAAGCAATCATCGACGCAGCCACCGCACCAAAGGCGAGATGTTTAACTTCGAAGAAGACTGGCAAACGACCAGCCTCATCTAACTCTGGCAGCCCAGTTTGTGGGTCGATTGCCTCGAAACCAGGCATGCTGGTTCCAACCCATAGAATGAGTAAAACCCAAAGGTTCAAGAGTAGTCCTATCCATACCATTTCCCTGGCTTTTTTCTCCCCAAAAAGCTCACTAATTAAGTCAGTGCACATAAAAGTAATAGGGTAAGGCAAAACCCCTACCGCAATTGCGAGCGGAACTGTGACGCCGAAAACATCAAAACTTAAGTCAAGAAACCGGCTTATGCCGACCACGTTCAAAAACGCAAGCGTCCCTAGAAACAAGCCTGACAAAGCCAGGAAAACAGTTTGCCTGCGCCACGCGTAATCGATAACAGACTCTTCAGTACTCAAATGAATCCCCTTAAATTTGGGTTATCTCTTTGATTCCAGAAGGTGCGAATTGACGCAATTCTGCAGCCGACCCTCAGAGAGGTAAGTCACCGCCACTTCTCCACCCTTATAACGCATGTCATAAACACTTTCGGGCGTGAAAAATGCTGAATGAGGCGTAATCAACAACCGATGATCGATCCACTCTTCGTCATTGGCCCAGGCTTTAATTAGCGGGTGCTCCGGGTCGGCCGGCTCTTCAGGTAACACATCCACACCTACTGCTTCTATGTGATTATTCTTCAACGCGCCATAGAGTGCATCAAGATCCACAATTGGGCCCCTCGCAGTGTTGATAAGTATCAACCCAGGTTTACTGGCTCTTAAAACTTTTTCTCCGATTAGATTTTCAGTTTCATCCGAAAGAGGCGCATGTATACTGACTACGTCTGATCGCGCAAACAGATCTTCTAAACTATGAGTTCTCTTGACGCCAATGCTTAACTCCGCACCGTTTTCTCGATAGGGGTCGTACATTACAACATCCATCCCAAAGGCCTTTGCTCGCAGAGAGGCAGCCGTTCCAATTCTTCCCAAACCCACAACGCCAAAAGTACAAGCTGACAATCGCTTTCCGAAGGGATTGAGTGCGGGTCGCCACAAGCCTCTTGGATCCTTTTTTAGCTCACGTGTATGGAAGGTAATCCCTTTCATAAGCGACATCATTAGCGCAAGTGCATGGTCCGCCACTTCCTGAGTTCCATAATCAGGAACGTTGCATACTGGAACCCCCAGGTCAGCCCAGGACTTGAGATCAATATTGTCAAAGCCTACCTTCGGAGTAACTACTATCCGGCAATTAACCAATTTTTCTCGAAATTCGACAGGTATGTCATTAACGGTGACCACTGCATCAGCAGAAGCCCATTGCTCTTCTGTTACATCGGCATAGCGTTCACAAAAAATCGCTTGATTATTACCCACGCTACTGGACTCAATCTCTCGATCACCAGGCCAACGCATCGCAGGCCACAATACTTTAAACGTCATGTCTCTCCCCTAAAACTTTTTTCTCAATGTTCACTCTTGGCTAATATCAGCCAACAGCGAAATACTTTCTTCCATTATCTTAGACTCAATGCCAGAGACTCGCACGCGAGTTGCCACTAAATAATTCATTCCTAATTGTTCCTGATATTGATGAAGCCGATCTCTAACATACCGAGGGTCTCCAATTATTACCCAGTCTTCCGCGCCCTCATCGCTTTTTAATCTAGCATTTTCGGTCTTGGATTCAATTTCATATCTTACCTTTTTTAGAAGCGCCTGATCTTCTGAAACAAAAACTGACCTCATTAATGGAACAACTTCCGGCAAATCAAGGCCGGCAGCCATGACCTCAGCACGATGCACCTCAAAGTTTCCTCTTAGTGTTTCAAGACTCTCCATCGGTGAACACAAGTAGGGGAGCCCCAACTTACCGGCCTGAGCTAAGGCCTTGGGGCCAAAGGCGGCCACCCATAATGGCGGCCATGGTTTTTGAAAAGGCTGGGGATAAACAACCACAGCATTTTCTTCGTTATCGTCTAAGGTAACGGGCTTGCCGACCCAGGCATCCTTCATAATCCCTAAGGCCCATGAGAAAATTCGGCGTTTTTGCGCTGGAGGCACATGATAGGCCTTGAGCATATCCGGAGCATAACCCCGTCCCACTCCTAATATTAATCTGCCCTTACTTAATTGATCCAGCACTGCAACCTGCTCAGCAGCTTGAAGCGGATTACGAAGAGTAAGTAAGTAGGAGGTAGTCCCTAACCGTATTGTATTCGTCCCTCCAGCAACAGCTGCCAATAGCGTTAATGGGTCGGGAATCGCATTAGTCCCAAAATGGTTTTCCGGAAGCCAGATCGAGTCGTAACCCCGCTTCTCGGCAAATTGGGCTTGCTTGACCAGACTCTCCGCAGAAAGATCCGAAAACTCCCAGGGAGTTAGTCCTATACTTAAATCAGACAAAGAGACACCTCGATTTAGTCACCATAAACAACAAGGTCGAGTTTAGCCGTAACACACAAAACATTTACCATCCTAAAAAATACAGCGCTTATTCGAAATAATTTTGCATTATTAAAAGCGCTTTCATGGTTGCCCGCACCGCCTCTACATGTCTTTGCAATGCAAACTCCTGATACAACGGGTCATCTTCAAGCAACAAACAGCGTTCTTCATCAGGACACCTAAATGAGCTTCTTTTCCCAAACTGATTTCCGGCTATACCATATTCACCAAACTCACCCGGCTGTTCTCCAAACGACCAGAACGCTTCCCAAGTAACGGGGTATCCTGAAATCTTCTCTTTAATCGCAGAGACTGTACTATTTGCCGTCTCGCTTAATAGAGACTCGAAATCCTCCAGGTCTAACCCTAATCGATCGCAACTATCAACAAGCCGTTCATCTATCGCATCAGCATCAACTGGAAAGCGGTCGAAGCGATCTGAAAAAGAAAATCTCCACCATCTTCCTGTAAAAACAGGTACAACTCTCGGCGGCGAAGTCACATCCTGCAAGTAACTTATTACCCTCCCAACTGCTTTCAATCGGTCTTCGGCTTTATCGCCCAATTCTATCTGTCGAAGCAAACTGCGGTAGTGCCCCTGAAACCTGGTTTCTATAACCCACAATACATCCTTCTGATCCTGAGGATCAGGGCTGTAATAATTCCAACGAAACAACCTGCTAAAAAAACCGGCATCCGCCTGCGCCACGTTCGCTCTTACCAGATAGCGAACATCCAAAGCAGAAGGTCGGTACAAACCTGGTCGTACCTCAGCACACTTACTATATTGCTTTGCTGCGAGAAACGTCAGTTGCTGATGAATATCACTGTCGTAACTGTAAAGCTCCGCAGCAAACCCCACCAGCAAGAATAACAATTTCTTCATATATCAGAACTTCACTCAAGAACCTAAAATAAACCAATTCAGAATGAACACTTCCATTCTGTCATCAGCTTCCAATCAGAGCACGAACCTTAACAAAATTTAATTCTCAAATAACGCATTTGTTGTGCCCTATTACAGAGTCACTCCATCAAAACAAAGAGTAGTAACCGAGAATTGTTTTTGGCAACATGTTATTAAATCGAGCAGTGCGAGGAGAACCCAAATGAAAGCCGCAGTCTTAAGAGAAGTAAACAAACCCTTAGAAATCGAAGACGTCGAGTGCAATAGTCCTGGTCCTCGCGAAGTCCTAATCAAGACCGCAGCAGCGGGGGTATGTCACTCAGACCTTCACTTTATTAACGGTTCTTATCCTCATCAACTTCCTGTCATTTTGGGTCATGAATCCGCCGGTGTGGTTGAAGCCGTTGGCTCGGCCGTTACCTATGTTAAACCAGGTGATCACGTGATCACGTGTCTTTCTGCTTTTTGCGGTCATTGCGAACCATGCTTAACCGGCCGAATGTCCCTCTGCCAAGAACCGGAACTGCAAAGAGGATCCGAAGAACCACCGCGGCTGGCAAAAGGAGAAGAGCGAGTTGAACAATTTCTCAATTTATCCTCCTTTGCCGAATATATGCTGGTGCATGAGCATGCAATCGCCAAAATCAGAGAAGATATGCCTTTAGATAGAGCAGCCTTAATAGGTTGCGGGGTAACAACAGGTGTCGGTGCGGTAATCCACACTGCCAAGGTCGAACCAGGGTCTACGGTTGCGGTGATCGGCTGTGGAGGAGTAGGCCTTTCAGCAATAAATGGAGCCGCGATCGCAGGCGCTTCACAAATTATCGCCATTGATATGGTGGATAGTAAGCTCGAGCTGGCTCGTAAATTTGGTGCAACAGATGTCATCAATGCAAAAAATGATGATCCGGTCCAAGCAGTACGAGAACTCACCTCTGGAGGCGTCCACTATTCATTCGAGGCAATCGGATTAGCAAAAACGGCCCAGCAGTCCTTCAAGATGCTGAATTTTGGAGGAACGGCAACCATTATTGGGATGATCCCAGTGGGGACACAGGTTGAGCTACACGGTCCTGAGTTTTTAATGGAAAGAAAAATGCAAGGTTCGAACATGGGCTCCAACCGATTTAGAGTGGACATGCCCAGATTTGTTGAATTCTACCTTCAGGGCAGACTGCATCTAGACGACCTTATTTCCAGACGTATCTCACTAGATGAAGTAAACGATGGCATAGCGGCCCTTGAAACAGGAGAAGTCGCTCGGAGCGTGATCATGTTTGATTAATGGATTAAGTTTGTATTTCCATTTTGCGTACAGGTTGCCCTGCCAAATAGATAATTACTAAAGCGGCTAGAGACACCAAAGACGCGACCAGGTAAGCAGAGCTGTAACCTGAACTTACATAAAACAAACCCAGCAAATAAGGCCCGAACGCAACTCCAACCACAGAAAATGCATTCGATAGAGCAAACACTTTGGGGTAAATATTAGTAGAGTATATCTCGGCAAGCCAAAGAGGCTGAAGCATGAGCAAATTTCCCACGCTAAACCCGAAGAGGATAGAAGACAAAATTGCCACCTCAGATATCTCTGAAAACCCTATTAGGAACAAACCAGATAACTGAATCAAAAGATTGAAAAACAAAAATGGCCGTATCGGAATCCTCGTTAGTAACCAACCTCCCAATAAGCGCCCACTAATACTTGCCAGAGTAAGCGCTTGAATCGAACCAGTGGCCACGTCTAGTCCACCCAGCGCATTCGCTCGATTATACAAGTGCGCAATCCCTCCAACCTGCGCGGCCATTATAAGAACATAAGCCGTGGTGACACAGATAAAAAAACGGGATTTCACCACCTTTAGATACTCTATCTCAAAATCTTGTTTGAGCTCTTTAACCTTTTGCGGAGTTACAGAAGGCCTCACGAACAACATCACGATGGGGACAATCCCCACCACAAAAATAACGCCTAACAAAGGCATTACCGAGAAAATTCCGGATTTATCGAACAAATAGGCCGTATATGGCGTAATCAAAACACCACCCAGCGATAATCCAGTCGACGAAATTGATAACGCGACCGACCGCCTTTCGTCAGGAAACCATTGTGTGATTAGCGAAGTTGCAACCACAATAGAAACACCCGTGTTACCTATACCAAATAAGGTGAAAAGCACGTAGAGCTCGGACAGATTAGATGCTCGTCCAATTAAAAGGAGAGCGACGCCCGAAACCAACGCTCCAATAACCATGATCATTCGAACATCCCATCGCTCGAGCAATCTAGCTACAAATAATCCAGCAACTCCACCGGAAATAAAAAACAAACTAACGGATAATGAGACTGCATCCAATGAAGCATCGAGCTCTCTTGCGAAGAAGCTGATATAGACGGACATGTTGTAAAAGCCTAAACCAGAGCTGATCGTCTGAATGAGCAACATAGAAATCACAATTACCCAGCCGTAGTGAGGATGCTCAGCCCAATCTCTCAAAGAAATTCCTTAGATTAAATCCAGTTAACCCTGGACTTTTTCAACCGACTATAGCCTGCCGCTTTAAGCCTCGTAACCATTCATGGTGACGACCGCCTTACCAATCACTTCTCGTCTCTCCAGCAAACGCATAGCGTCAATCGCCCTCTCTAACGGCAGAGCATGACTCACATGGGGTGATATTAAACCTTCTTCCGCTAAACGATGAATCTCATCAGTATTCTCTTTACCTCTAACGGGATCCTGCCTACCGTACTCGCCAGCCCGAACACCAATAACCGAAATTTGTTTAATTAGAATTAAATTCACCGGGGCTAGCGGCCAGCGACCACTGGTAAAACCAATTGTTAAAATGCGCCCACCCCAGTTGATACAACGCATACTTTCGTCAAAAACATCTCCGCCTACGGGGTCGTAAATCACATCCGCCCCTTTACCTTGAGTCAGTGATTTTACTTTTTCCTTGAAACCTCCCAAAGAACCATCAGCTAAAGTATAGTTTATGGTTTCAAACGCGCCTCGTGATTTAACAACTTCTAATTTCTTATCAGACCCGCCCGTCGCAAAAACTCGCGCTCCAAAATATTGCCCCAAATCCACCGCCGCCATGCCCACCCCACCGGTAGCGCCGTGCACCAATAAAGTCTCGCCTGACTGTAAACTACCTCGACGAAATAATGCGACATAGGCAGTTAGATACGCAGTCTGATAAGAAGCTGCTTGAGCATACGTCATATTCTCAGGCATTTTCCGAATCTCATTTTCGGAAACTATGATCGCTTCGCTGAAACCTCCAAAGCGCATGGAAACAATAACTGAATCGCCTTCGGCATATTCGCTAATCCCTGTACCAACTGACTCCACCTCACCCGAAGCCTCCGTTCCTGGAGCAAAGGGCAGTGGAGGATGAAACTGATATTTACCCTGAATCATCAGTAAATCCGGAAAATTCACAGCGCAGGCTTTTAAGCGAACACGGATCTCTCCAGGACCCGGCGAAGGCAGATCTATTTCTGTTAATTCAACGCTTCCAATATCATCATTTATTTGTCGACACAGGACCGACTTAACCCGCATCAGTCAGTCACCAGCTCTTCAAGCGCTCGCTTCGCCATTACCTTAACCAAGTGTGCTCGGTACTCTGCTGACGCGTGAAGATCATTGTTAAATCCAGCATCTGGCACCTCGATCCCATCTAAAGCCGAGAGATCCATGCCTCCCGCTAACACTTGCTCTATTCCGCTCGCTCTGAATGCGCATGGACCCGCACCGGTCACACCCACCCTGATTTCATTGGCAAACTCTGCGACTAATACACCGACGACGGCATAACGAGAAGCAGGATTGGGAAACTTTTTATAGGCGGCCCGACGAGGTATCGGAAAATCTACTTTAAGAATTATCTCGCCAGGCTCTAAAGCAGTTTCAAATAAATCCAGAAAGAAATCGTCTCCCGCAATCTCTCTTTTTTGCGTAATTATCGTTGCCCCCAGTCCAACCACGGCTGCTGGATAATCAGCAGCTGGATCACTGTTCGCTACCGAGCCACCAATAGTTCCTCTGTTACGCACCTGATTGTCTCCAATAGCAGACGCCAGTTTCGACAATACAGGCAGCTTGGTTTGAATAGCCTCATGATTCGCCACTTCATTGTGTCGAGTAAAAGCACCAATACTCATTTTGTCTTTTAGTGATTTGATACCCGTAAGCTCTCGCAACCCAGATAGATCGATGACATCTGTTGGCTCGGCTAGTCTTTGTTTCATAGTGGGAATCAGAGTCATCCCGCCACTTAGATACATCGGGTCATCGGCAGACTTATAGAGGCTTACAGCTTCTTCAATTTCCATAGGCCGGTGGTAATTGAAATCGTCCATATTATTCTCCTCTGACCAATTGCCAAACTTTTTCCGGAGTCGCTGGCATTGAAATGTCTTTCACTCCTAAGGCTTGAGTGATCGCATTCATAACCGCTGCGGGAGACCCTATCGCCCCTGCCTCACCGCACCCTTTGACACCAAGCGGGTTGTGAGTGCAAGGCGTCACAGTTGTGTCCACCCTAAAGTTCGGCAAATCATCCGCTCTGGGCATGCAATAGTCCATAAAAGACCCTGTCAAAAGTTGACCAAAGTCATCATAAACACAGTTTTCAAACATCGCCTGGCCAACGCCCTGCGCCAGGCCACCATGAACTTGCCCGTCAACAACCATCGGATTAATAATATGGCCAAAATCATCAACTGCTACAAAATCTACCAATTCTACAGATCCAACTTCGATATCTATTTCAACCTCAGCAATATGAGTACCGGCCGGATAGGTAAAGTTCTTAGGGTCATAAAATGCTTTCTCCGATAATCCAGGCTCTAGATCTTCTGGATAATTTGCGGGCACGTAGGAAGCAAAGGCGACTTCTTGAATAGAAAGAGATTGATTACTGTCCTCTACTAGAAATTGTCCTTTGTCGAAAGAGACCGAATCAAGATCAGCTTCCATCATATGTGCAGCAATCTTTCGGCCTTTCTCAATAATTTTGTCAGCAGCGGCATATAATGCCGAACCACCAACTGCCAAGGACCTTGATCCATAAGTTCCCAAACCAAATTCCATCCTCCCAGTATCACCGTGAATCACTTCGACTTGGTCATAGGGGACTCCAAGTTTTTCGGAAACAATTTGACTGAAAGTAGTTTCGTGCCCCTGACCGTGAGAGTGAGAACCGGTGAACACACTAACTGATCCAGTCGCGTTAAATCGTATTTCACCGCTCTCATACAGACCCACACCCGCGCCAAGTTCGATAGCCAATTTAGAAGGCGCCAAGCCACAGGCCTCGATGTAACACGCAAAACCAATACCTCTGCGCTTACCCCGTTCAGCAGACTCGCGACGTCGATTTTCAAAACCTGCGTAATTAATCAATTCAAGCGCTTTATCTAAGCTAGCCTCATAATTCCCAGTGTCGTAGGTCAGCGCCACAGGCGTTTCGTAGGGGAAATCTTCTGGTTGAATCATATTCATTCTGCGCAAGTCAGCGGGGTCTTTGCCCAGCTCCCTTGCTGCTTGTTCAACCACGCGCTCCACGACGTAAGTTGCCTCTGGTCGACCGGCCCCACGATAAGCATCAACGGGAGCCGTATTGGTATAGATTCCGTCAACTTCTACATAAATATTTGGAGTTTTATACTGGCCAGCAAGTAAAGTTCCATAAAGATAAGTTGGAACTGAAGAACCAAAAGTGGAGAGGTAAGCCCCCAGATTGGCAGCCGTTTTGACCCTCAATCCCGTAAAACGGCCCGCTTCATCCATAGCTAACTCGACCTGCGTTAAATGATCTCGGCCATGAGCGTCTGCAAGAAAACTCTCTCCTCTCTCAGCAACCCACTTAATGGGTTTTCCAACTTTGGCGGCTGCCCATATTACCGACGTCTCTTCAGGATAGATGAATATCTTGGAACCAAAGCCGCCGCCGACATCAGGCGCGATGATACGCAGCTTGTGCTCGGGAGCAATATTAACAAATGCACTTAAGACCAGCCTTTCAAGATGCGGATTCTGACTTGTAGTGTATAGCGTATAGTCACCTGTGGAGGAGTCATAACTTCCTAGACAGGCTCTGGGCTCTATCGCATTAGGAATCAGGCGATTATTAGAGAGCTCCAACGAGGTTACATGACTCGCCTTAGCAAAGGCCGTACGCGTTGCCTCTTCATCTCCCAGGGCCCACTGATAGGCTCTGTTATTGGGTATACCTTCATAAAGTTGCTCAGATTGAGCCGCCGTGCTCAAGTCCACAACTGGGTTTAACTCTTCAAACTCAACAGAGACCGCGTCAACTCCCTGGCGAGCCGCTTCTATGGATCCAGCTATTACAATCGCAAACGGCTCACCTACGTAATTTACAGCATCAACCGCAAGCGGCGGATGAGGTGCTGAAAGCATCTCCGAGCCATCCTTACTGTTCACCATCCAACCACATGGCAAATCACCGATTTCATCTTTCGCCATCTCTCTGCCAGAGTAGCAAGCAATAACCCCCTGGCACCTGCATCGCGTCAGTAAAATCCAAGGAAGCGAGATTGGCTCGAGCAAGAGGACTGCGGCAAAAAAGCGCGTGAACTTGTCCAGGCTGACTAATATCGTCAGTATAATTCCCGTTACCTGTAATAAACCGTAGATCTTCCCTACGCCTTACCGGAACTCCGATTCCATGGGTATTTTCTTCTTCTACAATATCGCTCACGAGCCCCCCTATTTTGTATCAGCGACCATTTGAATTGCTTTGACTATATTTTGATAACCAGTACAACGGCAGATATTGCCTTTTAAGCCCTCTCTAATACTCTCGTTATCCAAATTCGAGCTACTTTCAACCAGGTCAATAGCTTGCATAATCATCCCTGGTGTACAAAATCCGCACTGTAAAGCATGACTCTCTCTGAAAGCTGCCTGCATAGGATGTAAATCTTCAGTCGTACCAATACCCTCGATTGTCGAGACCTCAGCACCGTCAATTTGTGCTACTAAAATTGAACAAGATTTAACCGCCTTACCATTTAGATGAACTGTACATGCACCACACTGAGAGGTATCGCATCCCACATGCGTTCCAGTAAGACCTAGATCCTCACGCACGAAATCCACCAACAACTTACTCGGACTGACGTCCATATTGTGTTTTTCACCATTAACTTTCAGGGACACTTCCATACCCTTTCTCCAACTTCACTACCTGAGTCAGAAAATAGCCGATGATGTGTTAAACAACAACTAATAACGAGATTTGAAAACAACTTGTCTGTTTTAAAAAAAACAACTCACCGCAAGCAACCTTCCTCGTACTCGAAAAAGGATTACTTTGATAGAACCTTTTGCACAAACTTAGAGAAAAAGTCCTCTGCTATTTTTCGGGCCGCCCCATCAATGAGGCGACTACCGACCTGCGCTAACTTCCCTCCTACGTTAGCGTGCACATCATAGGTAAGTCTTGTTCCGCCCTCTTCCTCAATCAAGCGGACCATTGCTGCACCTTTAGCAAATCCAGCCACTCCTCCCTTCGCACCACCCTGAAT
Organism: Candidatus Azotimanducaceae bacterium; assembly: GCA_045560825.1. Taxonomy (GTDB): domain Bacteria; phylum Pseudomonadota; class Gammaproteobacteria; order Pseudomonadales; family Azotimanducaceae; genus UBA4421. The sequence continues at coordinate 99,483 of JBJKYX010000006.1, forward strand.
GGTATAACTCTCCGGGGGCACTAAGTCAGTTAACTCCACTTGAACTCGCATTTTCGCATTTACCGGCCCGACTTTCGCCTTTAAAGAAATTTCGAAGTGAGTCTCATCAATTCTTTCAACAGATTCGCAGCCAAGTATGCAAGAGCCCAGGACATCAGGGTCATTTAGTGCATCCCAAACAGCCTCTCTCGGTGCGGCAATTTTATAATCGCCAACTTGTTTCATATTTGACCTCTACCAACCCAGCTTCCAAGAGTCCTGCCACTCTAGTCAATGTAACATGACTTAACCAGCATTGAGATTTCGTTAACCGAGACTGGCTCCATCAAACGTATCTAATACTGCAAAGGAACTTACCGGATTTCGACTCAAGCGAGTCAACTGTTTAATTGGTTTACCCATTGGAATCATCGCAGAGAAGGCGTAGTTGCTCGGTACTCGCAAAAGGTCTCTAAGGTCACTCTCACTGCCCCCAACGAAAGTCGTTATCGTTCCGCCAAGTCCTTCATTGCGAGCCGCCAACAAAATATTCCAGACAAAAGGATAGACAGAGGCCCCCGATATGACGCCTACTCGATCAAGCTTACTATCAAAGGAAGCTACCACCGATAAATCCAGAAAAACGAAAAGAAGTACGGGTGCACGCACCAAATTTTCTATAAAACCCCTCGGAAGTTCCTGAAGATCTATTTCCTTCTGCGTCAACCTTGTTTCATTGATTGTGTTCCAGGGAGATTCGCCTGCCTGGACCTGCGCCAAGTAACGCCTGAAGACAGGTTCTATCAAAGGCACGAGCGCTGCTCGAGTCTCCTCCTTCTTGACAATGATGACTTTCCAACCTTGGCGATTTCCGCCGCTGGGAGCAAAACGCGCGTTATCCAGTATCCTACCGATTTGTTCATTTGAGACTTCCTGATCCAGAAATTCTCTCGCGGCAAAAGTCGTACGCATTACCTCTGATAATTCCACCAAACAATCTCACATGATCAAGTTAAATAGGATCAATCCAAACAACCCTGAAACATCAAGGATTCCAAAGGCTCACGGGAGCTCGGAAACTCCCTCTCTCGATATTTTTCAGGCAAGTCTGCCAAGTCCCCTGGATACCCGATAGCAATCATCGCGCGAGCACTCATAGTGGAGGGCATGTTTACCACCTCCGCTACCGCCTCATGATGAAACCCCCACATCGCATGAGAGACTAGGCCCATCGTTTGAGCTTGCAAAGCCAAACTCATCCATGCGCTACCCGTATCAAAAGCTGCAGTTGGAGACAAATCTTCAGACTCACTGGGTCTATCAATTGATAGCAAAATCACTATCGCCCCTGCTCTTTCTGCCCAGAGCCTATTCACATCAATCAACAGCCCAAGGAATTTTTCCCAGTAATCATCATCTTTAAGCGAGTATATAAATCGCCATGGTTGTAGATTAAAACAAGACGGCGACCAACGTGCCGCTTCTACCAGCCCCGCCATCTGGTCCTCAGAAAGCGCCTGACCAGACATCGATCTTGGAGACCACCTATTTACAAACTGCTGATCAACACCCTTCAAACCATCTCGATGTTTTGATACATCTAGTTCAGAAAATTTCATTCTCAAAAAACTCCTTAAAAATAGGAGGTTTTAGGTTTTAAACTCTGCGACCACCGATGAAATGGAATCCTTTGCATCACCAAACAGCATTCGCGTGTTTTCACCAAAAAACAAAGGATTGTCTACACCAGAAAAACCAGAGGCCATGGATCGTTTTAGTACAAAGACTGTTCTGGCCTGGTCGACGTTTATAATCGGCATTCCATAGATCGGGCTATTCTCATCATTTCTTGCAGCAGGGTTTACCACATCGTTTGCGCCAATCACTACAGCTACATCCACATTGTCGATTCGAGGATTAATATCCTCCATTTCAACCAGTTGATCATAGGGCACGTTTGCTTCTGCAAGTAATACATTCATGTGTCCAGGCATTCGTCCAGCTACCGGATGAATTGCATAAGTCACTTCAGCGCCATTTGCCTCGAGCATTTCCCCTAATTCCCTAACAACATGCTGAGCTTGAGCTACAGCCATACCGTACCCAGGAACAAAGCTAACGGACTGGGCTGCTTCCAAGATAAGAAACGCATCTTCAGTATTAATCGGTTTTACTTCACCCTCTACCTTAGAGGCCTGCTTTACTGCGCCAAATCCCGAAAACAGCACATTGCCCAAGGAACGGTTCATGGCCTTGCACATAATGTTGGTTAAGATAATACCCGCAGCGCCAACCATGGAACCCGCGACGATCAGAATGTTGTTATTAATCGCAAATCCCGCCGCACAGGCCGCCAAACCTGAATAACTATTTAAAAGCGAAATAACCACGGGCATGTCTGCTCCTCCAATCGGAAGAACCGCCATCACTCCAAAGATCAAAGATAAGGCGATCACGGCGTACAAGTAAGGCGAGTCCACTGACGGGTTTTGACAAAACACGATCGAGCAACCTATCAATGCAACCAGGATAAGCGCGTTAACAAATCGTTGGGCACCAAAGACGATGGCCGCCGAATTCATCACTTCTGATAATTTACCCCACGCGAGGATGCTCCCACTAAACGTCATTCCTCCTATTACAACCGACAATAAAATAGTAATGTCAGTAAACGTAGTAGTTTGTCCGGAATACAAGGCCGCCCAACCTACCAACAAACTTGCTATGCCTCCGGACCCATTAAATAAAGCAACCATCTCAGGCATCGACGTCATTTCGATCTTTTGGGCGACTACTGCCCCAATGATTGCGCCCACTAACGCAGCAATTGCGATCCACTGAAAAGAGATTATTTGAGCATTAAATAGAGTTACCACCACGGCAATCAGCATTCCTAAAGAAGAAAGCATATTTCCTCTTACAGCAGTAGCTGGCGAACCGAGCTGCTTGAGCCCAAAAATAAATAAGGCCGCCGCAACGACGTACCAAATATTGATCAGCTCTATATTCATTGTTTTGCTCCCTGCTGATCATCTTCTTTTTTCTTGAACATGCTCAACATCCTGTTTGTCACCAAGTAACCCCCGACAACATTTATCCCAGCAAACATCACCGCCAGACCACCCAGTATCGTCGCGTATTCATTCAACTGCGCCCCGGCAGAAATTAGGGCCCCGACGATCGTGATGCCTGATATTGCGTTTGCTCCGGACATTAGCGGCGTATGCAGCGTCGCAGGGACTTTCGAAATTAATTCAAACCCCAAAAATATCGACAGCATCAAAACCAGACCAAGTAATACAGCTTCCATTAGCTAGCCCCCGTTATACAAATTTTTAATAGTTTCGTTAATCACGTCACCTCCCTGGGTGATAAGACAACTTTTAATTATCTCGTCCTCTGGATCCAGCACTAAAGTTTTTTGCTCTTCATCCCAGAACTCTGAGACTAGGTTGAAGAGATTATTTGAGTACATTTCGCTGGCATTCCGTGCCACCTCACTCGGCAGGTTTCCCTGACCTATTATTTTGACCCCGCCTACTTCAGCCACCTCGTCAAGCTTAGAACCCTCGACATTGCCACCAGACTCAACAGCCATATCCACAACAACGCTTCCAGGCTTCATCGCCTCGATCATATCGAGACCTACTATGCGCGGGGCGGGACGGCCAAATACTTGGGCCGTAGTAATCAAAACATCTGATTGACTGATAACCTGTTTCTGCCCTTCTCTTTGTTTCTCTAGTTGCTCAGTTGTTAATTCCTTTGCATAGCCTTGCTCGGTCTGACCAACTTCGCCCAAATCAATATCTAAAAATTTAGCTCCCAAAGATTGAACTTGTTCAGCAACAACAGGCCGAGTGTCAAATGCCTCTACTCTAGCCCCCAACCTTTTTGCTGTTGCTATCGCCTGCAAGCCAGCCACACCGGCGCCAATGATAAACACCCTACCGGGGGCGATTGTGCCCGCCGGCGTCATCATCATTGGGAATATTTTTGGACAATGAAAGGCCGCCTGGATGACAGTCACATATCCTGCAAGATTTGCTTGAGATGAAAGAGCGTCCATCTTTTGGGCGCGCGTTGATCTAGGAACCATTTCCATTGAGATGCCTCGAATCTCTCTCTTCGCCATATCCTGGACCAGTTCTTTTTCATTAAAAGGATCTAAAAAACTAATACTTACGGCTTCTTTTTTTACTAGCTGTAGCTCTGCACTGGTAGGTTGACGAACGCGCATCAGTATATCTGCGCCATGCACTTCTGCTCTGTCTTGAGTGATTTTTACGCCTACTTCTTCGTACATCGAATCAGTGAAACCCGAGGGAACACCAGACTCACTCTCAAGAACAACGGACATTCCGAGCTCGATAAACTTCTTGGCATTCTGTGGTACCAGCGCCGTCCTCAATTCGCCAGACCAGGTTTCTTTCGGAACCCCTATTAACATGTAATCCCCCTAGATCATTGGATTATTATTGTTAGAAAAATACGCAAAGAAGTTTAACCCCAACCGCTTCGAACACAAACTGAATAAAGAAAATAAGCATTTTTTTTTGATTCGCAGTTGCATCGACTCCACAGCCCTTTCAAACTCGGCCAGTGACGTAAACAAGAGTTTGAGCAGAACCAATGCCTGGCAAACAAATCTCCAACAAAGCCGCGTTATTCGCAGTCCTAATGGCACTCGCGGTTGGCTTTATTACAAGCTTGGCAGTGCGACCAGTTCACATCGGTAAATCACAGTCATTAGACTCATCTAAAACCCAGTCTGCTGGTCAGGCTAGGATTAGATGGCGAGTCCCCGTGGTTTTCCAAACGACCTGGCCAGTCCTTGGGGACAATCCCGTCTATGTTTCGCAGATGGTCGAAAAAGCCAGCCGAGGGGCTTTTCTTTTGGACATATTCGAACCCAACGAAATTGTGCCTCCTTTTTCAATTACCGATGCAGTTCGTGACCAAAAGATCGAAGCCGGTTACACATGGTTAGGTTATGATCAAGGGAAAATTCCGGCGTCAGCATTAGTTGGCGCTGTCCCTTTTGGAATGGAGCCATGGGAATATAGTGCGTGGTGGTTCGAAGGAGAGGGGAAAAGCCTCACCGAAACCCTCTATGAAAAACACAAAATTCACCCAATCTTCTGCGGAATGACTGGTCCAGAAACCGCTGGTTGGTTTAGAGCACCCCTTCAATCTCTGGAAGATCTAAAAGGATTGAAAATACGTTTCGCTGGCCTGGGTGGAAAAGTCATCGAACAACTCGGAGCAAGCGTCACCATGCTTCCGGGATCAGAGATCTTCCAAGCCCTAGAAAAAGGGGCAATCGACGCAACCGAATTCGCATTGCCAATCGTAGACCAGCAACTCGGGTTTGACCGAGTAGCGAAGTACAATTACTACCCCGGCTGGCACCAACCATTCACGGCGTCGCATCTTGTCGTTAATCTCAATATTTGGAACTCTTTAGACATGAATGATCAAAGCTTGTTGGAATTAGCTTGTACAGCGGGAGTGATCAGAAACTTATCGAGTTCAGAGGGAAAGCAAGGGGCAATAGTCGCGCGCTTTGAGGAAACCGGAGCTTTCCCAAGAATTTTACCCCTTGAGATACTGAGGGAACTCGAACGGGTGACCAAAAAAGTTTTGGAACAAGAAGCAACGAAAGATAAAGATTTTGCTGTAATATACGAATCCCAACTTGAATTTCGACAAGTCTACTCACACTGGAAATCCCGAGCCTATTTACCCCGAGACTTCTAGTGAAGAGTAGCTATTTACCTCACACGCGTTTTAGTCTGACCATTGACCAAATCCTAGCCAAATTAGGCAAGCAGTTATCCTGGATCTGGCTGGTCCTTATGTTGATTATCGTTCTTAACGTAGTTCTCAGGTACGGCTTCAATCTTGGGAGTATAGAACTTGAAGAATTGCAGTGGCACCTTTATTCCTCGGGTTTTCTAATCGGTCTGAGCTACGCATACCTTGATGACAAACACATTCGTGTCGACATACTGCACGAGCGATTTAGTCCGAACTTAAAGGCTTGGGTGGAGCTGTATGGGACGCTGATTTTTCTCATCCCATTTCTAATTCTCATCATCTACTTTTCAATCCCGTTTATTGCTTCTTCATATGAATTATCGGAAATCTCTCCCTCGCCCGGTGGTTTGCCCTTCAGGTGGTTGATTAAATCGATGCTGTTGATCGGTTTTTGCGTTTTATTTCTGGCGGTAACATCTCGTCTGTCTAGAATATGGCACTTTTTGTTCATTGGTGATCAACATGCCAGCTAATGAGATCCTTGCTATCGGGATGTTCCTGAGCTTCATCCTTCTGGTCTTCACAGGATTTCCAGTAGCATGGATCCTTGGTGGCCTTGCAGTCATCTTCAGCGCGTTGTCCGTCATTCTACAGGCAGATTTCTCCATTGAAACAGGCCTCGACTGGAACTACACCTCGCTAAGCGTAGAGCGGATCTGGAATGTCATGGAAAACTGGGTAATGGTGGCTTTGCCCATGTTCATCATGATGGGTTTGTTACTAGATCGCTCAGGCATCGCAAATGACTTGATGAGGAATTTTTCTAAACTCTTTGGTGGCATTCATGGTGGCCTCGCCATTTCCGTTGCTTTGATCGGCCTGCTACTAGCTGCGAGCACCGGCATAATAGGTGCGTCGGTTGTACTGCTAGCCCTCCTTGGACTGCCTGTCATGCTTAAGGAGGGCTACGATCAATCCTTCGCTGCGGGAACAATCTGCGCAGTCGGAACTCTTGGTATCCTGATTCCTCCAAGTATTATGCTCGTACTTATGGCTGACCGAATGGCTATGAGCGTCGGAGATCTTTTTTTAGGAGCGGTTTTTCCAGGATTAATTCTTGCCAGTCTATACATTATCTACATCATTCTGTTTGGACTTCTAAAATCAGAAAAAGCGCCAGCGGCTCTTCAAGAGCAATTTAGTCGAGCCGACCTATACGACCTGTGCAGATCCATCCTGCCTCCGTTATTTCTGATCATTGCGGTTCTCGGGAGTATTTTTTTCGGCGTCGCCACGCCAACAGAAGCGGCCGGCGTAGGAGCTTGTGGTGCTCTTTTATTGACATTCATCAATAAGAAATTTGAGCCATCAATGCTCAAGGAGGTCCTTCAAGAGACGACACGAACAACTGCTTTTATCTTCGCAATTTTATTGGGAGCTACCGCTTTTTCTCTGGTACTGCGCGGATTGGGTGGAGATGAACTGATCGAGCGCTCGCTACTAGGATTACCTTTTAATAGTACCGGTATCATTATCTGTATCCTGCTGGCCACATTCCTGCTGGGTTTCTTTTTAGACTGGATTGAATTGACTTTAATCGTCCTCCCTTTAGTTTCGCCGGTGGTAAACGCGCTAGGGTTCGACCCAATTTGGTTCACCATTTTATTCGCAGTTTGTTTGCAAACCAGCTTTCTTACGCCTCCGGTCGGGTTTGCCATCTTCTACCTCAGAGGGGTTGCGCCACCAGAGATTGATATAAAGGGCATATACCAGGGCGTCATGCCATTCGTATTACTTCAAATAATCGGGGCAGTAATCATTTTTAATTTCTCCGGCTTAGTGACTTGGTTACCGCAACAGGCATACGGTGGATAGCCCCAATATGCCAGTGGATTCGCGAAAGAAAATCGCTGTATTTTCATCCGGGGAAGGCTCCACCTTGACTAAAATCCATGAGGCTTGTCAAAGAGGTAATCTACCGGCTGAGATTCTTCTAATTATTAGCAACAAAGCTCATTCTGGGGCAATCGAGCGAGCAAAACGGCACGCGATCGACTCTTATCTTTTTGACACAGGCAACAACGAAGACACCATCAAAACTGAGAGCGATCTGGTGGGCCTTCTGAAACAATCTAAAATTGACTGGATACTTTTACTAGGATACACCAGGAAAATAGGACCGAAACTTCTGACTGCGTTCAATAACCGGATCATAAATACACATCCTTCACTACTTCCCAAATACGGGGGCAAGGGATTCTATGGAAGAAAAATTCATGAAGCCGTGCTAGCCAGCGGCGATATCTTGACAGGTGCAACCGTACATCTGGTTAATGAAGAATACGATTCTGGAGAGATTCTAAGTCAGATCGCCGTCCCGGTATTGCCGAAAGATTCCGCAACAACTCTTGAAGCCCGAGTCAAAAAAACCGAAAAAGCTCACCTAATTAAAGTGCTGAACGAGCTATGGAAAAACAACAATTAGAGGCTCATATCGTCACAAAGCATTCTCAGTGTATCAATGAACGCAAGAGGCTGATCTAAAAATAGGTGATGTTGAGCTTCAGCTACCTCGTAAAAAGGAAATGGCCTTGGAATAAGCTCTTTCATGTATTCCAATGCTCGCTTGGAAAATAACTCGCTCTCAGCCCCGTAAATAAGACCTAAATTGACATCGAGGCTCTGGTAATCCTCAGGTTGACGTTCCACCTCTGTAAGGGTGGTTAGCAGATCTTCATCAAATTTCCAGGCCCATCCGCCCCCGTCAACTGGCATCAAAGAGTTACGAGCAATGTACTGAGTAATGAATTCGTTTTCGCAGGGTTGTGGAGGTTGCAATCGAAATCTGGCAATCGCGTTTTCTTTGTCGGGGTATACCTTAGCTCTTCCTCCCATTTCCGTTCTGTCTGGAATGGGATCCTCTGGATGCCTGATGCCCGAATCAACCAAAATGAGATTACTAAGCGTTTCCGGATATAAGTTGGCTGCTTTGACCGCCATGTAGCCCCCGAAACTATGAGCTACAACCACCCCGCTCGAATCAAAACCCGCATCATTCATAACACCAGTGATCTCTAGCGCGTAGGTTTCTGAATTGTAGTTATAGCGATAGTCCGAGTCTCCCATACCGGTAAGGTCCATGGCGGCAATTTGGAATCGATCGAGTAGCTGGGGAGCAATAAAGTCCCACCAACGAGAATGAGCATTCATTCCATGGATTAACAACATACCCGGCTTGCCCGGAGAGGGATAAAACCGATAAGCCACATCGCATTCGTCGACTTCGATTGACCGAGTTTCAGGCTCGGTTTCGACCGCTTCCCAGAACCAGTCAGGTATAGAAGGCCCCTCATCTCTATCCCATCTAGCCATTCGAACCTCCCGTTGCACCTTTCATGACTATTAAAAAATGAAGCTACAAGCTGCCGAACCGCTTCAAGTGATGATCTACGTTCCCGAACATCGTGTCGATAATGGTTAACCGCTTAAAGTAGTGTCCAATATTCAACTCGTCAGTCATACCCATCCCGCCGTGCAGCTGTACCGCACTTTGACCCACAAACTTACCAGACTTTCCAACCTGAACTTTGAACGCACTCACAGCCTTTTGAGCTTGCGCACCATAACCTTCGTCCCACCTCATCGCCGCCATGAACATCAGCGATTTTGCTTGCTCATGTTCCATGAACATATCGACCATTCGGTGTTGTAAGACTTGGAACTTGCCTATGGGCTGCCCAAATTGTTCACGATTCTTACAATACTCGACAGTATCTTTATAAAGGACCTCCATACAGCCAACTGCTTCTGAACCAATCGCTAAAGTCGCAAAATCAATGGCTTGCTGCAGTATATTCAAGCCTTGACCTTCGTCGCCTAGTCGATTTGACTCACCAAGCTCAACATTATCTAAAATCAATTCAGATGCTCTTTGTCCGTCTACCGTTGGATAGTCCCTTCTACTCAAACCCTTCGCATCACTCGGCACGATAAACAAAGAAACGCCTGTTTCGTCTCGTTGTTCTCCGCTACTACGTGCCGATAGAATGAAAAAATTAGCATTCGGACCATTTATAACGACCGACTTATGTCCAGAAAGCAAATAAGTACCGCCGTTTGCCGTCGCTGTAGTAGTCAAATCAGCGAGGTTAAATCGGCCCTGAGGTTCGGCAAAGGCTAACGCCCATAATTTTGAACCATCGATAATTTCAGGAATATAAGCTGTTTTCTGATCTTCGGACCCAGCCTCATTCAATGCAGAACCGCAAGCGACCACGGTAGCCAGATAGGGCTCAACAACCAACCCTTTACCAAACTCTTCCATCATTAACATGGTCTCAACAGCACCGCCTCCAAAGCCACCATGATTTTCTGAGAACGGAACTCCCAGCCAACCAAGCTCAGCAAAAGTCTGCCAATTCTCGAGACTATAGCCGGCGTCACTTCTCGAAGCCTTCTGTCTGGACTCAAAGCCATAATCATTGGTGATAAATCGAGAGACACTTTCTTGCAACAATGTCTGCTCATCTGAAAAAGAAAAATCCATTACTACCCTCTCTGTGACCGAGTCATCAACGGTGAACTCGAAATTTTTTATTTGTGTTCAATTCTCAAGGAACCGACCAATACCTAGTTTGTTCGCCAAATGATCTCTGATATTCGATCGTGACATAAGACCTTCGGACCACGCGTTAATATACAACATTTTATTTATCAGGTGTGCCGCATCTTTTGTACCCGAGTCAGGCTCATTGTGCGCCAATAGGGCATTTTGCCCAGATACTAGTTCATAACCAGATAAATCAAGCTCTAACTGTTGAAACTTGATCAATAAGTCAGTCATTTGTGAATTAAGTTGTTCGATCAGCAGACCTGGCTTTTTCGTTTCCGAATTCGACAAAGTTCGAATCTCGCTCAACGCCAAAGCCTCTATCTCGATTTCTAGTTCAGAAAATCTCTGATCAATACCTTCGATTTTATTTCCCAAATGATACAAATCTTTTAACTTTTTAGCCTCTCGTATCAAGTACAAAGGCGATTGATAAAACAGATAATTATGAATGCTATAGCCTAAAACTTTCTCCCAATCTGAAGCATTTGTAATCTTTAATATCTGTCCATCATCTATCTTTTCTCGATCAAAAATAAGCTCCGAAATCGAAGTAAATGCCAAACCAATATCAGCAGATAAGCGGCTGAAAGATACTCCAGTACTCTCAACAAAGAGCAGTCTGTGGCAATCCTCCTCGGAATGAATAATCAAAACCCAGTCGCTTTTTTCGCCTAAATGCGCCACCACTGCTCGGCCTGATAGGAAAACACCGCCTTGGCCAGGCTCTAACTTTAGGTCCCCTTGACTTTGCCGACTATCCGAAAAGCCTATCCCCCCAAGAAACCTCGTTCTTACGAATACCCGGTAACACGGCCTCAATTTGTTTTTTCCCCCCTAACGCCAAGACAATAGGGGCTACTATACCTACCCCTGGAAATTTTAGCGGTGAAGGCAAATTACGCGAACCGCACTCACTAATCCAAACATACCTTTGCATAGACCCCGGCTTCGGATCGAAAAGGTCTCCGGAAAACCCTACAAAATCCCAGTCATTCTCGAAAATTTTGTTATACCAATCCTCTAGTTTTTTTTTTAGAAACCGTTTTCGAGTTGGGGCCACCGGCTTCGAAAGATCGTCTATTTCTGACTCGCTCCAATGTTGTTCGATAAAAGCGACTATGGTTTTTCGGAAGGTCAAAACCTCTTGAGATAGAGTTAAATTCATCGCTTGATTATATATTAGGAAAGCCAATTTCAACGTAATTAAAGAATGTATCCGTCAATCTAGTTGAGATTCTTATATACTAATGTCCCTGAATGCTCCTAAAGCAATAGATACATACAAAGGTGATCGAAAAATGACTCCAATTAAGCCTTTTCACTCATTTTCTTTTATTTGCCTTCTGATGCTATTAGCAAGTTCCTGCTCACAAAGTCCAACTGAAGCGAAGGTAGAAGTGAATAAAAGCCCCAATGACGATCGCGAATATCAATATTTGTTACTAGACAACAAACTAAGGATCGTCCTGATCTCCGACCCCGAGGCCGAAAAATCCGCCGCCTCTTTTGCCGTCTTTAGAGGAAGTCTACATGATCCTGATAATCGGCAGGGCCTGGCTCACTTTTTTGAGCATATGCTTTTTATTGGGACCAAAAAATACCCGGAGCCGGACAGCTTCCAAAACTTTATCAATGCTAATGGAGGGGGCACCAACGCATATACCTCAAGTGACCATACAAACTACTTTTTTGATATCAAGAATTCTGCTTTCAAAGAAGGTCTCGATCGATTCGCTCATTTCTTCATCAACCCCTTACTATCGGATGAATATGTAGACCGTGAAAAAAACGCGGTGCATTCTGAATACCAGATGCAGAAAAAGGAAGATAGCTGGCGTCAATTCATGACCAGTAAACTTGCAATGAATCCTGAGTATGCGGGCAGCAAATTCTCTATAGGCTCTTTGGATACACTCTCCGGCGACGTCAGAGAAGAGTTAAAGAAATTCCAAACAGAGCAGTACTCTGCGGATCAGATGGGCGTGGTAGTTTTATCAAACGAACCCTTAATCGATATGCGGAACTGGATCGAGCCACTCGTCAGCTTAATCCCGAACAGAGAGTTGGGTGACGCCCCGATCGATCAAGAAATGCTGCTCTCTAACGAATTGCCGATCACAATTTACTCGAAACCTATTAAGAACAAATACAAAGTTGAATACAGCTTTCCTATACCTAGCATTTTGAACACAACACATGTTAAGCCTGAACAATACATTACAAACCTACTAGGTCATGAAGGGAGCGGCAGTTTACATAAGCTGCTTAACTCTTATGGCTGGATCGAGTCTTTGAGCTCAGGTGCTGGGGCAACCGACCGCACAAATAGTTCCATTAACGTCTCTATCTCATTAACTAAAGAAGGCTCGCTACACGTTCCCGAAATAACTTCTTTACTTTTTCAATACATCGAGATTTTAGAACAGCAACAACCACTAGAATGGCTTTACGATGAACAGGCTGTCGTGGCAAATCTGGCCTTTGAATTCCAAGAAAAAACCGGAGCGCTTCAATATGTATCTAGACTCGCACCTAACCTTCAATACTACCCGCCTGAGGAAATCATCACCTCCTCTTACTTAATGAATCAATTTGATGACCAGCTCATTTCCGAGTTAGTCTCTTACTTGAGAAAAGACAACGTGTTGATTGAGGTGATCAGTCCAGAAGCCTCTACCGAAAATGTCGAGAAATGGTTTGAAGTTCCCTATACGCTCAAAAAGAATCATATCGATGTATCTCCCCTTCAAACCGATGAATTATTCTTACCCAAAGCCAACCCTTTTCTTCCAGAAAATTTGGTTCTGTTCGACGGCGATGACAAGCCGATCCAGCAATTTGACCAGAACAAGAATATTAGAATTTGGATGGACCAAGACCTTGAATTCGCAACCCCCAAGAGCAGTATCTTTCTAAGAATCAACCTCGAAAATGGTCTGATGACCGCCGAAGATCGAGTGTTTGCTCATCTTTATCGAGGCGTCGTTGCTGACGCTTTGAACGAAACCGTTTATCCGGCCTATCTAGCAGGGCTCAGAGGACAGCACAGCGTGAGCGATAGCGGGTACGAAGTTCAAGTTACCGGGTTCAACGCGAAACAGCTAACGTTGTTAGAAGTAATACTCAAAAATCTAATGGCGAGTCCGGTCGAACCAGATCGGTTTGACGTCGTTAAATCAAATCTGGTGCGAAATTGGCTAAACAGTGGAAAAAACTACCCCTATCGCCAAGCTATAAATGCCATATCTGAGATTTTAATCTCAAACCGATGGCCTGCTAAGGATCTAGCAAAAATCGCTCAGAATGCGACAGCAGAACAACTGACCGATTGGAGAAACCGCAAACTCAACAAAGTGTCCGTTGACGCACTGCTGCATGGCAATGTTAACCAAAAAACAAAAAGCGACTTAGAAACTCTTCTTCTTGGTCATCTTGTTATTAATCAGGTCGAACCCAAAAAAGTCGAAGTTGAGGAAATAAATGAATCGCTGCTACTGGAATTAGACATTGATCATAATGATTCTTCCATGGTCATTTACCTGCAAGACAAGGATGAAAAAATTCGTTCAAGAGCGATTAGCACGCTGGCTGGACAGATGATTAGCACGCCATACTTTTCAGACCTGAGAACAAATCAGCAGCTTGGTTACGTAGTCAGTGCAGGTTCCCGAATGATGGAGGAGCGGAGTGGTTTGATTTTCTTGGTTCAGTCTCCTGCTCAGGGAGCGGATCACCTGGAGGAAGCAACTCTATTATTTATCGAAAACTATCGCACTAAACTGGCAACGATGGAGGATTCAGCATTTTCTCAGCACAAAGAAGGTTTAATCAATAATTTACTCCAAAAAGACAAAAATCTCACTCAAAGAAGCAAACGTTATTGGAGTGACCTTAAGAGGGGAAAACTTGACTTCAATACCCGGGAACTTCTTGCTGCTGAAATAGAGAGCTTGCAAATCTCAGAAATAAAGTCTTATCTTGAAGAAGTTAAAACGAATCTCAATCGCAAGAGACTACTAGTCTATAGTCGAGGTAAATTCAATTCAGCACCTAGCGCAGGGCGAAGACTTAGCGATAGCATGATTTTCAAGTAATCCCCCTGCCAATTTTTCGCCGGTAGGGCGGTAGCGTATTTAGCAATAGCTTGCCATAAGACTTAGTTACAACACGACTATCCAGAAGCGTAATTTGACCGTAATCCTGCTCATTTCTGATCAACCTTCCGCAAGCTTGAACTAGTTTTAGAGCTGCGTCAGGTAGAGATATTTCATAAAACGGGTTTCGACCCTGACTCTCCAACAATTCTGCCACTGTCTGGTCTATAGGATCATCAGGCACGGCAAAAGGGATTTTTGCAATAATCACATGACGGCATAAATTACCCGGCAAATCGAGTCCCTCGGCAAAGCTGGCTAGTCCGACCAAAAAAGAAGACTTACCTTTCAGCACATTTTCTCTGTGGCGAGAAATTAACACTTGCTTAGCGTCTTCACCTTGCACTAACAACGATTGAATTAACGAGTCTGGCAATAACCTCACTACACCATTTAATTGACGCCAAGAAGTAAACAATATCAGAGCGCTTTGATCCTCATTTATGAGGCCAGGCAACAGCTTCGCCACCTCTTCGGTATGCGCATCAGAGTCACGAGGATCGCTCACAAGGTCGGGAACGCATAAGGTCGCAACTTCGGGAAAGTTGAATGTACTGACTAGCCGAAGCTGTTTGACAGTATTGTCTAAACCAGATTGACTAAGGAAGCGAGAGAACATTCCTCCAACGGTGAGTGTTGCTGAGGTACATATAGCGGCATAACATTCTTGCCATAAAAGATCGTTTAATATTTCACCCGGCTCGATTGGAGCGGAGAACACGTCATAATATGAATCATTATGAGAAACCCAACGCGCTCGTGGCGGGTTATTTGAATCATCCAATGCGTAATCCTTGACCAGATCCAACAAAGACCTCGATCGCAAAGCCAGCCCCCCAATTTGGGCTAACCAATTTCCCGCTACACCGGCTTTAATTCCATCAAATTCTCCTGCTACTGCCTCTTGAACCTTTGTGTAAACCTTATCGATCAATGACGCCAAGTTCTCCGTGTGAGGACCAAGATCTCGAAATTTAGAGGAAATCTGGGGAGGTAGTTTTCCCAAAGGAAATCGATGTAACCCTCTCCCCTCGTCCTTATCTATAAAATGCAGTTCGGGTAGCAAGACACTGATTTCTTCAATAATCTGCCGAATCGGTTCTATAGAAACACTTACAGAAGATGCTAAGTCAACAAACTCTGCAGGACGAGAGAATTGTTGAGTCATGGTTCCTAGTGTATTAACAACCGTATCAAGCCACTGCAGCGTACCCGTAACACCAGAGTGCAACGTAAAGTGGTTTCTGGTTTTCTCTGCAATATGATGTGCCTCATCAATAATGTAAATACAGGAAGCAGGCTCTGGCAAGATAACCCCTCCCCCCAACGCCAAATCAGACAGCAGCAAGTCGTGATTGGATATTATGACATCTGCTTTTTCTAAACTTTCCCTAGCCCTAAAAAACGGGCACTGACTAAAAAAAGCACACTGATTATTCGTGCAACCTCTATGATCATTTGTAAGGGGTCGCCAATCTTTGTCGTCCAGGTTACCTTCCCAGCTATCCACTTCTCCATTCCATTTGCCCGCGCTAAAACGCCTGAGCATTTCTTGGTAAATCATAATTTGATCTGAGCCTACCTCATCGAGAAAGGGCATTTCCTCTTGGCTCGCCGATCTCAAATAGTCATCGAGTCGCTTTATACAAAGGTAGCGACCACGCCCTTTAACTAAGTCATAAATAAACTCTAGCCCTGCATGGTCTTGGACATCGGGCAAATCTTTAAGATAAACCTGTTCCTGAAGATTGACGGTGGCAGTAGATATCACCAATTTTTTACCCAAGGTCTGAGCAATAGGTATAGCCGCAAGGCAGTAGGCAACTGTTTTACCGGTGCCTGTTCCAGCTTCCACCACAGCCAACAAAGAATCGCTTGACCCCAAGGATCGAGCAATAAATGCAATCATCTCGCGCTGGGTTTTTCTCGGAGAGAACTGGTTAGCAGAGAGCCAATCTCGATAAGCTTCCTGAATTATTGCTTTGATTTCCTGGCTAAGTCCGCCCTCCATCAAACAACACCGACGTAGATCTTATCAGCAACATCAGTAATGAAATTTAGATAAGTTGAACAATAAAAACTTTCGCAAAAACTATCGAAGAGAAGCCCCTAAAATTTCTCGGGCAATTACATGTCTTTGAACCTCACTAGGTCCTTCTCCAATTCGTCGGATGCGCATTTCACGAAACCATCTCTCGAAGGGTAGGTCTTTAGCGACCCCCAAACCACCAAACATTTGCATACAACGGTCCACCACTCGACCCCCAGCCTCAGTAGCAACCAGCTTTGCCATCGCAGCTTCCTTTCGAAAATTCTCCCCTCTCTCAGCCTTTGCAGCGGCCTCAAGAGTGATCCACAACGACTGCTTAATGTCGATTTCATTATCTACCAACATCCATTGAATCGCTTGCCTACTCGATAACGGCGCACCGAAAGTCTCTCTCTGCGGCACATACTCTAACGCCATTTCTTGAGCTTTTATGGCGACGCCAATGCATCCTGCCGCGTAGGGAATTCTCTGCCTCGTTAGTCGGTCATTTGCAATCGCAAAACCTTTGTTAACCTCTCCCAATATGTTTTCATCGGGAACTCGCATGTCTACAAACTGTAACTCGGTAGCATAGTGGGCAGATCGAAGAGTGTGCACCACACGACGAACATGAAACCCAGGAGTATCGGTATCGACTATAAAACAGGTGACGCCATTTCTTCCTTTGTCCGAATCAGTTCTCGCAAAAACCAATCCAAAGTTAGCTCTGTCAGCACCACTAATCCACAACTTGCTGCCATTGATAACCCAATCGTTTCCTTCTCGAACGGCTTTTGTTTGTATGGCACGAGCAGGATCAGAGCCTCCAGATGGTTCAGACAAACCAAAAAAACCTCGTTTCTCTCCCCGTAGCGTCGGATAAAGATACCTTTCTTTTTGCGAATCTGTTGCTTCAAATAACTGGGCTAAACCAGCACCCCCAAAAGTACCGTAACAAGGGGAGTACAGCCCTGCACGATGTTGTGACATCTCAACAGCCATCAAGGTGCGCGTGACCAGATCTATTTCGGGACCGCCATACTCTGGAGGAATATCCAAACCATACAAACCCATGGATCTTGTTTTTTCAACGAGGCGCTCACGATCATCAGGTTCTAGTTCATCCGCATCAGGATCAAGGTTCGGCTCCAATGGCAGAATCTCCTCTCGCACAAATTTGCGGACCATGCCAATAATCATGTCTTGTTCTTCTGTGAGTTCTAGCTTCATGTTAATCCGGACTAAGTCTTCCTAAGTTAATTGTTTCATTCTCCTTTGGGCCTTGCTCATGATCAAATTGATAAATCATCATCAGCTCTTTGTACCGACTCCAGTATCCAGTCGTTACCTCCCAGCGAACAAATGCCGTTTCATCAAACTGTTCCGAAGATTTCAGGACTTCGCCTTTCAATCCGAAGTGGCTCTTTGCCCCCGCGAAACCTATGTAGATTATTTCTTTGTTCGAGTCCGCTAGCTGAAACACCCCCATATTGCCTTTGAGTCGTCGCATCGCTTCAGAAACTGCGATCCATTCCTTGTCCAGCCGAATACTCAATCTAAATCCACTTCCCGTTTTTGCTTCGGCATAATCGAAATCTCCATCGGATCAAATTGGTCCATATCAATATCAATCAAGTACGGTCCTTCTTCTTGCATCGCGAGCTCCAAAACTTCTTCGAACTCATCAACAGCTCCAACTCTCTTGGCCGGAACGCCCATACTTCTAGCCATTTTTGCGAACGCTATTTTACCAAGGTCCGTTTCGTTGATTCGCCCAAACCGATTGTCCTGCAACCATCTTAGCACTCCGTAACCCGAATCATTGAAAACGCAAACAACTACGGGCACTTTATACTGAGCGGCCGTAGCCAGTTCGGTAGCATGAAACATAAATCCACCATCCCCATGTATTACGATAGTCTTTTTCCCAGTCGCAATCGCAGCACCTATACTCATTGGAAAACCAGGACCAATAGCTCCAGAGGTAGGGTTAATAGACGTTCTGGGCAGATAAATCGGGAATTGCTGGTTACCCCAGTTGTAAGCGGAAATCGTTTGATCTCGAACAAACAATCCATCCCTGGGTAATTTAGAACGAATAATATCCATTACCTGTGGCCAATCCTTCCCCAATCTCGCGCGCATTGCTGTCTGTACGCCCTCTCTAGCCTGAAAGAGTGCCTCATTGAATTGACTATCATTCTGGCAGCTATCCGTTAACAAGAGTTTCAACTGAGTTAACGCTGATTTCGCGTCACTTAAAACACCGATAGCTGCTTTGTGCGTTCTTCCAATCATATTTCCATCGATATCTATCTGGATTAATTCTCCAGGTGGAGTTTGCTCATGAAATTGTCCATCCACTCCAACAGCAAATTTGGTTCCAATCGCTATGGTCAGATCAGCATCTTGAATGGCACTGTAGATTCCAGCGCTATTGTAGTAATTGCCCATACATAGGCGATGGTCCTCCGGAAGAACTCCGCGACCATCGACGGTTGTTAGCACTGGCGCGTCTAGCTGCTCCGCAAGCTCACACAGCTGTCGGGTTGCTTCGGAGCTTATAACGCCACCCCCAACGACGAAAATCCGTTTCGATGCATCTTTTATTTTATCGGCGACTTTCGAAATAACTGAGGGGTCCGCTTCAAAGAGGTTGCCGCTAGGCAATTCGATAACAACCTTCTTTGCTTCAGCATATTGTAAATCTATAGGAATTTCGATCGCGCCTGGCTGAGGTCGTCCAGTAAACATATCGGAAACCACCGCTTGAAAAGAATCCGCCAGCTGACTGATATGTCTCGGACTTTCAACTCGCCTACAGACTGAAGACAACATCTGAATTTGTTTCTCTGCTTCATGAACGTACGACAGACCTTTACCATAAAAAGTGGTGTCAGCTTGCCCCGTAATCACTAGGACCCTGGAGGATCCAAATTGAGATTCGTATAAACCGGTTACCGTGTTTGAAGTTCCCGGACCCGTCGAAGCAATCATTACTCCCAGCTTTCCAGTCGCTCGAGCGTAACCGTCGGCAGCATGTGTACCGGCCTGTTCATGCCTCACATCAATAATCTTTGTTTTACCAAGACGATTAATTGCATCGAGAAGCGGCATATTATGGATACTAACAATGGCAAAGGCATGCTCTATCCCTAAAGAAGCGAGGGCGTCAGCCACGAAGTCTGCTCCGATATAACTCATAAAAATCCTCCCTACATTACTGCTCGGTTGATTTATAAAATTAGCAAGAACCAAAAACCAACTTTAAACGTACCCAAACTTGCTTACTTGAAGCAACACCGTATCGATTCAGTGATTAATCCCTCTTAAGAAAAATCTCTACATAAACGAATGCAGGGTGTTTATTTCTCTCTCACCACCCTGTTAGACAATATTCCTATCGGCTTTACTTCAATTTCTATCAAATCCCCTTCATCCATAAACACGGGAGGATTACGTGCAACTCCCACTCCTCCAGGGGTCCCCGTCACGATTACGTCTCCTGCTTCAAGCTCGACAAAAGTGGAGCAATACTCGATGAGCTCCTCAAACCCATGCACCAATAACTCGGCTTTAGCGTTCTGCATGACCTCCCCATTTAAGCGCGTAGTTATCTCCATCTGGCTTAGATCCCCGATCTCATCAGGGGTCATCATCCAAGGACCAAAAGCTCCCGTATCAGCAAAATTTTTGCCGGGAGTAAATTGACTCGTGTGTCTCTGGTAATCTCGAATACTTCCATCATTGTAAATACCGAACCCCGCCACATGAGACAAAGCTTTAGACCGGCTAATTCGCCTGCCATTTGAGCCGATTACCATGGCAATTTCCCCTTCGAAGTCGAAAGATTGCGACTCTTTAGGCCTTACCATTGGTTTAGAGTGAGCGGTCTGAGCGGCCGCAAACCTTACAAATATCGTTGGGAACCCTTCACCTCCTCTGCCAGTTTCTTCCTGGTGAGCCTTATAATTGAGCCCTACACACAATATTTTTTTCGGATTTGTTATGGTCGGAGCATATTCAACATCCTCCAACGATAAGTCGGCGGCATCGCCACACTCACCAGCTAGAGAAGCCAGATCGGTGGACTCCAACACCTGTCTTAAATCACTGAAGTCGCCTCTTTCTCCAGCGTCCACGACCCCAGAACCATCACTCGTGATGTAACCAAAAGTGAGCTTTTGGTTACGATAGAAAGATAACCATCTCATACTCTACCTCTAATCAATCGTTAAACATGATTACGCTTCTAGCGACCTCTCCCGTTTCAAGGGCAGCCATTCCTTCATTGATATCTGATAACTGGATGCGATTAGATACCAAATCATCCAAATGCAAACGGCCTTGAAGATAAAAGTCGACAAATCTTGGCATGTCGACCCGAAATCGATTGGACCCCATCATTGATCCTTGAATCTTTTTCTCCGAGAGAAAGTCTACTCCGTGAATTGTCACCATATCTCCAGGAGGAATCATTCCTATAACAGTCGCTGTTCCCCCTGCTCGTAACATTTGGAAAGCCTGCTCTGCCGCAACTTTCAGCCCAATCGCTTCGAAGGAATAATGAACACCTCCACCGGTCATTTCAATTACCTCTCCCACGGCATTTCCATCTCTCGCATTAACAGTATCAGTTGCTCCAAACTTTCGAGCTAACTCCAATTTCGAATCAACCATATCAATAGCTATTACCCTTGCAGCACCAGCTATGGCCGCACCGTTTATCGCAGACAACCCAATACCACCACACCCTATCACGGCAACCGTACTACCTGGCTCTACGCCAGCGGTATGAATAACCGCACCAACCCCTGTAGTTACTCCACAACCAATGAGGGCAGCTCGATCCATCGGCATATCCTCTCGAATTTTCACGATCGCATGTTCATGCACCAGCATTTGCTCTGCGAAAGAACCGAGCTGGGCAAACTGAGTCAGGTACTGGCTTTCTTTACTTAGCCTGGGTCCTTCTTCCTTAGAACGATTCGTTTCAGGTTCCTGACATAACGACAAATGACCTGTTAAACATTGTTCACAATGTCCGCAAAAAACAGATAAGCAAGTAATTACGTGATCTCCGGGTTTAACGTAGTGAACATCACTACCTACTTCCTCAACCACTCCTGCACTTTCATGACCCAGAACCATGGGAACTTGCCCTGGATAAGTACCATTAAAAAAATGCATGTCGCTATGACAAATACCAGCCGCACCGGTCCGGATCAACACCTCTCTCGGACCGGGCTTTGATACCTGTATATCCTCGATCTCCATCGGAACGTTAACTTCGCGAAAAACAGCTGCTTTCATAACAAACTCCCCTCTCAACATTGACCTCAGAGTTTGCCACATTCACAGACACCGACAAAGCCCCCAAAATCAGGTGCTATTAGTTAAAATTGGTGCAGTTTCCCATCGATAATCAAATTTGCAGCTCGGATAGCGCTTTCTAAGCCTTCTTCTTTCGCTTTGCCAGTACCCGCAATATCAAACGCTGTGCCATGATCGACAGAAGTTCTCACGAACGGAACTCCTAAAGTAGCCGTAATTGACTCGTGAAAATTATGGACCTTGATCGCTATATGACCCTGATCATGATACAACGCCAAAACCACATCAAACTCCCCATCGATGGTCCTATAAAAGACAGAATCTGAGGGTATCGGACCAGCCACGTCAAAACCTTCACCCTGAGACTCTATAATGGCAGGACCAATCTCCTCAATCTCTTCTCTTCCAAGCAACCCACCCTCACCGCCGTGAGGATTCAACGCTGCGACTGCAATTTTCGGATTCGCTAATCCCCATCCGTTGAGGGTGTTATGGATCAATTCAATTTTCGACGAGATATTCTCCTTGGTGACATACCGCGCCGCTTCAATCAAAGACTTGTGAGTCGATAGATGGGCAACTTTCAATCCAGGCGTCATTAACATGGTGGCTGTCCAATTGACACCGGCCAATCGAGCCAAAATTTCCTGATGGCCCAAATCGTCTATAAAGCCAGCAGCATGGATTGCCTCTTTATTCAAAGGACAGGTAACCATTCCAGAAATTTCTTTTGCCAAGCAAGCCAACCCTGCTCTCTCAACGGACTCCACAGCTATGTGGCCACAGTCCGATTGAACTTCTCCGTAGCGAAAGTCGCTGGGTTTTTTCAAACCGATATCCAAAAAGTTCAAACCCGTTCGAGCTTGTGCAAAATCCTCTATCGAATTTATTGGAGGCAAGGTCAAACCGCAGGATAGCGCCCCCATTTCCATGGACCACTCGCATCCTACAAACACAACACAACCACTTTGGATGGGAGAACTTTTCGCAATAAACTTGGCGGCTATCTCTGGACCTACCCCGGCGGGGTCGCCAAGAGTAATTGCTATAATATTTTCCTTCACTAAACCCCCGTATGGGCTTTCAGGTCAATTCATAAGCAGCTTTAGAAGCAGAGCCCCTGATCTCTACAATATTTCTGTTGAATCTAGAGTCAGACCGAAACCTTCAACTCCTAGATATCTAACTTCTCTCCCTGCGATCAACCGAATTTTAGATAACCCTAAATCTTTAAGAAT
>JBJKYX010000007.1:0-49862 GCA_045560825.1 Candidatus Azotimanducaceae bacterium
CTACGAAGAGTTTAATGGCACGCATTCCGGAATAGATCACCGTCTAGATATTAGCCTTCCGTATTTATCGAAGCATCTGTTATAACTTCAAAAACTGACCCAAGCATCGAATCGAGTGACGTTAGTTTTTCCAGGCCAATCTGAGCCATCACATCTTTGCTATCGATAGAATCGTCATGATCTAGCACCCCCATCATCGCAGCAGTAATAGGGGGGTTCGCCAGAGTCAACTCGCAAACCTTCCCTAACAAAAGCCCGGCTGAGATTGGAAGAGAAACTACCCTCGTGCTTTTCCCTAATAGCTCAGAGGATTTCTGAAGAAGCGCTTTTCGGCTCAAACTCTGCGGCCCACCCAAATCAAAAGACCCGACAACCTTGTTGTTAACAACTGAGCGAATCGCCTTCAATACATCTCCGGCATATATCGGCTGTTCAAGGCTAGAGGAACGAAAGGTAAAACTAACCGGCTTAATGGCTCGATAAAAGAGGGCCTTACTCGCATAGTCCTGCTCACCTAAGACCATTGGCACGCGAAGTACACAGGAATCAACGGCTCCTTCTCTCAAAATTTCTTCCGCTCTTCCCTTTGATGCTAGACACAGATTCCGCGAATCGGAACGAGATCCAACAATAGACAAATAGACAATATGCGAAAGCGTTGATTTGAGACTAGCGGCTGCTATGGCCTCACAACTTTGTTCATGCGCTTCCTCGTAACTGGCGTAGCGAGTCTGTTTCAAGATGCCAACCAGATGAACCAAATTCGAATAATCTTGAAAAGCTTCCGACAAACCATCTATATCTGTGTAATCACAGATTCTAATATCTAGCCGGGCTCTTTGGTCTGACGTTAAGGGAAGGTCCCTTAAAGTATCAGCAGCGTTTTGACTTCGAACGACAGCTCTGACCTTGAAATCTGTTTCGCGGGTTAGCTCGTCTATGAGGCGTTTGCCTAAATTCCCATTAGCGCCGGTGATTACCCAGTCATTCAATGCTATCTCCTACTTAGATTAATGCTACGATTTGATAATGCCAGCAACGAAAAATTTATTACCTTCATTGACCGCAACATTCTAACCTAACAGATTTCAAATCGACCAAAATAGAATAAGAAAATTAGAGCCCAAAAGACCGAGCTAATGCTTCACTAATGAATCCACTAAACACCATTCCCAATTACCTGACATTAATCCGGTTTCTTCTGATAGCCCCAATATGCTTTGTAATAATTGAGCAACTTTGGCTCTTGGCTATCGCAATTTTCTTGGTGGCGATAATAAGCGACATACTAGATGGTTACTTGGCTAGAACTTTAGACCAGACATCGGCTTTAGGGGGACTCTTTGATCACGCGACAGACGCCCTCTTTGTCTGCGCAGGTCTTGCTTGTCTCACTATCGATGGGTCAGTGACCTATTGGTTACCGCCGCTGGTCATTTTATCCTTTATTCAATACGTCTTAGATTCCAAGGCTCTGTCCGGACAAAAACTTATCTCCAGCGTCATCGGCCGAGGAAACGGGATTGCCTATTTCGTGTTATTGGGATGCGCTCTTGGATTTAAGACACTAGGAGTTAATTCCAACGTTTTCTCCCAGATAATCCTGGTCGCCTCCTGGATCCTATGCTTGAGCACCATCATTTCAATGTGTGATAGAGCCATCGCATTATGGAGAAACTCTCGCAGCGCTAGTTAGCCTGCTCACTAAAAAGCTCACTGTTTGCCTTTGGAAGAAACAACACACCGATCAACGCATTAAACAATACGAAAAACGTATGCATTACTAAACTAAAGACGCCAACCTCTGGATAATCTGGAAACAACACTGTCCACAATAACAAAGCGCCCGCATGAAAAGGCAGAGGCAACGCAGCAGCCAAAAAGATCACCGGCAAAAAGGCTAGCATTTGACCAAAACTCACTACGACGTTAAACAGGTCCAGCGCGAAGGTATACACAATGATCGCACCAATCATATTGGGTGCTTTACAAAGTAGAACCAGAAAGTATTTCAGTGGATTAGCTTCCCTAAATGCCCTAAAAACCTGAACATTTCTTAGCTTGCTGTTTTGCATTAAGTCGCTGCGAAAATACCAAATGTGAAAAGGCAAGTATAAAGCCGCAACTAAGAAGACCACCGGCAAAATCGTATCCAAGGCAAGTAAAGAAGAGGCTTCTATCACAAGTTCATAATATAAATAGACGCCGATGCTGGAAAAAATAAGCAGCTGATAAATCTCCATCAAGCCTAATAAAATCATCGTTGACAGCGCCTGCCATCCAGGAACTTCGTGCCTCTTTAAGAGATATAAGGACATAGCACCTTTTCCGACCTGCTCGTTTACCAGAGATAAAATATATGCGCTCGCCCGGATGGGTAATACCTGAGACAACTTGATACTTGGTGCATTAAACCAGCGGATTGCTCTCCACGTAACGTGCGCATCCACCAAGAAAAAAAACACAGAGTAGGGGGCCATAATCAAAAGCCAGCTTAGCCAATCGGCATCACCAAAAAATCGAACAAGGTACTCAACTAATGTCAGTCCTTCACGAGCAGCTGTCGTCTGCGTCTTGCTTAGAACTAAATAAAAACAAAACCCCGTAATAGCCCAGGTCGCTATCTTGAACAGAATACTTTTTGATTTACTCTGCGTCCCTTCTATTCCGGCATCGCTTTCTTCTTGCACAAATACTCCAAAAAATTATTCATTATAGTTTGATAACATTACCCTGTAATTTTATAACAAAGCGCTTTGAATTCATGGCTAAAAGGATGCCAAAACCCGGGCATCCGCTGAGTAAGACAAAAACCAGTTATATTCTGAGTTGGCGACATCCAGCTATGGGTGCCAGCCATCCCTCCCCAGTGATATTCATTCAATGCGCCATCTGGTTCTCCTTCATCAAGTCGTTGTTTTAAGGCAAAACCCAAGCCAAACACGGTGCCTGGCATTGACCACATAGGAAAGGAAACCCCGACATCTTGCGCTAACTGATTGGTCCTCATCAAGTCCAATGTTTCTGGCCTTAGTATTCGAACACCGTTATGTGCACCTCCAGAAACAATCATCTTCAAAAAAGACAAATAGTCGGCTACTGTCGAGACCAAACCTCCGCCGCCACTGAGAAATTTTGGCTTACTCGAGTAGGGTCCTGACGATATGTCTTCAGCTTTTACTAGGCCAGGCTTCATTGGATCGAATAGATCTATCGGAGCATAGATGGATATAAACCGATCCATTTTAGCCTCAGGAACCCAAAAGCCAGTATCTTCCATATCAAGAGGACCAAAGATTCTCTCTTGAAGAAAAACATCGAAAGGTTTTCCAGATATCACTTCAACTAATCGCGCGCAAACATCCGTCGCGAAAGAATAACGCCAACTCGTCCCGGGCTCGTAGGCCAAAGGCTGATGGCTCAAAAGATCACATAATTCCTCTAAGTCCATTGATGACTGGCCTAGCGCATTGATACCAGCCGAGTTGTATGCTTGGTCAATAATGGAGTTAGGCTCTATAAAGCCGTAACTTAACCCCGCGCTATGGCTTAGCAAATGGTTAATTCGTATCGGAGAAGACGAAGCCTCAATATCCTTAACGCTCTGCGCGCCAGATTTCAAAACCATCGCATTGCCAAAGGAAGGTATGTAATTCGACAGTGGATCCGTCAGCTCAAAGGCTCCCTGCTCATAAAGGCTCATCAAAGCTACGGAGGTAACTATTTTCGTATTGGAATACATTCGATAAATCGCATCCTTTTGAAGAGGACGCTCATCTTCCAAGTCCATAACTCCAAAGGTCCTGTAATCGATTACCTCTGACCCCTTCATTAACAGAGTGCTACAACAAGAAAGAATTCCTGTATCGACATAAAACTGCATGCGGCCCTGTATTTCGGTGAAGTCGAACTCGCTCTCAGCGATCTCTATATCATTCATTGCATTCTCCTATTGGTGCAATGTCTAAGTCGGATTTAGTCAACTGTAAAATCCTCCAGCACTCTGTAGAAGGTCTTAATTCCTTCGACTATATTTTTGACCGAGACCCTTTCGTCATTGCCATGCACACCTGCGAATTCCTCGGGCCTAAAAGCAAAGGGTGAGTACCCATAACTCGTAATCCCCAAATCACGAAAAAAGTGACTGTCAGTAAAGCCAGTAGAAACCGTCGGAACCACAGGCGCTCCGAAAACACTCTCTGATACAGAGGTGATCGTGTTAAAAAGCGGTGTATTTGTTTTACTTACAGCAGGTGTAAACACCATAATTTTTTCGATGGAAATTTCATTGTCGTTGATGATTTTTTTCAGGTCTTGAATAAATGGATCAGGGTTTTGGTTAGGTAATAACCGACAATCAATCTCCGCGTGGGCTTCCGCGGGCACAACATTTATTTTTGAGCTACCCTCTAACCGTGTAATCGAACAGGTATTTCTCAGTAACGCATGGGCACCAGGATTACTGAGTTTTAGTCTCAAGAGATAATTTTCATCGCGACCGATGTCTGCCATGTTAGCGTATCTTCTGCGATCATATTCACCAACAAAGGGAGCCATTGCCTCGAACATTTGTTTAACAGGGTCAATGACGTCTACAGGAAACTCTGTTTCACTTAGCCGCTTCAAGCCACGAACCAGCCTAGTAACCGACGTCTGTACCTGAGGTGAGGATCCGTGCCCTGGTCTTCCATAGGATGTCAGCTTCAACCATAAAGGTACTTTTTGGGTGACCTCAACGAGCACCGCTCGCCGATCACCAAAGGTCCTGGTAGAACCGCCTTCATTCAGCAAATAACCCACATTTTCGAAGATCTCTGGTTTTTCCTTCACCAACCATCCCGCTCCAAAAAACCCTCCAGCTTCTTCATCTGCTGTAGCAACCAACAAGACGTCTCTATTCAGCTTAAGTCCACTTTGCTTTAAAGCTAAAAAAGCTTGCAGCTGGGCAATACCTAATCCTTTTGTATCTATAGCTCCTCGCCCATAGACATAACCATTCTTTATCTCGCCTGAAAGAGGGTCAAAACTCCAATATTTTCTATTCGCGGGCACCACATCAATGTGGTGCAACAAAACCAACGCAGGCCTATCCCCGCCTTCCAGCTTTGCCCAGAGATTACCCCTCCCGGGCGCGGATTCAGCCGTTTCATAGGGGACTTTTGATGCGTCCAGCATACGGCTCAGAAACTCTACCCCCCTTGATTCATTACCAGGGGGGTTGATCGTATCGATCTGCAGATATTGCGATAACCTTTCTACGCCTTGTTGAGCAAATCGATCGATATTGGCCTGGACGTTCATCCAACAAAACAAAAAAACAACAATACTAGTAACTCTCAAAGCCACCCTCTAAAAGTTATTAAAACCCGTGGACACAATGCACAAGTCCCCTTAATCTCGCAACACCAGATCATAGGAAGAATTAGCCATGCAAATATCAACTTTATTGAGCTATGCAGGTGGATTTAAAAGCGCCGTCGAGGAAATCAAACAACTCGAATCCGCTGGACTCGATATGGTCTGGGTTCCCGAAGCGTATTCCTTCGACGCGCCAAGTGCCATGGGCTATCTAGCTGCGAATACTGAAAGAGTAACCATCGCATCAGGAATATTGCCAATCTATAGCCGCACACCCACACTGCTAGCCATGACCGCGGCAGGTATAGATTACCTTTCGGACGGGCGGTGTATGCTGGGCTTGGGTGCTTCTGGCCCTCAGGTCATCGAGGGTTTTCATGGAGTGCCCTACGAAGCGCCTGTCGGTAAAATGAAAGAAATTGTAGAGATTTGCAGGATGGTCTGGCGCCGAGACCGCGTTCAACATATGGGTAAGCATTTTCAGATCCCTCTTCCACAAGACCGAGGAACCGGCTTGGGTAAACCGTTAAAAATCATTAATCATCCGGTTAGAGAGGATATACCCATCGCGATCGCATCTTTGGGGCCTACGAGCGTGGAAACCACTGCAGAAATAGCAGACGCCTGGTTACCAGCGTTTTACACCGCTGAGGCCGCGAGTGCGGTGTGGGGCGAAGCTTTGACTAATGGGGCTTCTAAGAGAGACCCTCAACGCCCACCTCTAGACATTTTCGCTGGTGGCAGTGTAGCGATCGGAGAAGGCCTAGAGGATCTTCGAGACCTTTCTCGACCAGGAGCAGCACTTTACATCGGTGGGATGGGTGCCAGATCCAAGAACTTTTATAATGACATTTTTTCGAAGAGTGGCTATTCAAAAGAAGCTAAGGTTATTCAGGATCTTTATCTATCAGGCGAAAAAAAAGCCGCCGAAGAAGCGATACCGGACGAATACTTGGCAAATAGTTCTTTGATCGGTCCAGAAAGTTTTGTTAAAGAAAGGGTACATGCTCTTAAAGAGTCAGGGGTCACCTCTCTAAATGTTAACCTTATGGGTCAAGAAAAAGCAGAACGCGTCGCACAGCTTGAGAAGCTTAGAAATCTAGTGGACTCAATGTAGGCGAATAAGCCCCTCCTGGATCGTTGATGCAACTAGATCGCCCTCTCGAGAGTGGAGTAGGCCTCTCGTATATCCTCTTGCTTTCGAGCTAACCGGTGAGTCAATTGAATACAAAAGCCAGTCTTCTAGATTGATTGGTCGATGAAACCACATAGCATGATCTAAACTGGCTACTTGCATATTCTCGCGCTCATAACTACCGCGGTGGGGCAACCTGCAAGTCCCCAGCAATACATTGTCTGATTCAAAGACCAGCAAACAGGTTTGCAATGACCGATCAGCTGGAACTTCGCCGTTTGCTTTAATCCAAACATATTGTTCAGGGGGCTGAGGACTATTGGATTGCAGTCTCCTAAACTCGTGTCGCCAAGATAAAAACGGCTCTTCAAAGAGATACTCAGGAATTTTTTCCGGTGTTGGTGGCTTGAGATCTTCAGGTATTTCGAACTGATGATTAAAGCTTTCTTCCACAAGCTGGAAGGAGGCATCAAGCGTGAATATAGGCCGCCCCTCCTGCTGCACAATAACTCGTCTGGTACTAAAAGACCCTCCGTCCCTCAACCTTTCAACCCTAACAATAGCTGGAGTCTTAGGGTTACCGGGTCGAAGAAAATAGCCATGAATCGAATGCACGTAACGATCAACTGACACAGTGCGAATCGCACCCATCAAAGCCTGCGCCATGATCTGTCCGCCATATAGCCTACCCGTGCGGCCCTCAGGATGATTGGCGATAAAGAGGTTTTCTTCGACTTTCTCTATGTTCAAAAGTCGAATTAATTCAGATAGCTTTTCAGACACTACAGCCCACCTACAGATCGTCACGATCGCAAAAACACATTCAAAGATAGAAGCATGCCTACTTGTTAATTTAAGCTAAGGCCTGCCGAGCTGGAATAATACCAGAAGTGTCTGTAGGTTTAAAAAAGACTCCCTGTTAACGGCTTCAAACTCTTGCCAGAGCCTCTAACTGCTCGGCTCCTAGGCCCGCTTTCTCTCCAGCAGTCAAAAAGTCGTGCCAGGAATTGTCGTCAATTGTAACCCCTTCCTCCAACAGCCTTTTTTTGGACTCCCTCTCAGGGTCGCCCGGAATCAATACTCCATCCAACCCTTCTGCCGGCTCAGATTCGTAGATATAGTTGATCATCGCTGACACCTCGCGTTCAAAGGCATCTCTATCGCCCACAGCTTTTGGATCAATAATGACTGAGAGCATATTATTAATGGTATTACCCAAACGGGGATTTCCAGGTTGCATCGTAAACAAGCCACCCAAAGCACCTCCCAATAATTCACACATCACCATAAGACCATAACCCTTGTGCTTGCCAAAGGGCCTCATCGCGCCACCATCTTTCCACATCGCGTTAGGGTCATTGGTAGGATTCCCACTGGCGTCAACGAGCGATTCGTCGGGCACTTCAACGCCCTTCATCATAGCAACACGTACCTTTCCCGCAGCAACTGTCGTGGTAGCCATGTCCAAAATGACATGATTCCCATCATCTCTGGGAACAGTGCAGCAAAATGGGTTGGTCACAAAACGTCGATCGCGCCCACCGTATGCAACCACCATCGGGTCGTGTCCAACCACATTGACGTAATGCATCGACACCATGCCAGCGTGGCTGCAACGTTCTCCAAAAACTCCTATGCGGCCCAAGTGAGAGGCATTACCCAAGGCCACTACACAAACACCATGGTCTTTAGCGCGCTCTATTCCAACGTCAATGGCTTGCATGCCTACCACTCGTCCGAAGCCTGTGCCTCCATCAAATGAAAGCACCGCGCCGGCATCATTGATCAGCTCGGCATCTTTATTTACATCAACCAAGCCCGCGAGCATGCTCCTCACGTAGCTCGAAACCATCCCTATACCATGTGAGTCATGTCCCTTTAAATTCGCCTCTACTAAGTGTTCAGAAACCAGTCGGGCTTTATCAGCAGGCGCGCCCGCAGCTTCTAGTATCGATGTCGAAATCTCTATTAATTTCTCATGCTGAATCAACATATTTAATTTCCTCTTATTGTTCTGCTAACGCCTGAATCATTTCTTCTTTCTCTCGTATACGCACCGTTTTTTCGATCAACTCGTACATAACCACATAATAAACTGCACCCATCAACAGAACGATCGCCGCTAAAGGAAAGAAAAGTGTCCATCCTAGATATGCTGCAGCGAATCCTGACAAAGAAGCTCCTCCCGAAACACCAAGATTCCATATGCTCGACTGCACTGCATAATCAGTCCCCGCCTGGCCCTTTGAAACCCAGCGAAATCGAGAAATTGAAGCCGCATAACCATAAAATGAGGTTACCCAGGCAATAAAAATGTAAGTCGGCAAAAGCAAAGACCACGCAGGGATTCCCAACTCGCTAAAATACATGTACATGATCGCCTGAAAAGGAATGAATACCATACTGATCATGGCAGTTTTGGCTAAGCCGATCCGTTCTGCCAACCAAGGTACGGATAATGCAGCCAATAGACCACCGGCACCTGTCGCCGTCGCACTTAATATCCCGAACTCTTCAATCGATAGGCCCTGATCGGCCCAGAACGCGCCTACCATTGAACCCAAAAACGCCGGGCCAAAGCCAAACATAAACAGAAAAGGCATAATAAACATTGAATCTCTCTGTTTAAGCACCGTCATAAAACTAGGTTTTTGTCCAAGTGCCTTTTTTTGTTCGGCCAAAGCTGGAGGAGGGGGCTCCGTTCTGAGTATCGCTGGCAGAGCGGCAATCACCAACATAGCAGATGCCGCCAACATGGCCGTTGCCCAGCCGAAGTACTCAACCACAACTATTGATCCAGTACCCAATAAACCTGCCACCGCACCCAAATAATTTATGAGGGAAGTGCCTAGGGGTCTTTCTTCATCAGTCATCGTCTCGGCGGCGTAGGCATCCACTGCAATATCCTGTGCGGCCATAACAAAGGACTTGAAAATGAGTATGCCAACGATAATGTGAAGGGAAATTAAAGAGGGCGGATAAAGAGCCAGAAGAGCGTAGGATAGCGCGCCAATGGCCGTACACGGGATAATCCAGGATTTTCTTTTGCCAAGTCTTGTGCTGCCATAATTGTCGACAACCAGAGCCATTAACCACTTTAAAAAGCGCGTATAACCGGGAAGAGCCAACAACCAGAACATTTCCAGTGGTAATCCTTCCTTACGAAAGAGAAACGGTAAAGCAACTGCGGTAAAAGCCGCTGGAAAATATTGAGCCATGTGTAGAACAGCCAAAGTAACCAGCTTCGGCTTGTCCTTACCTTTTGATAACGATCCCTCTTCAAAGTTCTGATACTCACTCATTCCATATGCCACAAAAAGCTTCTGACCCAGCGTCGCCCATCAGAGCGGGCCATAACTTTACGTTCGAGGCTTGCTCCAACTTGGAAGCCAGGTGTCATCCTCTTTGCTGGTGCCATCTTTCTCCTGCTTCCGAGCTCCCTTTAACATAAGGGGCATTGCATAATTTCCCTCGTGGCAGGCAAATTCGTAGACATCCGCTTCGGTCTTCACCATCTGCATGACCGCAGTCCATGGCACATCATAGGTATCAGGGTCGTCCACCGTAAACTTATACTCTAGCGTGTCTTCATCTAACCGAGTAAACCGTTCTGTTAGCGTCATATTGGGCCCCGTTAATCGAAACATCTGGTGCTCATTAAAATTTGTCGTAGTCACGACAAAGGTATCTCCCTCCCAAACACCTCTTGAATCGCCTTTCCAAAACCTCATGTGGTCAGGTAACTGCTCTCTTATCGAGGTTGGAATCACTCGATGGTCATTAACCATCTCAACCTGCATCACGACGAAGTCTTCAGACTCTACAATTTGCATAAAATTGTTATACGCACCCGAGGTCATCGGCGGACCAGCATTAAACCCCTTGATGCACCGATCGAATGCGTTTCGATCTTCCGGCCCCTCAGGGGGTCGAGCCCACATATCACGAGCCTCAACGTAACGGGCAATCGCGGCTTCACTCGGCGCAGGCACTCTTCCGTTGGGCGGATCGATCACAAGGGAGGTTCTTTTTGTCCCATTTACTTTTGTACCCAGGTCCAAAAAAAATTGATTGTAGCCAACATCAACATCACCCTGCTGTCCTTCTGCTTTGGCCGCTTCTTCAAAATCGACATTGCCTCTGTCCTCCCAAGCTTTCGCTCGATCAGATTCGATTTTGAGGATTTCTTCGTCGGTTAGAAACTCTTTATCTTTGAACTGCTCAGGGCGTTCAAAGGGTGTCATCGTTCTAAAATCCCAGGTGCCCTGAAGGCTAGGCTTCCCCCAATCAGTCATTGGGACCTCTGCATAAGAGTGACTGCTTAAAAAAGCCGACAGTCCGATCGCAAGCAAATACTTAGCTAGGTACATGGTAGGTTGCTCCAAATTAAAATAGCTTTTTAACGGTAGGCTGATCCATATCCTCACCTTTCCTAAGATGTCCGTAAACTGCGTCTTCCGCAAATTCAACGCATTTATATTCAAGAATTCTGGCGTCATTCCCCTTCCTTCGATAGAGGGTCAGCTGTATCGTCCAGGGCCTCGTAAAGACCTTCGGATCATCAATCACCGCCTCATAATTGATATGGTCTGGCCCCATCAAAGTGTATCGTTCGGTAACCCTAAGCTCTTCGCTATGATAATTACCGGCGGCATCAAACCAAGTTTCCGCGACTTGATCTGTAACGACCACCACTAAGGCATCACCTTCCCATCGAGCCGTGGAGTATCCCATCCATGAGGGTAATTCAGCGCGGGTATCTGGGCGATCTAAATGGATCATTCTGCTATTACTACCAAACTCGTATGCTATAAAAATTTTGTTATCTGATTGAATAATATGAAAGGGAAATGGCATGTAGGTTTGTCTGGGTATACCCGGGATATAGCACTTAACAGCAGGGTCTAATTTGTTCCATTCGTCACGATTAGCCTTGCGCTGGACTAGTGCAGCTTGCGTATAGGGAATGGTTCCGCCCTCTACGTAACTCACTCCTGCGGGAATTCCTCCAAGCGCCCCTAAAACATGAGTTCCAGGTCCTTTAAAGGCATTTTGGCCCTCAAGATTCCAGTGCGCAGAACCTAGGGCTTGCCAAACACCATTTAGATTAGGCGTACCAAGCTTCTCCTCAGAGGGCACAATAGTATTTTGTTGGCCAGCACAGCCCAGGAAAGAAAAGAGACACGTGCAGGCTGACAAAACATAAATTAATTTTTTCATTTCTAACTCTCCCCAAATCGGACCTGAAAACTGGTCAATGCCGAACACCTTATTTGCTAGGCAATGATCCACCACCGCCCCCCTCATTGGGGTCTGCTCCATCCCGCGGGGCACCTGTACCGGAGGAGCCCATAAAAATTCTCTCGCCATCAGCAAAAGTGATGTCTCTGCCACTTCCGCGGCATTTTGGTTCACAGTCGGGGTCCTTACTCTGATAACCTCGAACGATGACATCTGTACCTGGTTGTAACAGCTTTTTGGTGAGACCTGCCCGAAGAAGAGTATT
Source organism: Candidatus Azotimanducaceae bacterium (assembly GCA_045560825.1). Lineage (GTDB taxonomy): Bacteria > Pseudomonadota > Gammaproteobacteria > Pseudomonadales > Azotimanducaceae > UBA4421. The sequence goes on from JBJKYX010000007.1 coordinate 12,000, forward strand.
AGGCGTCCCGCCCTCCATCATCCACGGAGTAACCGATCCATCCTCTTGCAACACATCGACATGCACCCAACTATGCGGGTTGATCCATTCGACCCGAACTATCGTTCCAGTAACACGAAAAGGACGATCCGCGTCGAACTCAGAAGAGAACGCATGATGACTCTCTACTTGAGGACTAACAGAAAATAAAAGCGCGAGCGCCAACATAAACAACTTATTCATTATCCCCTCCCTCGATCTATCATAACTCGTACTCTTTCCGAGCCAAACATCAAGTACTTAAGTAACCTGCAAAATTACCCCTATAAACCAAAAATTGAAAGCTACCTGCTTAGAGAAAAAGTCTTTAATACGCTGGGGTGCAAAAGGGCGCATAGAATGGATCTTCACTCAAAACTGATTTACGTGACTCGGTATTGAGATAGTCAAAATAATTCCATATCAGATTTTGAGAAAGCTCATCCTGATCTATATTCGTTTCCAGTGCTTCAATCATAACCTGAGCGTCTTCCTGCGTGATGAGGTCCTGAGGAATGTCAGCCAAAACATCGACAACATCCTGGATGACTGCATCGGCCGGACTGTAATCCCCCTCTTTAAGTTCTAGCGCCCACCTCCATATGGACTCCGCATGCAATTTCCCGTTTTGCCAACTCTTTAGCTGACCAACTAATTCATCTCGTTGCAAAAGCTGCATTTTTATCCTCTGGCTATCGTTTAACTTTCGTGGCGCGTAAACTTACCACAGTATAGCGAGCCCAATAAGAGGAAGGTTTATGAAATTTGGTCTTTTCATGTACTGCACAGTCGGTAGAAGGAATGAGCTGGAACAGGGCATGGCTGGCAGAAAACCAGAGCTCTATCAGCGCATGCTCTCAGAGATTGCTCAGTACGCAGAGTTCGCAGATCAGGCGGGTTACTTTGGTTTCGGGCATCCAGAACATCACCTCCAAATAGAAGGCTTCGAGATATCGAACGACCCCTGTCTCATGGCTATGTGGTTGGGCTCACACTCCAAAAAAATGAAAGTCATTACCTGTGGTTTCGTCTCCACGGCAAACAATCCGCTCCAGACGGCCGAGAAAATTGCGACGTTGGATCATATGCTTGGAGGGCGATTCGGTGTCGGTCTGGTTCGGGGATATCAAGCTCGATGGGTCGAAAACTATAAGGTGTTACCAGAGCTCAATGCGGTAGGCCCGTGGAACGCGAAAACCGAAGCGGACGACATGAATCGGGAGTATTTCGCGGAATTCGTAGACATTGTGGTTACTGCGCTAAAAAGCGAGACAATGAACTACCAAGGTAAGTTTTGGTCGTTCCCTCCTAAAGACTTTGTTAATCCACACGATCATCCGGTTTACTCAGATTATGGTCAGGGCGTAGACAAGAACATGGCGATTTCTGAGATTGGGATCGCTCCTAAGCCACTGCAAGATGAAATTCCTCTTTACGGAGGTTTCTCTCAAAGCCTAACCACTGCAAAGTTTTGGGCAAAGTATAAGGGAAAGCCAATCGTTCTCTCTGGCAACACGGATTTTCTAGAACTGCTCTGGAAAGAGTGGAGTGATGAGGCAGAGCGGCATGGCCATACGGTGGAACAGGGCAAACAAGCTTGTTGGGGCGGGATCATGATCTGCGCCGAGACCGACCAAAAAGCTCAAAAGCTCTATGAAGATATGGCTTGGTTTTGGAAGACCTGGTCAACTCCGTTTGGACAAGGACTACCAGAATTATTGGTAGGCTCACCCGACACGCTTAATAAAGAGATAGAGCGAATAGGAAAAACCGTTCCTATCGATGAAGCCATTCTTTTGATACCGCAAGGGATACTTGAGCCATCTGAGTTACTCGATTCTCTGGATTTATTTTCCAGAAAAGTGATGCCTAATCATGGCTAATCCGGCTTTTCGCATATCCTTACCATTTGCAATTTTAGTTCTCTCGATCTTTATAACCAGTTCTCTCACTGCCAACACTTCTAATGGGTATGAAGGAGAATGGCAGATTAACTCCGAAGCAACAGAGGCTCTAAGAGAACCTTACAAAGATAATTCCAACCGGAAAAAGTCTCGATTCCGTTCACAGATGTCTGTGGGAGGAATTCCAATGCCTCGGTCGGGCGGACAAAGGGCGATGTCTCAACTGACCGCTCAAAATCCAATGGTATTAAGAAGTTCCGAGATGGCCATTAGCTTTAAGGAAGATGGAGAAATCCACATAAGCTACATGGGATTAGGCGAAGAGATATTACGCAAAGGGGAGTATCGCGGTAGAAAAACAAAATGGTCTGCCAAAGGAATTAAACAAACCTATAAAACCACCGAACGCCGAGTAACAAAAATCTGGTCACTCAACAAACAAGGACAGCTACTAGTAGAGGTCAAAATCAAACCCAATGAATCAAAGCAATTTGTGACTAGAGTCGTCTTCGACAGAAAATCAGTTTAGTAATGCCAGTCCGATAATGGCAAAAGAAGAAAATGCAGACACTAGGAAACTAGCTATTCGGAATTTTACCTTTTCATACAAATAAAAGTAGCCATGAACAAGGCGCGCTGCTACCCAGACGATGCTCAAAATGCTCCAGGCCCCAAGAGGGTCTAGCTTCGCAAAATACCCGCAGAGATTCGCGACTGAGAATAAGATCAGCGCTTCCCACGAGTTCATCTGTGCTCCGACGGTCGATGCCCCTCTGCCAGTGAGTAAGTTCGCCTGAACCCTAGGTTGTTCAAAATCAACCCGTCCGAGCTGCCGTTGCCGATAGGGTAGCGCCGCAGCGGACCATATCAATGGGATAAAACAGCCAATCAAAAGACAAATAATTTGCGTTGTCATCTAAAAGCTTTCACCTCACTTTATTTAATTAAAACTCATCGGCTCGACCGTTCGAATACCGTGAACCATTGCTAAGCGCGTTTTATCTACTTTAGACAACGAGCCGACCACCAAAGTATACGAATTATCGATCATACGTCTCACCTCTCCAGAGGGTATAGAGTCATCGAGTAAAATAGTATTCCAGTGTGTCTTGTTCATGTGGTAGCCGGGCAAAATAGAAGGAAAAACCTCTCGGAGTATTTGCGCCTCTTCAGGGTCACACTTCAAATTGATCCTCGGCAGATCTTTAGAAGTAAACAACAAACCAAACATCTTCATTTTAATCTTGAAAACCAATGTACGCTTTCCAAATGGGTAATCAAGCCATGATTCCGGTTGAGAAAGAGAATAGATTTTTACCTCGTTATAATCCAATCTGGTATACCGACAAATTCGTTCGTAATTAGTTAGCTTATGATAACGCTCGACGATATTCCTAGAGAATCGCTTACCTTTAAATTTATTCATGCTTCTGGCCCAGGAGGACAGCACGTAAATAAGGCTTCCACAGCGGTTGAGCTGTCCGTTCCCATCCACAGCTTGGGCCAGCCGTCAGCATTGATTAATCGCTTGAAACTAAGAAACCCTAAAAGAATTAACAAACGTGACTACCTAGTGATTCAAGTAGACAGTTTCAGGTCCCAGCATCGCAATCGAAAACAAGCCTTGGAGCTATTTCTGAAAATACTAAACGATGCAGCCAGGGTCCCTAAAAGAAGAATAGCAACCAAGCCGACGCGATCTGCGAAGAAAAAACGCTTAGATGCAAAAAAGCAGAGAGGCAGTATCAAGACCCACCGCAAACCACCTAAATTGGATTAAAAAAGTCTCCCATGATCAACAAGCAAGACCCTAGTCATCGTCTAGTTTAGATACAAACCGGTAGGAGGCGATCAGGATACCAAAACCGACATACATCCCAAAGAGCATGATGATCATCAGGAATCCCTGAGTTCGACTTACCACACCATTACCAAATAGAAAGACAACCAGGGCTACAAGAGCTAGAAATGAAAGCACTGTTAGACAACCTATTTTCCATTTGGATTGGATAGCCATCGCTGAACCAATTTGAATAATCTCAGATCAGTCTAAAGATTGGCCAGCCTTTGGTCGAGGGATTTTGGGCACAAAAACATCGGTTTTAAACCAATAAATCTCAGCTCTTAACTCGACTATCTAGCAGGTAGTTATTTATAATTCTCCCCTTTCTAGAAGTAATTATTAACATAGGTATAGATCATGAAAATACTCCCAAAATTAGTTGCGACTCTCGCGCTCTTGGGCTCTCAAGCAGCTTTTGCAGCTTGCAACATCGATGTCGATGTCGGCGACGGGTTGGCCTTTAGCGCAACTCAAGTAACAGTCGAAAAAAGCTGTGGGTCAGTAACACTCAACATGAAACACACGGGGAAGTTAGCCGCCAGCGTGATGGGCCATAATTGGGTCCTTACGGCCGAAGCCGATGCAAATGATGTGGCGTCTAAAGGTTTGGCTGCAGGGCTAGCTAATAACTATGTCCCAGCTGGTGATTCCAGAGTGATCGCCGCGACCAAAATCATAGGTGGAGGCGAGAGCACAAGCATCACCTTTTCTACAGAGGCACTATCAGTCGGTGGAAAATATCTTTACGTCTGCACGTTCCCAGGTCATTCATTTGTAATGAAAGGAACACTAAATGTAGGAGCTTAAAGCTCTGGACTATTCTGGTGTGGTCTGCTCTATAACTGAATCAGACGCACCAGAAACAGTTTCCCCTAGAAATTTCTCAAAAAGAATATACCCTGGAATCCCGAAGAGGTACCAAAGGGCAATCAGGGTGACTGCTAGCGCTCCAAGCTTTTGAAAGATACTCGCCGACTTGTTACTTCTAGGTTGCGTAGCACCTATGTCCTGCTCAACTCCTTGATCTTGATTCTCATCCGTCAATACTGATCCACCCTTGGTCAGCTAAAGCGCCTAATGGTGCTTTTCTACCGAAAAGAAGTTTTGCCAATCTGAGAAGAAATTTAACCGAACCACTTCCGTATAATCTCCCTCTAACGCCATCATAAAAATGAACACCGCAATAAATATAGTTGGCAACATAATCGCCCAGAACAAAGCAAGCCGCTCCCACTTCATATGCATAAAGACCCAAACGATAGCGCCTGCTTTCACAAACATGAAAAACAAAATCAAGCTCCACCGTAAAGCACCTTGGAAACCAGCCCAATCCACATAATAAGATAGCGCACTTACTACAAATAAACCGAGCCACACCCACAAATAGATACCAATCGGATGTTGTTGACCTTCAGCCGCCATACTCAGTACTCCCTCTTCTGATCAGTTACCACAAATAAAACAACGCAAATATAAACACCCAGACCAAGTCTACAAAGTGCCAATAGAGACCTATCGTCTCAACAATTTCATAGCGCCCCGGTCTTCCTGTCATAAAACCAGGGTCTTCTCGATCAAAGCGACCCCGTTTGACCTTGACGGCCGTGATGATCAGAAAAATGACCCCAATCGATACGTGAGTACCATGAAAGCCCGTCACCATGAAAAAGACGGCCCCAAACTGCGGAGCGCCATACGGATTACCCCAGGGACGTATGCCCTCATCAATAATAAGCTTGCTCCACTCAAAAGCCTGCATCCCTACAAAAGTCGCTCCCAATATGGCAGTGAGTACAAGCAGCCTAAAACAGACCACCCGGTTTTTCTCATAGCCGAACTTCACGGCCATTGCCATGGTTCCACTACTGCTGATTAGAACGAAGGTCATGATGGCGATAAGCAGCAAGGGTACGTCCGTTCCAAATACCGTCAAACCAAACACTTCACTCGCATTCGGCCACTCCATCGTAGTGCTCATCCGAGCCGTCATGTAGGAAATTAAAAAGATAGAAAATATGAAGGTATCGGATAATAGGAAAATCCACATCATCGCTTTACCCCAAGGTGCTCCCCTGAAAGCCACCTGGTCAGAGGACCAATCCCCCGCTATCCCCTTTAGTCCAGGGGTAACGCCCGGAACCACTTCAGCACTTTCTGCCACTATCTTCTCTCCTTAAACCCTCATGTATTCAGCAAGAAACTAAATAAAATTATCCAAATCGCCAGTAAAAAATGCCAATAAACGCCGCAGAGCTCTATTGAACTGGCTACTTTGGGCGCAAACTCTTCAGCATTCCACAACCTGCGTAACGCAACGAAGAGCACAATCAGCCCACCAATCAGGTGAGCTGCATGTAATGCTGTCAGCGTATAGAAAAACGCATTCGCCGGGTTACCTGAGATAACATAACCGGAACTAATCAACTGATCCCAAGCCAAAAGCTGACCCACCATAAAAGCGAGCGTCATAACCGCTCCCAAGGTCATCCCCAACTTCGCACCCTGAACATTATTCCGCTTAACTGCCATCCATGCGCCGTACAAAAAGACGCTGCATAAAATAAGAATGCCAGTATTGGCCCATAACAACATGGGCTCGGGCAGGGGTCGCCAATCACCTACTTCCATCCTTATCGAATAAGCACTGATAAATAAGGCGAATACTGATGTGACGACCGCCAAAAACACACCAAGCGCAACCTTCGAGGGCCGCAAAGCTCCGCCCATATCGACCACGGAACGTATGCCCTCGCTTTCTACCGAGTCGACGTTTGCTCCGGCAACCCAAGGCTTGACGTTAACCGTCTGCCGTATCAGCCACCAAACAACCGTCCCCATCAGGAGCGCAAGAAATAAGAGAGTCCACTGCATTCTTAGTCCCTACTCAACCCGCTTTGCCATCTTCTCCGCTTCGGCCGGTGACACGTCCTGCGGAATGAAATCCTGCTCATAGCCGGGAACACTATAGTCATAGGCCCACCGATAAACCAACGGAAGTTCGTCGAAGTTTCCATGCCCTGGAGGGGTCTGAGGAGTTCGCCACTCCAAAGTGGTCGCGCCCCAAGGATTTGGATCTGCCTTCTCACCTTTAAACAGACTATGGATCATATTCCAGAAAAAGAAGATCTGAGAAGCTGCGACAAAAATTGCTGCAATGGAAATCGCTACATTCAAGTCTGCAGATGATGCAGAGATGAACTCCGTGTCTCCGTATGAGAAATATCGCCTTGGCATACCTTCTAACCCGAGATAGTGCATGGGGTAGTAAATTGCATATGAACCAACAAAGGTGAACCAGAAATGGATTCTACCTAGTTTGTCGTTAAACATCCGGCCGGTGATTTTTGGATACCAATGATAAATTGCCCCAAATACAACCAGAACCGGGGAAACCGCCATGACCATATGGAAATGAGCAACCACAAAGTAGGTATCAGAAAGAGGCAGGTCAATGGTCACATTACCCAGGAACAAACCGGTTAGGCCACCATTAATAAAGGTGAAAATGAAGCCTATTGCAAACAGCATCGGTACAGTCAACTTGATGTTACCCCGCCATAGAGTCAACACCCAGTTATAAACCTTGATCGCGGTGGGTACCGCTATAATGAGCGTCGTTGTCGCGAAAAAGAATCCAAAATAAGGGTTCATGCCGCTGACATACATATGGTGCGCCCACACTATGAAGCTCAACGCGCCAATCGCCACAATAGCCCAAACCATCATTCGATAACCAAATATCGCTTTTCGCGCATGAACACTCAATATTTCAGAAACAAGGCCAAAGGCAGGAAGAGCTACAATATATACCTCAGGATGCCCAAAGAACCAAAATAGGTGCTGGAAGAGTACCGGGCTGCCACCATCATAATCGGTCTGGCCACCAGCGGAAATGATCGCCGGCATGAAGAAACTAGTCTCCAAAAGGCGGTCTAACAACATCATGATTGCACTTACTAACAACGCTGGAAAAGCTAGTAAGGCCAGAATCGTAGCTATGAAAATAGCCCATATGGTAAGTGGCATGCGCATCAACGACATACCACGCGTGCGCTGCTGCAGCACAGTCGTTACATAGTTAAGACCTCCCATCGTAAAGCCCACAATGAAAAGCGCCAAAGACAACAACATTAGAATGATGCCCCCGTCAGTCCCGGGCGTACCAGGCATAATGGCCTGTGGTGGATACAACGTCCACCCCGCTCCAGACGCCCCGCCAGGAACGAAGAAGCTCGCAACCAGAATCAAAACAGCCGCAAAATACACCCAAAAGCTCACCATGTTGACATAGGGAAACACCATGTCTCGGGCCCCCAGCATCAGCGGTATCATGTAATTACCAAACCCGCCTAGAAACAGTGCCGTCAACAAGTAAATGACCATGATCATGCCATGCATCGTTACGAACTGAAGGTAATTCGTAGGGTCAATGAAGGCGAAGGTGTCTGGAAAGGCGATTTGCAATCTCATCGCTATAGACAACCCAAGCGCTACCAGGCCAATTCCAATAGCCACACAGCTATATTGAATTGCGATTACCTTCGCGTCTTGACAAAACACGTATTTACCAAGCCAGGTCTTGGCGTGATAAAGCTCTTCTTCCTCCACCACCAACGGTGGGACGTAATCTACTGCGTCGTGAATAACGTCTGCCATTCTTTTTACTCCACTACTGCTAGGTCGTTAGTTTGTTCTACCGGGCCATCCAACGTATTAATGTAAGCCACTACGTCGTCAATAGCCTGGTCCGTATTTAATATCGCCGCCATCATATTCATTTGCATACCATAGGCATCGCCAGAATGCGCACCTCTCGCGCCTGATCTGAAATTCTTTAATTGGGTCACCAGATACCAGTCATCAAGTCCGGCTTGTCTGGGTGCATTCATAAATGCATAGCCCTCGCCCTGCTGTCCGTGACAAACCGCGCAAGTATTATAGATATCCTCTCCGTTCTCAATATCTCCAACCACGGTCTTTGTTGGAGGCTCATCTGGCAAGGTCTGTATGTAAGCAATCACATTTTCCACGGCCGCATCATCTACCAAGGTATTGGCCATCGGTCCCATCGCCACCCCAAAGGTGTCTCCAGGGCCCGTTCCCCGGACGCCTGTCTTAAAATATTCAAGCTGTCTTCTCAAGTACCAGTCCTCTTGGCCCGCTAGTTTAGGCGCATTGAGCTGCTGATTACCCTCGCCTTGCTGACCGTGACATGAAGCGCAAACCGCATAAGCCGCCTGCCCTGCGACTGCGTCGCCAGGGGCTTTTGCCAAGATATCCGCATAGGTTGGCTGCTGGGCTAGCCACTCGTCGTAGTCTTCCTGCTCATCGACAATCACCATCCCACGCATCGTATGATGACCCACCCCACATAACTCCTCGCACAGGATTTCATAATTACCCGCTTTGGTTGGCGTAAACCATAGGTAGGACACTAGCCCGGGAACCATATCCATCTTGACCCTGAATTGCGCAACCGCAAAATTATGAAGAACATCCTTCGCCCTAAGCCACATTCGGACAGGCCTGTCTTTTGGGATATGAATAGTAGGGCTGTAAATTAATACATCGTCCTGGCCTTTGGGGTCGTCTCTCTCCATCCCGAAAGGGTTATCAACGCTGACATACCTTGACTCAACTGCTCCAAACTCACCATCCTCTCCAGGAAGACGAAAGGTCCAATGCCATTGCTGGCTAGCTACTTCGATTTCATCCGCATCGTCCGGCGGGGTGACAAAATCTGCCCAAACCACCAAACCGGGCGCCAGCATGACGGTAACACCAATCGCAGTGATAGCGGTCAGCCAAACCTCGAGTTTCTTGTTTTCTGGCTCGTACTCAGCACGAGCATCTTCTCTGTAGCGGTATTTCCAAACGCAGTAAGCCATAAACAAATTGATGGCGACAAATACGATGCCACATACCCAAAAGGTGATATCTAGCGTTAAGTCAATCATATCCCAGTTCGAGGCCAAAGGAGTGAGATACCAAGGACTCAAAAAATGGAATGCCAGAGAGCCCACAACCAGCAACACGATCATCACAACTAGAATCATTTATCTTGCACCTTCTTTTCCAACTAACCTTTCATAACAAGTTAGCAAAACGTTACAGTCTGTCAGTTTCCTTCTCTTCACAAACCGCCTTCCAGATTGGCTGGTTTAACGATCACCAGGCGCCAACTCCTCAGACTAATCACTCACAAGGAATCTGAAAACCATCTCTTCAGTTTCTTGTTGTCCTATCTGTCCCGTTGACGTCTTATATCTCTAATCTAGGTGAGAAGAGAACTCTAAAACGGCCGCTAGAATATCATGGATATCTTCTGTTTGAAAACCTTCATCAACCTTTTGAATGATTCCTTTTTCATCAATCAAAAAGCCCATGGGCAATGCTTCAACCCCGTAGGTTTTTGCCACATATCCAGAAGGGTCGCTCAACACTGGAAAAGATACTTTATATCTTTCGGTGAAGCGCTTTGCATCCTTCGGATCGAAGTCGTTACTCACGGCGATTACTTCAAAAGTTCGTCGATCGAACCGGTCCCTTAGCTCGCTGAGCAAGGGGAAAGATTCTCTACATGGCAAACAATAAGAAGCCCAGAAATCGACATACACCATACCGCCAACAAAATCCTGCAGCTCGACCAAGCGGTAAGCCCCTTTCTCATCGGAACCAATGGAGCCAATCTCTTTATCCTGTCTAGAATTATCCGATAAAACGGCCAATTTGAAATTAGGGGCTCTTTCGCCAACTTCTAGAGACACCGAACTTGAGCAATAGCCAATCAGTACGAACGCGGCACAGCCACCTAGTAGTCTGAGACCTTTAAAGAACGACATCTTTCTAACCGAAACCGGTTCCAAGCGACCGCGTTTCATTAATAGGGTATACACTGCTTGCTCTCTAAATTGAGGCGCCAAAAATACAACAAGACTTGATAATATCACTTTTGGCCAAACCATAAATTCCTGTGGTCAAGCTCTAAATATTGGGTCATGAGTACAACGATGCAATGCCTTTTTAAACATTTTACCAGCCTTGTGAAAACATCAATTTTCTTGATGCTACTCGCTACGAGTAACGCATTTCCTCATGGCGGGGTCGTCTTAGAAGAAGACATTTGCCTAATCAAAGTTGGGTTTTATGAAGCCCACTTTACCGTATTCCAGCCAGAGAGCCGACAACATGAACAGTTTTGTGAGGACCTACCGGACACAGGGGAGAGTATCTTTGTACTCGAGTACCTCCACGATGGTCTTGAAAGTTTAGATGTGGATTTTCGAATTATCGAGAACACCACGGCCAACGGGTCCTTTGCGAACGAAAATGACGTTGATCAAATTGAAGATATTGAGGCCATTACAGTTTTCTACCAACCGCCCCTTAAAAACCCCGACGTCTTCGCGGTGCTACATGACTTTGACCAAGAAGGCGAATTTATCGGTGTTGTTACCGCCTGGGACGACAATACTTCAAAGACATACACCGCTGTCTTCCCCTTCGAAACAGGCTTTACTGGGGGGGATATCCAGGACATCGCTGTTTTTACGCTCATAATGACTATTTTTTTAGGCTGGCTCAGTTTTCTCGGATTTAAGCGCTATAGAGCAAGACAAACTCTTGTTCCTGTGTTGAGCGTGATAGGCATCATGTTCGCGCTACAGTCACTGCCAGCTTTAGCTGAGACTGGCGAAGTACATAATCTCACAGGGTCTAGTGAACACTTCACCATTGAGGTAATCCCCACTTTACAACCGATTGCCATTAACCAGATTCATAGTTGGCTCCTAGCCATTGACCCCACTGACGGGTCTCCAACAGACAACCTGAAAATTTCCGCTAACGGCGGTATGCCGTTACACGACCACGGTATGCAAACCAAGCCCGTGGTGGTGGAAAAGCAATCGCAAAATCAATATCAGATAAACGGCATGAAATTTCACATGAGGGGCTATTGGGAGGTGACGATCAAAATCGAGACGGGGTCCACAGAGGACGAAATAGTACTAGGATTTAATCTCTGAAACCCTCAAGACTAAAATTTTTTCCCCTTCTGTCTGTTCTGATTGTTACGTCTTTGACACTCGCGATTGCTGGTTTCTACTTATGGTCTAACTTTCAAGTAGCTGACCAATGGTCCTCCGCAGAGCTTGACCAAATAAATTCGCTCTGGATTGAGAATCTCCCCGAGTCGCCTCCAAAGGACCCCACGAACCTGGTTGCCGATGGAAAAGAAGCACAGAAACTAGGCCACCGCCTTTTCTTTGATCAGCGGCTGAGCTCGAATGGTGAAGTTTCTTGTGCGACTTGTCATGAACCCAAATTAGCCTTTACTGATGGATTAAAAACCAGCAGAGCAATAGGTATCTCGGCCCGCAACGCGCCTAGCCTGATAGGCGTTTCCTACAGCCCTTGGCTTTATTGGGATGGAAGAAAAGACAGTCAATGGTCACAAGCACTTTCACCATTGGAGGATCAAGCTGAGCACGGGGGCAACAGGATGTTCTACGCCAAGTTAATTCTTCGCGATCCAGATTATAGAAATTCGTACCAAGCAATATTCGGCACCATACCCGACATAACGGACGGCGAAAGATTCCCGGATATGTACGGGCCTTTTAAGACTCGGGGAAATCAAGCGCTCTGGTCAGGCATGGCCAAGAGTGATCGATTCACAATTAACGAAGTATTTGCAAATCTAGGGAAATCACTAGCTGCTTACCAGAGGTTGTTACAACCAGGCGCAAGCCGGTTTGATGAATATGTAAAGTCTTTAAATTCCAATCAGAAAGATGACTCCTCAAACATTTTAACCAGCCAAGAAAAGCAGGGACTAAAATTATTCATAGGAAAAGCCAATTGCACGAACTGTCACAATGGGCCGCTATTGGCTAACAACGCCTTTCATAATACTGGGTTACTGTCCTCGCCAGGTAAATTGCCCGACCTTGGGCGTAAACGAGGAATAGATGTTGTGAGACAAGACCCTTTTAATTGTCTTAATGCGTTCAGCGATGACAATAAAGCTTGTATGGAGCTTTTGTATGCGAGTTCGACAAAGGACCTCGTCGGCTCGTTTCGCACCCCCTCACTAAGAAACTTAAAACTAACAGCCCCCTACGGCCACGCCGGACAGCAGCAATCTCTGTCGGAAGTGTTGAATCATTACAATGAAGCTCCAGACGCGATGATCGGGCACAACGAGGCTAAGCCCTTGGAACTCTGGTCTTGGGAGTTGTGGCAGCTGGAAGCCTTTCTAGAGACGCTCGATGCGCCCCCCAAAATCGAGGAAAAATGGATATCCGCTCCCTAGCAGGGATTTATAGGGAGTGCTTACTTAAGAAAGTAGCCAGCGAGCAACCATTTTTGGTCTTGTCTAAACAAAACGAGAGTCTCAAGTACCTCATCGTTTTCAAAACCGGTTTCAAAATTCATCATTACATAGTCCCCTGGGGGATGATTCGCTGGGTCTTGTTGCCCAATAGCGTCTCTCTGCATACGGGTTTTCGCTTTACCCAAAGGCTTTTTTAGCTGTTCTACTTGTTTAATCCAGGCATCAAGCGAAACGCTTTCTTTAAATATGGTGGCAGAGCGCTGCCATACTTCTTCGTTTTGACCCCTATCCAGCAACGTGAGATATCCGTCGGCAGCCTCTCGGAGTTCTGGGGTGACTTCGACCACATCCCCGCAAGCAGACAGGGCTAACAGAATAACAAACGTTAAACACAGATTTTTCATCGCCATACCTTACAAATCACCATCGGCTCTTCGTTTTTTTAATGGAATTAAACTCCATACGGACTTTTTATATTCCTCATAATTAGTTTTTGACTCCATTAATTTCTTGTCAAGCGCGGGGACGGAATAAAACACAAACAAGGCAAACATCACCACGAATCCTATCCAGACTAACGGGTCTTTTGTGCCAAGAAATCCCGCCAAACCAATAACAAACCAAAAACTAAGCTCTCCCAGGTAATTAGGATGCCTGCATAAACCCCACACATCATAATCAAGGACTTTGCCCTTAACGGTATTGGTGATTCTAAAATCTCTGAGCACATTGTCAGCCCGCATTTCTAGATACACCCCCGCAAAACCAATTATTACCCATGAGTAATCCAAGACACTCCAGGCTGAAACTTCCGTTGAAGCAAGCCAGTAAAAAGGTAGACAGCCTAAAAAGACCATAATGGTTGGTGCTAGTTGAATGCCGAAAAGGTCAACAAGTGGATAAAGTGCACCAAAACGTTCCTTGAAGTTTCTGTACCTCCAGTCTTCGTGATCGAGCCCAGACCAGCTGCGCATCCAGTTATGCGTCAAACGTATCGACCAAAATAATGTGATTAAAAAAAGAAACCCCATCCTGGGATCCGTCAACACGAGGTCGTAACCCCAGTAAAGCAAGAGTATTGGTGGGGTCACAGACCAGTAGGGGTCGTAAAAGGACGAGTTACGAAAAACTGTGCCAAACCCAAAAATGACCAACGTCGCTGCAACATCAGCATAGAGCGCTTTCCAAAGCGATGATGGTTCATCAACCGTTATAATGACAACAGCTGCTAATGAGATCGCAAGAATGTAAGCCAAGGCCACCCAATAAAGATCTTTACTAAAACTTTTCATCGCTGCTTCCAAAAGCCTTGAGTAGGAGAAGTTTACTATAGGGCTTAGCACAACGCTAAAGATCGCATATCATGTATAAGTAGTAGTGAGTTTCTGAGGTGAAAAATGATCCAGCTAAGGCAAATTATGTTAGTCGCGACAGCCATCTTTTGGCTCGCCGCGTGTTCTGAGGAACCGAAATCAGGGTCGACTCCAGGAGGGGCAGTTACCGAATCCCAAATTCAAGGCAATCGAACCGCTACGATTAATGCCTCAGTTGCAAAGGTGAATACAGCATCAATTGTTGAAGCGGACCCTAAGAACTGGCTTTCGACAGGCAGGACCTACGACGAGCAAAGACACAGCCCTCTCACCCAAATCAACGATACCAATATTAGCGAACTCGGTCTCGCATGGTCCTTTGAAACTAATACAAAGCGCGGACTGGAATCCACACCCATAGTCGTTGACGGTGTCATGTTTAATTCCGGCACTTGGTCCACTGTTTGGGCGCACGATGCACGCACAGGCAAACTCCTTTGGGAATTCGATCCCGAAGTGCCTCGATCCTGGGGGCGTTACGCTTGCTGCGATGTGGTCAATAGAGGAGTCGCAGCCTGGGGTGGAAAAATCTTTGTAGGAACAATCGACGGTAGATTGATAGCCCTCAATGCTGGAGACGGGACCGTCGCCTGGAGCGTTAAGACGACTCCTGCCGATAAGCCCTACACGATAACAGGTGCGCCAAGGGTCGTGGACGGAAAGGTAATTATCGGCAATGGTGGCGCTGAGTATGGAGTGCGAGGCTTCATCACGGCTTACGATGCAGCAAATGGGGAACAACAGTGGCGTTTTTACACGGTACCAGGCAACCCAGACGAAGGTTTCGAGAGCAAAGCGATGGAGGAAGCCGCTACAACCTGGAGAGGTGGAAAGTGGTGGGAAGTAGGAGGCGGGGGAACAGTCTGGGACTCCATGGCCTATGACCCAGAACTCAATCTACTTTATATCGGCGTAGGCAATGGATCACCTTGGAATCGGTATATTCGAAGTCCAGGGGGAGGGGATAATTTATATCTTTCTTCTATCGTTGCGATCAACCCAGACGATGGAACCAAGGTATGGCACTACCAGACAACTCCCGGAGATACTTGGGACTATACCGCGGTTCAACACATGATACTCGCGGACCTTGAAATACAAGGTGAAACACGTAAAGTCATCATGCAGGCGCCGAAAAACGGGTTTTTCTATGTTCTGGACCGGGAAACCGGAGAATTCCTGTCTGCAGAGGCTTACGTACCCATCACTTGGGCTACCCATGTCGACTCAGAAACAGGGAGGCCTGTAGAGGACCCCCAAGCTCATTATGCCAATGAGAAAAAGCGGGTGAAGCCTGGCCCTCTAGGAGGGCATAACTGGCACCCAATGACCTTTCATCCAAAAACCGGATTAGTTTACATACCTGCTTTAGACTTGCGTTTTGACTTCGCCCAAGACAACGCCTTCAAACATAGCAAGGAAGATTGGAATACAGGCATCGATTTTCGGGAAACAGCGCCGCCTGCTGACCCCGAAGAGATGATCGATAATCTCCGAGAAATTAAAGGCTTCGTTAGCGCGTGGGATCCAAAAACACAAAAGGAGGTATGGCGGGTACAACACGCTACTGCCTGGAATGGTGGCCTGTTATCAACTTCAGGAAACTTGTTGTTCCAGGGTCGGGCAGATGGGTATTTTGCGGCCTATGCTGCTGATAGTGGGCAACTACTTTGGGAATCTCCAACACACGTCGGGATCATGGCCGCTCCGGTCTCATACTCTATAGATGGGGAACAATACATCACCGTCGTTGCTGGCTGGGGCGGCGCCTATGGCCTCGCTTCTGGGGCCCCAAGACACAAAGGTAATGTGCTCAGTAAAGGCAGAATACTTACTTATAAGCTCGGCGGTGATCTAACCTTACCCGAGCCGGAGGTCACCTACCTGGCTATACCCGCGCCACCCGTTATGGACTACACCCCTGAGCAGGTGGCGGAGGGCCAAGATCTGTTTCACCAGTATTGCGCCGTTTGTCATGGCCCCGGTGGTGGCACACAAGGTCCTGTAGCCAGCTTGCTTTATTCAGATCAATCAGTCCACGACATCTGGGATGCCATCGTGGTAGGCGGTGCGTTCACGCAGAAAGGAATGCCCAATTTCAAACATGCACTAGATAGCGAAAAATCCCAAGCAATAAGAGCCTATGTTATTGAATTAACCAAGGGCACTATCGCCTTTTGTGAATCCGACTATCGGGCACAGTATCCAGAGCTCTTAGATACGGCTTGTGAGTTGCCTGTCATTGGCGGGGAATAAAAACCCTAGAAATACGAAGCCGGCATTCTAGCCGGCTTAGCTATAACCTAGTTGGATTCGATTTCTACAAGATAATCGACAACTCCAAGCATCTCGTTATTGCTACCCGCCATTCGTCCGTCGGTTCGATATTTACCAGAGACTACCATTGTAGGGATGCCCGTTACTCGATATGCGGACACTCTTGCCTGCGCTTGCTGGATTTTTGACCTCACGGCAAAAGAGTCGTAAACCGACAAAAAGTCCTCTTCCGGAACTCCGCCGTGGCGTTTGAACACTTCCGCAAGTAGATCTTTACGTCGCATGTCTTTGCGCTCAATGTGGATAGCATTAAAAATAGGAGTATGAACCTCATCAACGACATCAAGAATTTCCGCCGCATAGTAGGCCTTCGCAAATTCTGGCGTAAATACAGCAGGTAACCGCTCAAATTTTACTTTGCTGTCTTTCTCTTGCTTCCAAATTTCAATGTAGGGGTCGAAGTTATAACAATGCACACAACCATATGAAAAAATCTCCACCACCTCAGTCGCTTTTTCCTGTTGCGACTCAACTGGTATTGGAATCAATTGGTAGTGATCTCCTTCGACATAAGTAGTTTCGGCCATGGCCGATCCGAGCGCGGCTAATAGAAGAAAATACAACGTACCTAGTGTCCTCATAGTTTCTATATCCTTCAAATCGTTGGCCCGATAGTTCTTCCTAATCCTTCAGCGGAAAATCGCTGTGATCAATGTAGCCCGCGGATATAGTCAGCCAAAATAGCAATCTCAGAGTCTGTTAGCGTTTCCGCAACGCCTCTCATCATACCGCCAAAACTTTCATCTGTTTTTCTGACACTTTCTCTATATTTCGTAAGCTGTGCGATCGTATAGTCAACGGTTTGACCGGACAGACTTGGATAACCGGCCTGGCTGTTGCCTTTTCCGGTCGGAGAGTGACAGGCAGTGCAAGCAGCTACTCCTTTACGCGCGATACCTCCTCGGTATATTGAAGCTGCCTTCTCTATTTCTTCGTTATTGCCGGCAGAAGCTCCTACCTTGGACGGAAGATTCGCGTAGTAGGCCGCAAGGTCCCATAAATCTTGTTCACTTTTCCCAACAAGTTGACCTGTCATTTCTACAAGCACCCGTTCGCCACTTGCGATCATTTTTAGTTGATTAAACAGATACTTTTCATTCTGGCCCGCCAGATTTGGATAACTGGGGATAACACCTGACGCACCGTCCTGACCGTGGCACGCGGCACAGACCATCGCCTGGGCTTCACCCCGTGACGGGTCACCCATGGCATTAACCACGGACCACAGAGAGGGCAAAGCTAAAACACTAAAAGCTAGCAAACAACGAAAAACCATAACTCAATTTCCAATAACTCTGGTCGACTGGGAACTTCTTCGGCGCGATTATACGCTCCAGATTCAATAAGATCGAACAGAAAACACAATAAGATTGTTAGAATATCTCCGTAAACCAAAACTTGATCGTTCACCAATGCACAAACCTAGCTTCAATTCGAGAATCGAATCCAAATTTTTGACGAGCGCTCCTAATTTAGGCAAATGCCCAGAGCCCAAAGCTGCTGAGGTGGCGTTCGCAGGAAGGTCAAACGCGGGGAAGTCATCCGTTCTAAATCAAATTACCGGCAACAAAAGCTTGGCAAAGGTCAGTAAAACACCTGGCCGAACCCAGATGCTTAATTTTTTTGAAAGCACAGCCGGCGGGTACCTAGTGGACCTTCCTGGATATGGATACGCAAAAACCAGCAAGAAAGATCAGATCGCTTGGCAAAAATCAGTTAACGAGTACCTCTCCTTTCGAGAAACCCTAAGAGCGTTAGTATTGGTCATGGATATTAGGCGCCCTAACCAAGAATACGACCAGGAACTAATTAACTGGGCAAAAGAATCTGATTTAACACTGCACATTCTTCTCAATAAATCCGACAAAATAGGCACGAACAAAAAACTAGATGCTCTACATAAGACTCAATCGGAGTACAAGCACTGGTCAAACGTGTCTATTCAGACCTTTTCAGCTTTAAAGGGAGACGGGAGAGGAGAGCTAGTTAGTAAGATCCTTTATTGGTTTGGTGATCCAGTTGCAAGCTCTAATTAATGGGCTTGATCCCAATTGTCTCCGACGCCTACTTCCACTTCTAAGAGTACGTCCAGCCCAACCGCGGCCTCCATTAGCTCTTTGACTCGCGATGACAGCTCATCAACGCTGGATGTTTCCACTTCAAAGACCAGCTCATCATGCACTTGCATTATCATCTGGGCATCCATATCAGAATCATCTAACCATTTCTGAACATTGCACATCGCGATTTTAATCACATCTGCAGCCGTACCCTGCATCGGCGCATTGATTGCTGTTCTCTCTGCAGCTTGCCTACGTTGAGCGTGCTTTGCGCCTATCTCTGGCACATACAAGCGGCGGCCAAACACGGTTTCTACAAAACCCTTTTCTCTCGCACTTGATCTACTGTACGCCATATACTCAGCAACCCCTGGATATCTATCGAAGTAGACGTCGATATAGTTTTGGGCAACGGCTCGACTTACTCCTAACTGACGAGCGAGACCAAAAGCAGACATACCATAAATCAGACCAAAATTGATTGCTTTTGCACTGCGGCGCTCTTCGTCGCTAACCGCCTCGGGTGGTGACCCGAATACTTCGGCCGCGGTTGCTCGGTGGACGTCAATGCCGTCGTGGAAGGCACGACACAACTGTTCATCCTTTGACAAGTGAGCCATGATTCGCAATTCGATCTGTGAGTAGTCCGCAGCCACGATTTTGTTCCCTGGATTTGGAACAAATGCTTGCCTTATGCGCCTACCTTCCTCTGACTTTATCGGTATGTTCTGTAAATTGGGATTAGTAGATGACAACCTGCCCGTCGCTGTAACGGCTTGATGATAGGACGTGTGTATGCGTCCGCTTTTCTCATTTATTTGAAGCGGCAACTTATCCGCATAAGTGGTTTTGAGTTTAGAGAGACTACGATATTCGAGAATGGCTTGAGGTAATTCATAGTCTCGTGCTAGATCGACTAACACTGGTTCAGCAGTACTCGGCTTGCCGCCAGGAGTCTTTTTCAGTATCGGCAGCCCCTGTTTTTCATACAAGATTTCTTGCAATTGTTTCGTGCTATCTAGGTTGAATTCTTCACCCGCTATAGACCAAACCAAATCACGGATCTCGGTAAGCCGGTTACCAAGCTCCTTGCTTTGTTTAAGCAACATATCCGCGTCCACCAAGGCGCCGTTTCTTTCAACTTTCGCTAAAACAGAGACGAGGGGCATTTCGATCTCATTCAGTACATGTTGCAGCGAAGGCGCCTCATCGATTGAACCAGATAACTCTTGATGCAACTGCAACGTGACGTCAGCATCCTCCGCAGCATATTCTCCGGCGACATCAATAGACACTTCAGAAAACAGTATTTGTTTAGCGCCCTTACCTGCTACATCTTCAAAATGAATGGTGTCTCTTCCTAAATAATGCTGGGCCATATCATCCATGTTGTGTCTGGTTGCCACACTATTTAAGACATACGATTGGAGCATCGTATCTACATATGGCGGAGAGACATTGATCCCATAATTAGAGAGAATGTTAATGTCGTATTTGAGATTTTGCCCCACTTTAACCCGGTCTTTCGATTCGAGAAGCGGCTTAATTTCGCTCAGCACCTTATCCAACGGGAGTTGGTTTTTTTGCTTTTCACCTTCTACATGTCCAATAGGTATATACGCCGCTATTCCAGGCTCTATACCAAAAGATATACCTACTAGTTCCGCCTCCATGTAGTCGAGGCTAGTCGTCTCTGTATCGAAACTAAACGTCTTACTATTCGTCAATTTCTTGACCCATTGCACGAGCAGCTTTTCGTCCAGAACCGTTTCATATTTAGCCTCAACAACAGGTTTGGGAGAACTCTCCTGTATTTGATTGCCGGACTCTGGTGATTCCTCAAGCCAAGACTTAAAGCCAAGTTTTGTGAATATCTGCAGCAACTTTGTTGTATCAGGGTTCTGGGACTTAAGCTCAAATAAGCTCTCTTTAAGCTCTACGTCACATTTAATCGTCGTGAGTTTTTTGGAAAGCGGCAGCTGTTCCAAAGAAGTACGCAGATTTTCTCCTACCTTTCCCCCAATATCTGCCGCGTTTTCCATGACCTCTTCCAACGTCTCATATTGGTTCAACCACTTGGCCGCGGTCTTGGGGCCTACTTTCGGAACACCAGGGATATTGTCGACAGCATCGCCCATCAAAGCCAAATAATCTATTATTTGTGCAGGGGTAACTCCGAACTTATCAACCACCGCGTTTGTATCCATTATGGTATCTGTCATCGTGTTCACCAAGGTGACGTGCTCTGAAACCAGCTGGGCCATATCTTTATCGCCAGTCGAGATAACCAAACTTCTAGAAGCCGCCTCGGCCTGCTTTGCCAAGGTACCAATAACATCATCCGCCTCTACTCCGCTTTCCATAATTAGCGGCAAACCCATTGCTTTTATGATTTGATGTATGGGTTCAATTTGTTCTCTCAAATCCTCGGGCATT
Source organism: Candidatus Azotimanducaceae bacterium (assembly GCA_045560825.1). GTDB lineage: Bacteria > Pseudomonadota > Gammaproteobacteria > Pseudomonadales > Azotimanducaceae > UBA4421. Next base: position 33,308 of record JBJKYX010000007.1, read on the forward strand.
GATTCACGATTTGCTTTGTAATCGCTATAAAGAGCATCTCTAAACGTTTTGCCTGGCGCATCAAATATTACAACCAACAAAGAACCGGGATAGTCGGCTGATAAGCGCCTCATCATACTTATCACACCCCGAACAGCGCCGGTCGGAGCGCCCTCAGCCGAAGTCAAATCAGGCATCGCATAATAGGCCCTGAAAAGGTAGGACGAACCGTCTACCAAAACGATCGGCTTTGTATCATGATTGTGGTTACTGGTGTCTGCCAATTTATCGCCCCAACATGTTCAATAAAACTCTACTACAAACCTACCTGAATCCTAGAGCACTTTGTCGCCTTTCTAGTGAATCTTTCATCAGGGTCTCGTTGACTATTGGCATTTTAACTTGGCTTGCTCTAGGCAGCAGTCCAACCTATGGCTCTGAATCGATCAGAGGACCAGACGTGGTGATCGTTGCTGGTGACAATAAGACAGTTCTCGAATTTCGACAAAACGGGCAGCTTAGGATGATCCAAGTAATTCCTAAACGAGGGAAACCCTATTATCTGGTACCAGAGGACCCAACAAAAAATAATGGCGACCTTACAAGAGCGGACAAACTTTTACCAAGCTGGGTAATCGCTAGCTTTGAGTAAGAAAGGATAGATCGAAAATGTTGTCCAGAGAGATTGTTGCCACTTTGTGCTCAAACTATGGACTCGGTACGATTACCCAAATAGATCTAGCAGCCGGGGGGATCGAGAATCTAAATTACTTCATCGAACTCAGGCATAATAACGCCCTCAATTCTTATGTTCTTACTGTAATTAAGACACCCTCTTATTCGGGTGATTCATATTTCGACATGATGAGTTTACTGAAACAGTTAGAAGTCCCAGCACCCTTTCCTTTAAGGGACTTAAAGGGAAACTTCTTCACCTACATTAACAAAAACGAAAAAGCTTTACTCCAACCTAAATTACCTGGCAAACATATAACTCAGGTCGAAATCCAGCACATCCGTCAGCTGGCCACGACAGTTGCTGGCTTACACCAAATTCCCTACAAATCAATAAAAGATCTACCCGCCCATCCTAGAAATCTAGAATGGGTGCTAGTCCAATCCAACAAAGTTAAGCAATATTTAGCCGGTGATAACGACGCTTTACTTCACGCTTCACTCTCCAAGGTTAAAACTCTTATGAGGGGACTAGAGACAGCTAATGTAAGCAAAAGCCTTATTCATGCTGACTTGTTTAAAGATAATGTATTGTTTAATAAAGAGCAGCTCAGTGGTCTTCTAGACTTTCACCACGCATCCATCGGTTATTGCATGTACGACTTAGCTGTCATCGCCATCGATTGGTGTCGCGCCCAAGACGGCGGTTTGAATCTGTGCTTCTTGTACGAGCTGCTCAAAATCTACAACGCTAAGAAACCCATCACTTCTGATGAACTATGGTTATTCAAGGATTTTATCGTATTTGCGGCATTAAACTTTTGGCTATCGAGGCTCATCGGCCAACTGCAAAATCGCGAGCGCTCGAAAAATCCAGACGAGATAAAGGCTCTACTAGAATTACTAAGTTAATCTTTTCTTTTTCTCTCAAGTAGCTTAAATATTTGCGTAATTTGATCAGCACTGTGGGGGCGCTTTATGTAACCGATATAACGGGATTGAGGACCTACGATTACTAAATTACTTGTATGGTCAAACATATAGCTACCATTATCCATCTTCACTTTCTCAAAAATTACATCAAGCCTTCTCGCGAGCTGGTCGACTCCATCCGCAGACCAAACTCCTGAGAATCGTTCAGAAAACGTCTTTACATAAGGCGCTAGGTTTTCCGGCTTATCTCTTTCTGGGTCTATTGTGAACAATAACCCTTGAAATAGCGCCGGGTTTGTCTTTTCAGCATCAGCCAGCAGAGCCAATTCCGCCTTGGCAAGAATAGACATTGTCAATGGGCAAAAATCCGGACATCGTGTGAAACCAAAATAAATGAAGCTCCAATTACCTAAAAATTGGTCTTGGCCAAAGGAGCGTTTTTCGTGATCAACGAAACCAACCAAGTCTAATAATACAGGTTCTTCCAAAAGAACTACCCCAAGTTCCTTAAGTTCTTTGTCCGTTGCTTTGTCGTTTTGATCAGGAAAGTACTTTGCCAAATAAAGCAGGGGGCCAAGACTGAATATGGCAATAAGAATTACATATCCAAAGGGCTTCATGATCGACGCTCGCTAGTGATCAAACGAAAAGATAATAATGATCCACGACCAGAAACAAAAATAACAAACCCAGGTACACGATCGAATAACGAAAAGTCAGGATAGGTAAGCTCGATTTTTTTGTGAAATACAATGCCAGCGCCAGATAAAGAAAGCCTCCCGATAGCAACAAAGCACCCGCCAGGTAGATCAGTCCCGACATTCCTATCAAGTAGGGCATGAGCGATATGGCTGATAGCAAGACTGTATACAGTAGTATGTGAAGGCGGGTAAAGCGGTCTCCATGAGTTACGGGTAGCATCGGGACACCTACCTCTGCATATTCTTCTTTCCTGTCAATTGCCAGAGCCCAAAAATGAGGTGGAGTCCAAGCAAAAATAATTAAAACCAGTAGTAGCCCGCCAGGTTCGATAGAGTTCGTAACAGCGGTCCAGCCAAACAAGGGAGGCGCTGCTCCAAACAAACCGCCAATGACTATATTCTGTGAGGTCGCTCTCTTAAGAAAAAAGGTATACACCAAGCCATACCCCACCCAGGAGCAAAGGTTTAGCCAGGCCGTCAATGGATTGGTCAAAAACCATAAAACTAGCATCCCAGCAATACCTAATACCGTGGCGAATATTAAACCCTCGCGTTGTCCCACTCGGCCCGTAGCAACTGGCCGATTCTGAGTCCTCGCCATCTTCGCATCAATATGAGAATCGGCGAGATGATTGATTACAGCTGCTGAACTTGCTACCAAGCCAACTCCAGCGGTGCAAAACACAAGGGTATCCAGCGGCACCCCAGAGGGGCTGGCTAAACATACCCCGACGATGACACATAGAAGCATTAGTAAGACTACTTTAGGCTTACATAGCTCGACGTAATCACTTACCAGCAGCCTTTCATTTGTCATTTCACTCATTAATTTGTCTACCAGATGAGACCTTTCCAACCCCCTTGATGGGGTCGCTCAAGGTTGCATTCAAGCCCACACCTTCACCGACCATCCGGTTAAGGGACATTTTATTGCCCAGATAATCATCTAACATCTGTTGGCCCGCCGGGAAAACCATAAATAAGATCATTAAACCCGCAATAAGGAGCCAAAATAATTCCTTCAATAGTCCTATTCGTTCTTCTTTTTGATTCTGAAAATGATGAAACAAAACTGAGATCGGCATCAGAGTAACAGCCATAATACCCGAGACGGCGCACAGCCAAAAAATAGTCTGTTTTAAGGTGAGAAAGTCCAATATAGATACCTGCTCCTTCTACTCCAGGCATTACCAACCAAAACGATAGCCTACGGATATTCGTTTCATTATTCGTTAACAAAGCTCAAAACTAACTTCGCTGCTCCGTTTACTTAAAATAGACTGCCCTTTTCTTCGAAAACTTACCGGGATCAGAGCTATCCTTTTTTCTAGGCCAGTCGGAGCCAGCGACGCATTATAGCGACTAGAGGATAAGCCCTCAAAGTTATTATTAGTTCAGGTAGAAAAGACCTTTAGGAGCTTTTGTTTAAATCAATAATGTTCAGCTTTTTTGGCTCTTCTTTACTCACTATAGATTTTTCCAAGCGCCCTTTTAGAGCAGCCGAGGGAGCGGTCGGCGCCTCTGGTTTGTCGTCAGTAAATCCACAGCTAACACAAAATCTATAAGAGCGGTCTCCTTCTTCTTTAACAACAATACGATCTACCTCACTACACTTTGGGCAAACTGCCCCTGCTATAAATCTCGGCGATTTTGGCTTTCGAGTATCAGCCGTCAATGTTGGCCCTTAAATTTTCGTAAAGAAGGTCAGTCTTTGGCCGATGATCATGCCAAATTAAGAAACTCTCAGCTGCCTGTTCGACCAGCATACCCAGCCCGTCAACTGACATAGCCGCTCCGGCAGTCCGAGCCCAGGCCGCAAAAGACGCTCCTGTCCCATAAGACAGGTCGTAACAGACCTTGTCCTTCACAACATTATCTCGTAGCAGATCAAAGACTCCCGATAAACCAATCGAAGTCGCATTAATCACCAAATCATAAGAGCCGTCTAGCTCTACTGTGTCTCTGAAATACAAATTTGAGGACGGGTAGCGCCCGCCAAAACGACGAACTAATGCCTCTCCCTTTTCTCGAGTTCTATTTGTTACCGTCAATGATTTTGGTTTTTGGCCAAGCAAAGAGCCCATAATCCCTAGAGTTGCACCCCCAGCCCCTAAGATTAGAATGTTAGAGTTCGTAATGGATATTCCATGCCGATGGATTAAATCTCTTGTTAAACCTAATCCATCAGTATTAAAGCCATGTAATTCACCCGCGGAATCTACTCTAATTGTATTAACCGCTTGAGCCTCTAACGATATTTGGTCAGAAGAGTCGACTCTTTTATACGCTTCCTCTTTAAAAGGCACAGTTACATTAAAGCCCAGGTATCCAGAGTCGACTAACCCGTTTATTGATTCATTGAATGACTCCAAAGGAACTAAGTGCCTCTCATAAGAAATCTCTAGACCAGATTCTTGCGCGAAAAACTGATGTATTTGCGGCGATAAAGAGTGTTCTATGGGGTTGCCCAATACCAAGTATTTATTCAACGGCACCTCGAAGCATAGAACCATCTAAAAAATGGATTCTACTCGGTCCATCAGCGTTCCCGATCACTCCAGGTAGAATAAAATCCAGAATGCCCTCAAAGGTCTCTCTAACAGCTTGTTCTGATGTTAACTCTGCCTGCCCACTTAAATTTGCGGAAGTCGAAACCAAAGGCGCTCCGAATTTTAAGGACAATTCCCTTGCCTGCTTGTGGTCCGGAACACGGCATGCAACCGAGTCTCTGCCCCCTGTAACCCAATCGCTGTAGTCGCTAGCATTAGGTAATATCCAAGTGTGGTGTCCAGGCCAGCTGTCAGCTATCTCCCTGCTATTGTCTAGCTTTACTTCGAATAACTCGTTCTGGAAATATTCCAATGTCCCGCCAATCAAAATGAGCCCCTTCTCTTTTTCTCTTTGCTTGATCTCTAATACTTTCTGGATCGCCGCATCGCTTCGCGGGTCACAAGCTAAACCCCAAACCCCCTCTGTTGCATGAGCTACAACACCTCCTCGTCTTAAGATAACGGCCGCTTGTTCTAACTTAGACACTGGCACTGAGTGTTTCTTGTAACGCCTCATTTTGGGAGATCACTTTATCTTTGTTCTTCGCTCTATCCGAACGAACACGTTCAAACAAGCTATCATCGCTCGTCGCTAGAATTTGGCTCGCTAAATAAGCCGCATTTTTAGCACCAGCCTTTCCAATGGCTACCGTAGCAACAGGAATCCCTCCAGGCATTTGTACCGTCGACAGCAAGGCGTCGACACCTTGAAGCGCCCCACTGCTTATAGGGACCCCAATAACTGGGCGTGTAGTTTGAGCCGCTACGGCGCCGGCCAAATGCGCCGCCATTCCAGCAGCACAGATGAAAACTCTGCAGCCACGGGCTTCCGCATCCAATACATATTCTTGAGTTTCTTTAGGCGTTCTATGGGCGCTTGTTACCCTTACCTCAGAAGTAACATCCAACTCATCAAATACCTCTTTGCACGATTGCATTGTCGGCCAATCAGACTCTGAACCCATCAAGATAGCAACCCAAGACATAGCTAATTCCTTATTTTTGAATTTGCTAAATATACTGAAGCGATTTTTCTACCTCAATTTAAATAACTCTTTTTTGAAAGTCAGAGCCCGGTCTTAAATTTTCAGTTTAAATGCATATAATTCTCTAACCTGTAGAATCCTCACACGATGGCAAACCTAGAAATTCTAAAATTCCCAGATCCTCGATTACGAACTGTGGCGAAACCTGTCGAAGTCTTCGACGAGGCTTTATCAAAATTGGCCGAAGACATGCTCTCCACCATGTATCAAGCGCCAGGAATCGGGCTTGCAGCGACTCAAATAAATGTGCACAAACAGCTATTAGTTGCGGACGTATCGGAAACCAAAGATCAGCCCATCATCTTAGTAAATCCTAGTTTGGAGTTATCCGGTGAAGCCCTCGAAGCGGAGGAAGGCTGTCTTTCCTTGCCTGGAATCTATGAAAAAGTGACCCGCAGAACTAAAGTTCACGTCTCTGCCAAAGATGTCAAAGGTAAAGATCTAAGCTTTACCTCGGATGGGCTATTAGCAATATGCATACAGCATGAGGTAGACCATTTAAAAGGAAAAGTCTTTGTTGATTATATTTCCAATCTAAAGCGATCTCGAATCAAAAAAAAGTTGTTGAAACAACAAGTCGCGTAGCGGAGATTACCTAGTCATCCAGTCAGAACCAAAACTAACGACTATTTTTGCTGGTAGCCCACGTTTTGCCCGAGATGTGCTGGAACAACTCGCTTCAAGTCCGTTCAAACCTGAGCTGGTCATCACACAACCTGATAAAGAAAAGGGGAGGGGGCGAAAACTTTCCATCAGCGAAGTAAAGGCTTTAGCAAATGAACTGCACATTGATATCTTCCAACCAAAAAGATTATCGGGCCTAGAGGTAAGACAGGCCATAGAGGATTTAAAAAGCAGACGCCTTAGTTGTTGCCGCCTATGGCCAAGTAATCCCGCAAGAAATACTCGACGTTCCTCTATTTGGCGGCATAAATGTGCATGCCTCAATTTTACCAAGATGGCGTGGCGCAGCTCCAATCGAGCGGGCGATTATGGCTGGCGACACGCAATCGGGCATTAGTATCATGCAAATGGATAAAGGATTAGATACCGGGCCAGTCTATCAAACCGCCACCCTTCCAAATATCGACCAAATGTCAGTTTTAGAAATTGAAAAGGAGATGGCAAAACTAGGCAGCGATGAGATCATAAAAACATTGGAAGCATTTCAAATGCATAAGGAAGGTGATAGATCTAAACCAGAACCAATAGTTCAAGACAACGCCTTAGCTACCTACGCTCATAAAATAACTCCTGCAGATAGGATCCCAAATTGGGAGGGTTCAGCTAGCTCTTTAAATTTACAGATAAAAGCGTTGGCCCATCGCCAACCAGTTTTCATAGAAGTCGAGGATCTGGTCATACAGCTCATGAAAAGCGAGGCGCTTGATACAACAAAAACTCCTGCTATGCCCGGAAAAATTGTGGGGATAGGAAATAACGGCATTTGTGTGGAGTGTGGTATTGGCTCGCTACAAATAAAACAGGTCAAACTGAATCGTGGACAGGGCAAGCCCATGGACATTAAAGCGTTTTTAAATGGTTATGAAAATGCATTATCTGTCGACCAGATCTTGGCCTCAAATAATGAAAAATAGTAAAGTAGCGACAAGCGATCTTCGCTTCCTCTCGAACCAATCCTTAAAAAAAATTCTTGTGCAGGGCGTAAATATCAACTCACTGCTGTCAATGAACGACCCGGGGCTCAAAGAGCCTATTCAAAAAGAAATCGTGTTTGGGGTTCTCAGATACTTCTTTTTCTTAGACAGCAATCTATCTCGATACCTTAAGCAAGACATAAAAAACAAAGATATAGACGTAAAGCTTTTAATCTTAATGGGTATCTACGAAATTAAATTTATGAGAACGCCTGCCTACGCTGCGATAAATGAAACGGTAGAGGTTTGCCATCGCCTAGGTAAAACGTGGGCTAAAGGGTTAGTTAATGCTTTATTAAGAAAAACCGCGGCTAGTGAAACAAAATTGGAAAATATTGAAGAAGATCTACCAGATTGGCTATCCAAAAAATTAGACACTAATTTTCCAGATCATTGTCAAATGATCAAAAAAGCATTTCTAATAAAGCCAGAAATGGCCCTTCGTATTAACAGAAACAAAATAAGCCCCGAAGACTATAAGGATAAACTAGAGAAGGCCGACATATCGTTTAGGGCCTCTCCATTCGAGGAAGCAATTTTACTAGACGAGCCCAAGCCATCAAGCGATCTACCCGGGTGGCATGATGGAGAATTTAGTGTTCAAGATCTCGGAGCTATTACCCTAGGACACCTTTTCTTCGCCCAGATCAATAAAGGAAGAAAAAAAGAGATAAAGCTTCTTGATGCATGCTCTGCGCCCGGCGGGAAACTATTTCATCTGACGGAGCTCTTGGCTTTTCATAGAATTGATTCTTCTATTAGTGCTTTAGAAGTCAGCAAACAGAGAATTAAAACCATGTGTGATCTAGGGAAACGTCTTGATCACAAAGTGCCTGTTTTACACGGAGATGCGTCTGCAAGCGAATGGTGGGATAAGAAACCCTTTACCCACATACTTCTGGATGCTCCCTGTTCAAGTTCGGGAACCATACGGCGCAATCCCGATATCAAGCTTGTGCTGAAAGAAGAAAGTCTGCCTTTGTTCCAAAAGAAACAATTAGATATTCTGACTAACCTTTGGAAAAAACTAAGTCCAGGAGGCCTTTTGTTTTATTCAACCTGTTCTCTATTCAATGAGGAGAACGACCTTTTAGTTCATAAGTTCGTAAATGAAGAGAAAGATGCGGAGATCTTGAAATTCAGGACACCGGAAAATGTAGCCAATGCTTTATTTACAGAGTATGGGTGCAACCTTTTACCTTTTGATAAAATGTCCGACGGGTTCTACTGTTCTTTAATTTCAAAGAAAACCTTTTAGAGGGAGCAACTTGAAAATAATCATTCTTGGGGCGGGGCAAGTTGGCGTAACTCTCGCCGAAAGCTTGGCACTAGAGTCTTTCGATATAACAGTCGTTGATAACGATAGATCCACCCTCTCTGCACTTAGCAGTAGGCTCGATATTCAAACGATTGAGGGCTGGGCCTCTCATCCCGAGACCTTGAGACAAGCAGGTGCAAATGATGCGGACTTACTCATCGCCGTAACAGGTAGCGATGAAGTCAATATGATTGCCTGCCAGGTGTGCTTCTCTCTGTTCAGAACGCCTCGTAAAATCGCTCGGGTTCGCGCCGCAGACTACTTAAATAAAGAAGGGTTTTTTAACAAAGAAAATATGCCAATTGATGTGCTAATTAATCCAGAGCAAGTCGTCACCGAAAACATCCACGAGCTGCTTAGGCACCCGGGGGCTCTCCAGGTTTTGGATTTCGCGGATGGGTTGGTACAACTGGTAGGTATGCGGGCATACCAAAATGGCCCGCTGGTGGGTCATGCTATAAGTTATCTGCGAGAAGACATGCCTAATGTAGACACCCGCGTCGCTGCTATCTTTAGGAAAGGCCAACCCATCCTGCCCAAGGCAGAGACAGTTATTGAGATGGGGGATGAAGTTTTTTTTATAGCAGCGAGAAAAGACATCGATGCCGTCATGTCGGAACTAAGAAAGGTAGAAAAGCCTTACGAGAGAGTAATGATCGCAGGAGGTGGCAATACAGGGGAACTTCTTGCTCGAGAAATTGAAAAGGATTATGCAGTTAAGATTGTCGAAATCAGCGAAGAGCGAGCCATGCAGCTAGCAGAAAAGTTAGGCGATTCGATAGTTCTTAATGGAGATGCAACTGATCGGAATTTAATGCTTCAGGAAAATATAGAAAACTGCGATGCTTTTTGTGCCGTTACAAACGATGACGAAACTAACATTATGGCTTCATTGCTAGCAAAGAGGCTGGGGGTCAGGGAAGTGATCACTTTAATATCCAAGTCCGACTATGTGGATTTATTGCAAGGGAGCGATATTGATGTCGTACTTTCAAGGCAGCAGGCATCTACTAGTTCAGTGCTATCACATGTTCGTCAAGTAGACGTAACTGAAGACCACAGCTTAAGGAAGGATGCGGCGGAAGCGATTGAAGCAGTCGCTCACGGTAATTCAGCCACTTCGCAGGTAGTAGGTCGACTAATAAAGGATATAAATCTGCCTTCTGGCACAACGATAGGGGCTATAGTCAGAGACGGAGTCGTGCATATTGCCCACAGTGACCTGAAAGTAATGACAAATGATCACGTTATCCTTTTCTTAGTAGACAAAAGTCAAGTTCACGAAGTTGAGAACCTATTTCAAGTAAGAAGAGGGTTCCTGTAAGTAGGGAATAGACGATGCATCTGGCAATCATATTCCAATTAACTGGGATCCTATTGATTCTCTTTAGTTTCACTTTTCTTACACCCGTAGTAGTCGCGCTTCTATATAACGAAACTACGTCCCCTGAGTTTGCTACGGCATTTCTAATTACCGCCGCATCGGGTTTAGTGCTTTGGATTCCTTTTAGTCGTTCCCCTCGCGAGCTTAGAGGCGGAGACGGCTTTTTAGTCACAGCCTTGTTTTATCTTGGACTAGGTTTGTTTGGCGCAATCCCCTTATATCTCAACACAGAAGCGGGTTTGACCTTTTCGGACGCCGCCTTTGAATCTATGTCTGGTCTCACGACTACAGGTGCGACCGTAATGGTTGGTTTAGATTCTTTGCCTAAATCCATATTATTTTATCGTCAACAACTTCAGTGGTTAGGGGGAATCGGGATTATCGTGCTTGCAGTAGCAATTTTTCCGCTAATCGGGATTGGCGGAATGCAGCTCTACCAAACCGAATCCCCGGGCCCGAATAAAGAGAATAAATTAACACCCAGAATTACGGAAACGGCCCGAGCCCTTTCGCTAATTTATGTGAATCTTACAGCCCTATGCGCATTTGCTTATTGGTTGGCGGGAATGGATGCGTTTGACGCTATCGGCCATAGCTTTTCAACCATAGCAATCGGTGGGTTTTCCACACACGATCTCAGTATCGGATATTTTGATAATTCATTTATTGAAATGGTAGCAATTTGTTTCATGACCCTAGCGGGTATTAATTTTGGCTTACATTTTTTTGTGTGGCAGAGGAGAAACCCTTTTTACTATTTAAAGGATAGTGAAACTAGGGCCTATCTCTTATACATAGCTATAGGGGCGGTATTAGTATGCGGGCTCCTCTGGAATAACACGGAGTTTGCGAACGGAGGAGTCATACCCATTATTAGAGAGGGCCTTTTTCAGACTGTCTCCATGGCTACTACAACGGGGTTCTCTACAAGCAACTTCAGCGAATGGCCCGGAGGTTTACCTTTTATCCTACTTTTATCAGCATTTGCTGGAGGTTGCGCTGGTTCCACCGCCGGAGGCGTTAAAGTAGTCAGAGTTCTTTTATTGTTTCTTCAGGGCTCAAGAGAAGTTAAACGGCTTATCCATCCATCCGGGATGTTCCCACTCAAACTGGGAGGCGTTCCTGTTACCCGGCGTATCAGCGAGTCTGTATGGAGCTTCTTAAGTGCTTACCTCATTATTTTCTTACTGATGCTAATACTGTTATTGGTGATCAGCGATCTCGATTTTGTTACCGCTTTCTCAGCTATTGGCGCCTGTTTAAACAATCTAGGACCTGGATTAGGTGACGTAGCATCAAATTACAGCAGCCTTGAGGTTGAGGTGAAATGGTTACTGATGTTTGCAATGATGCTAGGCCGCCTAGAGATTTTCACATTGCTTGTACTTCTAACCCCAAGTTATTGGCGACGATAAGATTCCTAGGCTTCCTGATAGGGATCGCGGTCCTGTCTATTTTTAAAAATCTTATACTCCCACTGATATTGCTTAGGTGACCTTAATACAATTCTTTCTATGGCATTAGTAAGCGCCCTTATGTGTTCACCTTCGTCCTCGCTGTATAAGAGATCGTCTGGTTTTTCGAAACTGATCTCATATTTCAAACCCTTTTGATCAAGACGCCTGGTAACAGAAGCGATTAACACTTCGGAAGAGGTGGTCTTCAGAAGCTTGTATATCAGAGACATATAACGAATGTTGTTCCCAAAAAATTCTGACTGAATTGCGCCCGAATTCAAATTCGGTACCTGATCTGGGAGTACCACCGAGATTTTACCATTCCGCAAAGCTTTAATTATGGCCCTTAAGCCGCCGGGCCCTATAGGGTACATCGATCCACCGTGACGCTCCCTCATATTAGACACCGCCCTGTCTAGAGACTTATATTTTGGCGGATTATATAAAGCAACAAAGCTGTAATAAGAAGCCATGAAGACCTCAAGGATTTCAAAATTCCCAAAATGGGGTACCAGTAGTAATACTCCTTTTTGCTTCCTTATAGCATCATCTAGCGAATCTAGGCCTTTCACTTGTTTGAATAAACTTAAGAGTTTGTGATGCTCCCAGTTCGACATGTAGGCATATTCAAAAAATAAGTAAAACGAATTCGCGAGACTTTCTCTCACTAGATCACTCAGCTCTTTGTTGGAAAGATTGCCGAAACACAGCTTTAAATTTCTTTCCGTTGTTTGTCTCATCCGAATATTTAACAAGAAAGCGAACGCAGAACATAAACGAGCAATTACCATCGCTGTTCGCGGCTTTAGTTTGCTCGTTAATTTTAACAATAGGATAAAGATTTTTTCTGTAAGCATAGGATAAAACTTAGAACGACCTTATTTTTTCGACAACAGCCTATTATTATCGAACACTGGTTTTTCAAATCACTATGGGTGTACCCTTAAAATCTGACCTTCTGAAGCCACCCACTAATTTCTATCCTCAATAGAGTAATATCACATTAATGCAAACATCCAATAATACCATTTCTGGCAAACTACCTAGACTAATTTTGCTCGATAGAGACGGAGTCATAAACCAAGACTCTGAAGACTACATTAAAAGTGCCGAAGAGTGGGCACCGATCAAAGGGAGCCTCGAAGCAATCAGTGAAGGGCAACAACAGGGCATTGAATTCGCTGTTTGTACCAACCAGTCAGGACTAGGAAGAGGCCTTTTTTCCAAAGATGATTTATTTAATATGCATGCAAAATGCAATTCGACCCTGAAATCCCTCGGAGGCAAGCCTTTAAGATTCTTTTTCTGTCCTCACACACCCGAAAATAATTGTGCATGCAGGAAACCGAAACCACTACTGATCGATCTTGCGATAAAAATGTTAGGTTCAAAACCCAGTGACACTATCTTTGTAGGGGATTCGGTCTCAGATCTGAAAGCAGCTCGATCAGCGTCTGTTCAGTTTATACTAGTACAAACCGGCAACGGGAAATCGACACATCGAAAAATATCAGAACTCAAGGAACAATCTCCCCCATGCTACAGCGACTTACTCGGCTTCCTAAAGAGTTTCTAAGTTGTAAATTATAGAGTATTCAAACGTCCAGATTAGCAACCGAGAGGGCATTTTTATCGATAAAGTCCCGTCGAGGCTCGACCTGGTCTCCCATAAGCGTATTGAAAATTCGGTCAGCACCGACAGCGTCCTCCACCGAAATTTTAAGCATTCTTCTTGCATTTGGGTCCATGGTAGTTTCTTGAAGTTGATCCGCGTTCATTTCACCTAGACCTTTATACCGCTGAACGTTGACGCCTTTTTTAGCTTCTTCCATCAACCAGTAATAAACATCAGAAAAATATTCTGGTGTTGATAATACTTTACCACTTCTTTCGATCGAAGCAGTCTCTTCAAGTAAACCCTGTAGTTGAGCTATTGCAGGCTCTAAAGCTTTGTAGTTCCTGCTTTCAAAAAAGGGCTTTCTAAGTTCAAGGACAGTTCGGGCCCCCTTTATAATCATTTCTATAGTTACATAGTGAGTCGCACGCACTTCTCTACTTTGACCTTCCTCGGAGTCAGATTCAGGTTCTAGAGAGATACTAATAGAAAGCTGATTTTCAGGGGTTTGTCCAATCGCGTTGATTAGGGCATCACACCAAGTTTGCAATTTCGAGTCATCAAGTAGGTCGCTCGGGTCCAAAGCTGGAACCTTTAACAAAGACTCAGAGAGTTCAATTGGTAATTCTCGAGAATTTCTATTCAGAACTTTCAGGCTATTTGTGTAGAGCCTCATTAAATCGTAGAGTTTCTCGGTCTGAATTGGCGGCGCTGATTCGTTAATCATCAATTTTGCATCGTCAACTGCCCCCTGGAGGTAATACTCCTCTAACTCGATGTCATCTTTTAGATATTCCTCTCGACCGCTTTTTTTCATTTTATAGAGCGGGGCCTGCGCGATATAGATGTGCCCATTTTCGAGCAGTTGTGGCATTTGTCTAAAAAAGAAAGTCAATAGCAACGTCCTAATGTGGGAGCCATCGGTATCCGCGTCCGTCATTATAATGACTTTATGGTAACGTAATTTTTCAATATTAAATTCTTCGTGACCGATTCCGCACCCTAAAGCGGTAATAAGGGATCCGATCACCTGAGATGAAAGCATCACGTCAAACCTAGCCCTTTCTACATTTAGGATTTTCCCCCTTAAGGGCAATACTGCTTGAATCTTACGATCTCTTCCCTGTTTTGCTGTTCCTCCAGCGGAATCGCCCTCTACTAGATATATTTCAGATAACGCAGGGTCTTTTTCACTACAATCAGCCAGTTTTCCAGGTAATCCAGCAATATCTAAGGCGCCCTTGCGCCTTGTCATTTCTCTAGCTTTGCGTGCGGCTTCTCTCGCTCTAGCGGCATCGATCATTTTCGATGTTATCGCCTTAGCTTCTTGTGGGTTTTCGTCCAAATACTCGCTCAGCGCTTTGGCAAGCTCTTGTTCAACTGCACCTTTTACTTCACTGGAAACTAACTTATCTTTCGTTTGTGACGAAAATTTCGGATCGGGTACCTTTACAGATATTACCGCAGTAAGACCCTCTCTTGCGTCGTCACCTGTAGTGCTAACATGCGCTTTTTTCTGCAATTCCTCCCGTTCAACATAGCTATTTAGAGTGCGAGTTAACGCTCCCCTGAATCCCGCTAAGTGAGTCCCTCCATCGCCCTGTGGAATATTATTTGTATAACAAAGTATTTGTTCTTGATAGCCATCGTTCCATTGCAGAGCAATTTCTACGCCTATCTCATCTTCTCTGGAATTTTGAGAAAAATGAAAAATGTCATTTAACGATGCTTTATTCTCATTTAAATACTCCACAAAAGCACTTAAGCCACCATCATAAGAGAATATTTCTTCAAAATCTTCTCTCTCATCTTGTAATACGATCTTTACACCTGCATTTAAAAACGCAAGCTCTCTTAATTTTTTAATCAGAACATCTCTTTGAAAAATAGCTTCGCTAAAAGTATCGGGCGAAGGTTTAAAATAACACTCTGTCCCTGTTTCTGTTGAATCAGCGATTTTCTCTATAGGTGCTATCGGCGCACCGTCACTATACTCTTGTTGGTAAAGCGACCCTTCTCTGGAAATCCTTAATACCAATTTTTCCGATAAAGCATTTACCACCGAAATGCCAACCCCATGTAAGCCGCCTGATACTTTGTAACTATTGTCATCAAACTTCCCACCGGCGTGCAAAGTAGTCATTATTACTTCTGCAGCGCTTACCTTCTCTTCGGGATGCAAATCAACGGGTATTCCTCGGCCATTATCTTTTACAGTAACAGCCTCCTCTTTGTGAATGATTACTGATATCTCATCACAATAACCAGCCAGAGCCTCATCAATAGAATTATCCACCAGTTCGTGAACCATGTGATGAAGACCTGTTCCATCCTCAGTATCGCCTATGTACATACCAGGTCTCTTTTTTACAGCCTCAAGACCCTTCAAAACCTGAATACTATCTGAATTATAAGATTCATTATTCGACATACAATTTATCGCCTATATTAATTGGCCGTGTTTCACGTGAAACGTTTTCGACTCTTCAAAGGGTTTCTCAACTATGGCCGAGAATAATGAACTCGAAGAGGTCACAAAAGCTTGCATCTGTGCGCTAGAAATTAATTCCATGCATTGTAACAAATTATCTTCATCAAGTTCTGCAGATATGTCATCAATCAGCAATATGCTTTTGGTAGATCGATCATTTAACAGTAGTTTAGATTGAGACAGTGCAAACAAAACAGAAACCAACTTGGCTTGGCCTCTCGACAAATATGTTTTAGCAGGCGCGCCATTAAGCGTAATTTTAACATCACCCCGGTGTGGGCCTAAACTCGTAGCTCCTGCTTGCTGATCATGAAAAGCCCGACCCTTTAGGCACTCTAGCACATCGTTAGCGTCGACACCCACGCCCCCACCATAATACTCCAGCCCAACTTGGCCTAAAACTCCAAAATAACCCAAATCCGCTTTGAGCAAATCATAAATTCTCTCCAGATAACTTCTTCTTTTAACGTTTATCTGCGCCGCAAGGACGGCAAGCTCCTGTAACCAGGGGTCTGCGCCTCGACTCCCAACCCTTATCCATGCATTTCTTTGTTTTAATGTTTTTTTGTAGTTCCGAGCTAACTCAAGATAACCAGGTTCCACGTGAAACAACCCCCAGTCTATGAATGAACGACGAATTGAAGGCCCTGAAAAAATCAGATTTGACTCATCTGGAGTAACAACCTGAACTGGCAAAAACCGGCTTACCACCGATCCCCGGCTTTGATTTGCCCCGTCGACCCGAAATA
>JBJKYX010000008.1:0-10651 GCA_045560825.1 Candidatus Azotimanducaceae bacterium
AAAACCAGCTTCCAATGACTCATCGCCCATTAACGTTACCTTTTGAGCGACCTCGTTGGAAAACTGAAGTTCTTTGAAATCAGCAAGAGTGCCAGAACTGTTTGTGTAGGAAGCATCAGTAAAACCAGTTATACCCATGCTCAATAGCTTTTCTGAAAAAGGTTTTATGAGCGCCCTATTCTCTTCCTCAACTTGTTCTCTTAACCAGCCATCTAAACGAAACAATCTACCTGTGGGCAGACCATCCTTATTTTTCTCTATACCATCTAAATGGAGGTGCTTGTCAATTTGAAGTAACTCGCAAGCGCAGGTGTTGAGAATCCACATCTTCCCTGATCTATGCTGTATGCGAACAGGTCGGTCATCGAGTATCCAATCAATTGTGTGGCGATCAATATCACCTGCTACGGACTCGTGATACCCAAACCCTCGAATCCATCCATTTGGAGTCGAGAAATTTCTGAGCCGACTCGCCAGGTCAGACAGATCTCCTACGAAGGGCGGACCACATTCAAGCGAGTATTCCCTGGCCAAACTAGCAAAGAAGTGAATATGGTGGTCGTGCAACCCAGGAATGACCTGCAAACCCTGCGCATCGAATATCTCTTCGTCACCTACTACCTCAAGGTCCTGACCTATTGATTCAATCACATCAGAAAGCCTAATGTCGGCGATCCGATCGCCAACATCTGCGTTCTTAATTAACAATTTTTTCACTTGGTCAAATTCACCAAATGCGTGATCCACCAATATCGAGGCTCGCGTATCTCGAAGGCATGTATACTAATCGTCATGAATGATTTCGTTTCTCGCAAAGAACTAACCAATATGTTAACGAGCCCTATCTTAGCAGAGGAGCTCTCGTTATCTCATGGTTGTTCCTACGTGGTGGTGGACCCAAACTCACCAGGCAACTGGCAAGAAGTACCCTTTCAAAGCCGCTGTCCCATAATTGCTCTGGAAAATGGAAGCGTTATACCACCAGAAGCGCCGATCGATCTATCCTGTAAGGCGAGTCAGTTGGACGACATTCTTAATGCAATTAATAGTCAGCCTCAGGCCTCGGCGGTTGCCTGTCAGGTTTTAAGAGCGAATGAATCATCAAATATCAGTGCAGGTCTTGTTTTTGAATCATTAGCTTATAGCACTCTACTGGAAAGCGGCGGCTTTCAGGACTGGTTAGCAAAGAGAAAAATCAGTGAGAACTACCAAACCAAAAACTCAAACGTAATCATCGAAAGAGAGAGAAACTCGCTACACATTACTCTGGACCGCCCAGACCAGCACAATGCTTATTCAGAAGAACTAAAAGACAAATTTTGTGGCGCTCTTCAGCTAGCGCTCCAGGATTCTTCCATTGATAAGGTCATCATCACCGGCAAAGGCCAATCTTTCTGCTCGGGCGGAGATCTGAACGAGTTTGGTTCGGTGAAAGATGCTGCAAATTCTCATTTGAGTCGCACGACTCGAAGTGCTGGTAGTCTTCTTGCAAAACTCAAGGACAAAACCCATTTCAAAGTCCATGGCGCGTGTATAGGCGCAGGCATTGAACTGACAGCCTTCAGCAACCAAATCAGTGCCCATCAAAATTCGTTTTTTCAATTACCAGAGGTTGGAATGGGCCTCATTCCCGGTGCAGGGGGTACTGTGAGCATCAACAAACGCATTGGTCGCAGGCGAACGGCATTCATGGCCTTGAGTGGAATCCGAATTGACGGCGAAACAGCCCTGGAATGGGGCTTGATTGACCACCTACTTGCTTAACTCTTCTCTCACGACGCGCCGAAGTAATTTTCCAGTTTCGTTATAAGGTAACTCATCCCAAACAACCATGAGCTGGGGAACTCTTGAGCTTCTTAGTTCAGCTTTAACGAATTCCTTGATTTCTTCTTGATCGATCGTAAAGCCGTCTTTCGCTACAAGCGCCGCTGCAACTCCTTCTCCCCATTGTTCGTCAGGTATACCAACTACAGCCACATCCGCAATACTCGGGTGAGTGAGCAACACATCTTCTATCTCTCCTGGAGATAAATTTTCTCCACCTCGAACTATGACATCATCTGCTCGTCCTTCTATGAACAGGAATCCTTCAGAATCTACGCTGCCAGCATCTCTTGTAGGGAACCATCCATCGGCATCAACAACCGACCCCTTGCCTTCATATTCACCCGAGACTTGCTCGCCTCGCACATAAATCTCCCCTCGCTCACCCGCAGCAACGACATTCCCATCCTCATCCCGAATTTCCAACTCGATCCCCGGTAACGGCTGGCCAACTGATACCAAGCGTCTTCTGACACTTTCATCCGAGCTTGCTATCGCCGCCCTATGATCATCTGGTCCTAGCAGAGTAATTGTGGAGCTAGTCTCAGTGAGACCATATGCATTGGTGAAATTAGTATCGGGAAATAACTTCATTGCTTTTTCAATGACGCTCAAAGGCATCTTCCCCCCGCCATACGACAAACTTTTGAGATGAGGCATATCGGCAGAAGACTCGCCCTCCAAGGTTTCAACGATACGAGCCAACATAGTCGGTACGACAAAAGCAGTGGTAACTGCATGTTCCCTAGCCAACCTGATCCAATCCTCGGCAGTGAAATTAGGAAGCTGAATCACGTGTCGGCCTGAGTACACCGAGCTCAAAAGAGCGGCAATACCTGCAATGTGGTAAGGAGGCACACAAACCAACGCAGCCTCATCATCCCCAGAACCGGCAAACTCTACAGACCCTAAGATATAAGAAACCAAATGCTTGTGTCGAAGCACGGCGGCCTTAGGAGTCCCAGTGGTGCCACTCGTAAACAGAAGGACCGCAATTTCTTCTGGATCCATTGACCACTCGCCCTCGATCGCATCTTGGTGGTTTCCAGCATCTAAAAAGGATGCAGTGGTTCGAGCAGACACGTCATCTACTGCGCCCAGGGTATCGACCCGATCCTCTTGCGTCACTAAATAGGCAGGGGTAACACGTTTTAATAACGCCTCAATTTCCTCATCGGTTAATCGATAATTGAGAGGAACATAAGGTACGCCGGCCCAGGCGCTAGAAAACAGGCTCAGGGGAGTTCCAAGATTACTCACATCAAGCTTAACCAATCTGGAGGCACCAGCGGCCTTGACGCTCGCTGCTCTTAATCTGGCAGCTTCAAATAATTCCTGGTAGGTATAACTAGTACCCGAGCTTCCATCTGTAAATGCTTTACGCTCAGGAAAGGTCGCTTGAACCATTTCTAATAACATCATTATGTTCATTTCAATTTAATCCGTTTTCAAAATTCCGATTGAGTTCTTCTTTTACAGGGTGAATTACATCATCTGCAGTGAGCAATACCCAGCTTAGCTGAGCGAATGCCACGCGCGCTCTTCCCCAAAACAATATTCCAACCTATTTCCTCAGTTATCACAAGAACTTGACAAAAAAACCTAATTCCTCAGGGACACCTAAGCGCGCGCACCTTAAATACCTCGAACTTGGACATCGCAGGGTTTGCCTGCCAAACTAAGAATCAGTTATCAGGGAGCTTTACGATGAAAATTTCAATTTCCATAGGATCAGCCTATTACAACGGCGAAGACTGGGACGACCTTGTAGATTACACACAAGAGGCCGACAAACTAGGAGTCGATCAAGCTTGGTCAGCCGAAGCCTGGGGTATGGACGCAATCGTTCCGTTAGCTTATCTCGCCGCTAGGACAGAAAGAATAAAATTGGGCACAGGCATCCTTCAGATTAGCTCTCGCGTTCCATCAATGATGGCTATGACAGCGCAAAGTCTAGACACCGTCTCAAAGGGTCGTTTCATACTTGGCCTCGGTGTTAGCGGGCCCCAAGTTGTCGAGGGATTGCATGGGGCTTCCTTTGCTAAACCCTTATCTCGTTTAAGAGAATGTGTAGAAATTCTCAGAATTGCCCTAGCTGGAGAGAAGATAGCCTATGAGGGAGAACACTATCTGCTCCCAAGACCTGGAGGCGAAGGCAAAGCCATCAGGTTATCGCAGCCACCCAGGCCTGAACTACCAATTTATCTGGCCACATTAGGTCCGAAATCTCTTCAAATGACCGGGGAACTCGCTAACGGCTGGCTTGGTACCTGTTTTCTGCCAGAGCACGGCAACGTTTTTCTCGATGACTTGAGCACCGGAACTAAAAAGGCGGGGCGCTCTCTAAGTGATATTGATATCCAAGCTGGAGGTTATTTCGAGATAAGTGATGATGTCGAAGGACTAGTTAACAAACTCAGACCGGGTATGGCATTTACTTTAGGAGCTATGGGTTCCGCGAAGACTAATTTCTACAATGACGCCTACTGTCGTGCTGGATATGAGGACGTCGCTAAAGAGGTCCAAAGCCTATGGGTTGCAGGTAATCGCGACGAGGCAATCCGGCAGGTGCCTGACGAGCTCATTACTATGTCCAATTTTATTGGTACCCAATCGATGGTAGAGGAGAGGTTAGGCGCCTTTAAAGCTGCCGGGGTCAATACTTTGCGAATTTCCACCGGCGGATCAACTTGGAAAGAACGCACAGCTGCGTTAGAAGAAGCCATGGACTCGATCGGTAAGGCAGCAACCTAAAACAAAATCACGCTAGCTACGAGACAATTGTCTGGTCTACTTGTCTCGTAGCTTTTCGTAAGCTGCGATTGCATCCTCTCGGGCAGCTTCTACTACCGAGCCTATTTCTGTTACTTCTGATCCTGTAAGTCCGATCCTGCTAAGCACTTCCTCGTTAGCTTCTCCCAGCACAGGAGGATCACCCTTTTCGCTGCCAGGCGTTCGACTCATTTTTACAAGATTGCCGACCGTTGTTCGCTTACCTAGGCCCGGAATATTTACTTCAGTAAAATATCCGTTGATCAGATTCTGTTCATCTTCAAAGACTTCTTGATGATCTCTCACACGTTCCCAAATCATTTCAGGTTGAGTCCTCAGAAAATCGTCCCATTCTTTTGCAGTTTTCTTTGCAAAAGCGGTTTCCAGTTGTTTGCGAATTTCTTCAGATTCCTCATCAGTTAGCCCCTCACCAAGACGTCCCCCAGGGGTTTGGAGTTTCGGATGAAATACTAACTCCGGCACATCCGCAAATACGCAAAATGCATCCCAAGAATCCAGCGTCATGCTATTAGCGAGCAGAATTGCCCTAGAGTCAGCTGTTCGATAGAGGCCATAGGGTCCTCGAATATTACAGTGGTGCTGACCATCACGCTCTAAAAGCTCTCCGGTCATCGATTCGTGCGTCAATTCCCACTGCTGAAACCATAACTGCGCGCCAAGTCCACTCACGCTAACTTTTTGACCACCTCCAAATCGCTCTCTCGCAAGCAACGCCGTCAAGACACCAAGTGCTAGCTGCATCGCGCCTCCAGTATCTCCAACGACGGTGCCCAAAAGAACTGGTAGCTCCTCTCTTTTTCCTGTTAATGAAAGCATCCCACCGCGTGCAACCGCAGCCCCATCAAGCATCGCTTTGTCAGCATCAGGTCCTTTAGGGCCAAAACCATTAACACTAGCGTAGATCAATTCTGGATAACGCTCGTGAAGACTCTCGTAATCTAATCCTAATTTCTGTAGCGCAGGCATGCGATAGTTTGTCAATAACACGTCCGCCTTCTCAAGCAATCCGTGAAAGGCTTTTTTACCTAGATTGGTCGTTAAATCAATACATAGAGAACGTTTTCCCCGGTTAACGGCTACAAATTGGGGGCCGTATGTACCTTCGGGCGTCTCATTATTCTTATTCCTTCCGTGACGACTGGAGTCGCCTATCGGCGGCTCCACCTTAAGCACTTCGGCTCCCATATCCCGAAGATACAGTCCAGCGGCAGGTCCTTGGACTGCTAGTGTCAGCTCAACCACCGTAAATCCCTCTAAAGGCTCACTCATCCTACTTCCACCCCTTTACGCAACAGTTACTAAACCATTCTTCTAAATGTAAGTGCTTATGAAGCAGGAATGCAAACTAAGTGCACGCTTCAAAGAACAAATATAAGCTTGTGTGTCCAACCAAGAAAATAGCCCAAGGGGTAGTTCATTGTCGAACAGAAACATATTAATCTTTACTGGCATTCTCTATGTCCTATTCAGCAGTTGGTACACCCACCTCAGTGGTCCGATGACAAACGAGGAAATCGACAGGGCACTCGCAGGTCTTACAAAAAATGGAATGAAGCAAGAAGATCTCAAAAAGTGGGAAAAATTCATGCGTACCGATACCGGGAATCAATTCATAATGCTAAACGCGATCGACATGAATCCTTCACCTCCTAAAATGCCCAAAACTCCGGAGGGATCGGGGCCAGAAGAACTCATGGATATCTACATGGAGCATATGTACTCCGAACAACTCAAACGAGCTTCCCACCCAGTTTTTTTTGGTCAGGCTGTTCACACAGTGTTAGATATCGCCGGAATTGATAACGCTACTTCCTGGACTCATGGAGCATTATTTAGATACAGGAGCCGAGCAGATTTAATTGAAATTGCCCTTCACCCAAGCTCTTACGAAAGACACGAGTATAAAATCGCAGCTCTCACCAAAACAATCGCTTACCCCATTGAACCCACTATATATCTGAGCGATCTGCGATTTCTCGTGTTACTCATTCTATCTTTGATATCTGTGTCTATTATTGCAATCAGAAGATGAAATACGCATTTCAGCGTATAATGAAAATTTTACGAAACAACCTTGATAAATAGTTGGAATTTAACAGACAGGGAGATCAAATGACCGGGAAACTCGAGGGGAAAACTGCGCTTATTACAGGCGGTACAAGTGGGATTGGAGCAGCTACAGCTGAGCTTTTTGTTCAAGAAGGAGCAAAAGTTGTTATTTCAGGGAGATCAAAAGATAAAGGTCAATCACTGGCAGAAAGTCTGGGAAATTCGGCAGTTTTCTACGAAGCCGACATCACTAACGAGACTGCAATTGCCGCTTCAATTGATTTCACAGTGGAGACTTTAGGCAAGCTCGACATACTGTTTAACAACGCAGGAGGACCTGTCGGCGCCCCTCTAGGAGAGCTCTCTCAAGATCATATTGATTACGGAGTCAAACTACTGTTTTCAAGCGTCATTTTGGGGACCCGTTATGCGATCGAGCCTATGAAGAAAAACGGGGGTGGCGTAATCATCAATAATTCCAGTGTTGCCGGGCTAAGATACCGCCAGGGAGACCCTCTATACTCTGCTCTCAAGGCTGGAGTCACTCACTTCACCAGGATGTCAGGGGTAGAACTCGGGCCGTTCAATATTCGCGTCAACTCCATCTCTCCAGGAGCAATAGCGACTCCTATTTTTTACGGTGGCTCGGCTCGCGCAAATACTTTGTCTGACGAAGAGAACGAGAAAAAAATGGAGAAACTAAAAAACAATCTGGCTAAAGCCGTACCACTAAAAAGGACCGGAGTCGCTCAGGACATAGCAGAAGGAGCCCTATACTTAGCAAGTGATGCCGGACAATTTGTTAATTGTCATGACCTAGTCATTGATGCAGGTCGCACATCTATGTTTTACGAACCGAACGACTAAGCAAAGAGGACATCACCAAAAAAAGGCCGACTCCCAGTCGGCCGCCGTACTCGATGCAACTCGTTTTACAAACGATTCTCTTGCCAAATCCTTAAAAAATTCCCGCTATAGAACTTGTCTTTCAAGTCTTCATCAAGGTCAGAAATAAAACGCTCAAATCGACCAATAGGATCCTTGGTCCCCTCTACATGAGGATAATCACTGGAAAATAAATAAAGATCTTCATTTGAGTCTTCAATTAGTCTTTTGACATCTTCGTGATGGAACGGAGTAAAAGCCAACTGCTCTTTAATTTGCTCGGAAGGCGGTCTCTCAAATCGGACCGATTCGTCAACTCTGCTATATACTTTGCTTACCCAGTCCAGCCTTCTTATTAACTCTGGAACCCAACCTGCTCCGAGCTCAACCGCCGCCCCCTTCAACCCTGGATGCCGTTCCAACACACCATCAAGAACTAACATACTGACAAATGTTTCAGGTGGCTGGTGCAACAACGCCGCATCTTTAGTTCTCACATTTTCGCCTCCACCCATCCAGTCCTTGGTCGCAGCCCTCCCATTATTACTCCAGGAACCCAGAACCTGGAGAGGAGACCCTCCAACGTGAAGCACAAATGGCGTATTTGAGTCAGCCAATAATTGCCAAAACGGTTCGAGTTCAACGTGACCAGGGGATCTATCAATTGGAGCTCTATGAGGGACCCATATAGCCTTCAGTCCATTATCGATCGCCCACTCTGCCTCTGCGATAGCGTACTCGGGATCGTCTAAGGGCACTATGCCAACACCCAGTAAACGCTCGTCATCTGAGCAGAAATCGATCATGTGCCTGTTATGAGCCCTAGCAGCACCATAACGCAACTCTCGAGGCTTTTTTGAGCTAGGGTGAAATGGAAAAGCCACACTATGCGTTGCAAAAACCAGTTGCTGTTTAAACCCCAGTAAGTTGAGCGCATCAGATCTATCGGTGGAATCAAAAGCTCCCAAAGCCTGAATTTCCTTTGACCTCGCAATTAGTTCATCCCCCAACTGCAACTGCTTTTGTACGTGCTCAGCAGAATGCTTACCACCTTGACTCATGATGACCTCGACTTCTTCGTCAGTCACAAGTGAAGCGCTATAGCTAACTTCAGGTATTTGATCTCGAATCTTCGGGTCCGCATAAGAAGTCAGAAAATTCGGCAGCTCCATAATATGACTGTCTGCATCGTAGTAATCTCGATCGGCTGGCGCATAACTCATCGCTTTCTCTCCCTCTATCTATATCCCTTCAACTGCCTAATCATGCATCAAACGAATTGATAAGGCACCCCACGGTAATTTTGTTAGACTGTTTCGACCAGCCAAGGATTCTCAAATGTCCATTTCAATCCTAGATCAATTATGGTTTCTGCATCAAAATCCCGGGCAACAAGCTCCGCAAGCCCTGATGGACTCACCTCTCAGCATTGAAGAAGGTCAGAAACTCCAAATACAACTCCTCGAAAGATGGCTGGAGCAAGGCGAAGAGTTAGGCGGTTGGAAAATTGGAATGACCTCAGGAGCTTCAAGAAATGCCATGGGCGAGGGAATCAGACCCTTTGGTTTCATTCTGAAAAGCAGGATTGGCTCGAATAACGAGAAACTGAACCTAACTGAACTTAGAAACGGTGGAGTCGAAAA
Source organism: Candidatus Azotimanducaceae bacterium (assembly GCA_045560825.1). Taxonomy (GTDB): domain Bacteria; phylum Pseudomonadota; class Gammaproteobacteria; order Pseudomonadales; family Azotimanducaceae; genus UBA4421. The sequence goes on from JBJKYX010000008.1 coordinate 9,195, forward strand.
CGAAGTTTGTTTCGGTTTTAACGCAAGCTTATCTGCTGGCACAACTGTCGACGATGCTAAACTCAAAGTCGGCTCGATCCACCCTGGGTTTGAGATCAATCAAAAACGATTGCCCAACAACGCCACTAGCGGGCTACGCGTTGCCGACAATCTATCCAATTGGGGTATCGTCTACGGACAAGATGCGGGAACCGATATCGAAATCAACGACATTTTCGTCGAGTTATACGCCAACGGGGAATCAATAGAGCATACCGCTAGCCAGGGTCACATAGACGACCACTATCGATCCATCAGCACCTTGGCAAATAAATTAGGAGAGCACGGCTTGTCAATCGAGAAAGAACACAAGGTCATCACCGGCGCTTTTGGCAAAACCCCCTTTGCTAAAGGTCTTTTTGAAGGTAAATTCAGTCACGAAATGGGTTCGGTCTCTTTGGAGATTACCTGATGGGACTCAAGATATTAATCATCCCTGGACTTACCTTAACCGAAATACCGGAGCAGTCGGTAATCAGCCTAGAAAGTGCCGCGGGCACAGACAGTGAGATCGTTATCAGCGAGTACGCAGACGCTCATAAGCACATAGGAGATGCGGACATCGTTCTTGGAATAGTAACGCCAAAACTATTTTCTGCAGCTAAAAAACTTCGATGGGTGCAGTCCATTTCGTCGGGAGTGGACTCGTTTATGTATCCAGAATTTATCAACAGTGACGTTTTGCTCACAAGCGAAAAAGGTTTAGTGGGAGAGCATCTAGCCGATCACGCCTTTGGCTTGCTGTTGGCTCTGACTCGTCAACTAGCAGCAGCTAGAGACCTAGGCCCAGATAGCTGGAACAATCGCCCTGGATTAAGAGCCCAAGAAGTCGAACTAACGGGACTGAACCTAGGAATAATTGGTTTTGGAGGGACAGGCAGAGCAGTAGCCAAGAGAGCACATGCATTCGGACTAAGGATTCGCGCGATCGATAAAGATCTCATGGATGGCACAGATTCCGTCAACAAAGTCGAATCCGCAGAAGCACTGGACGATTTACTAGCCTGGAGCGATATCCTAGCGATTTGCTGCCCTCTAACAGAAGAAACCGATAAGCTTATAAACCAAGAAACTCTGGGCCAACTAAAAACGGGCGCTTACATCATCAACGTGACCCGGGGCGAGATCATTGATGAAGATTCTCTGGTCGATGCCCTGAAATCCGGCCACGTTCGCGGTGCGGGGCTAGATGTCACCCCACGCGAACCGTTACCGGCAGAAAGCGAGCTATGGCGGTTGCCCAACGTGGTAATGACTCCTCATACCGCCGGCGCGAGCCAGTACCGAGCATCAAGAAACCTGGAACGCTTCATCTCTAATGTCGAAAAATTTCGACAAAATCTGCCCTTAGACGGCATCATCGACAAAGTCGAGGGTTATTAGCCCCTCATAGTAAAGGGATCGACAGGTATCTATTC
>JBJKYX010000009.1:0-10561 GCA_045560825.1 Candidatus Azotimanducaceae bacterium
AGCGTTTGCGTGAGGCCTCAAAGCATGGATTTAAAAAGGCTATTGTGCCGTTTGCCAATCAGCCTAAGGATCCTGTTCCTGGTTTGTCGGTCTACGCAGTAAAACACCTGTCCGCTGCTCTTGAAGCTCTTGAGGCTATTTGAGTTTATCAACGAGTGACTGGTTTATATTTGACTCTTTTTGGTCCGACATCGCCTAATCGTTTTTTTCTATCAGCTTCATAATCACTGAAGTTTCCCTCAAACCACTCAACATGGCTTTCACCTTCGAATGCTAAGATGTGTGTAGCTATTCTATCGAGGAACCACCGATCGTGCGATATCACTAGAACAGTGCCAGCGAAATCCAGCAGAGCGCTCTCCAGTACTCGCAGTGTTTCTACATCGAGATCGTTTGTTGGTTCATCTAAAAGTAGGACATTAGCTCCATTTCGAAGTAGTTTCGCTAGATGAACTCGATTTCTCTCCCCACCGGATAAGTCTCCAACAAATTTCTGTTGATCTGTTCCTTTGAAATTAAACCGTCCTACATAAGCCCGGCTATGAATTTGATGTTTATCGACTTGGATAATGTCTTGCTTGTTCGAGATTTCTTCCCAAACAGTAGCTTTGCTGTCGAGTTCATCACGACTTTGATCGACATAAGCAAGGTCAACCGTAGTTCCAAGTTCCACAGAACCGCTGTCTGGTTTTTCACTGCCAGTGATCATTTTAAATAGCGTTGATTTTCCTACTCCGTTTCCACCGACAATGCCAACAATAGCTCCTCTTGGGATGTTAGCCGATAAATTTTCGATTAGAAGCCTGTCATCAAAGCCTTTGGATAAGGCATTTATTTCGATTACTTTTTCGCCTAATCTTTGGCCAGTGGGGATGAACAGTTCCGCTGTCTCTTTTCGGGTCTCCTGTTCTTGGGCCACTAAATCATCGAATCTTTGAAGTCGTGATTTATTTTTGGCTTGTCTTGCTTTTGGGTTCGAGCGCACCCACTCTAGTTCAGATTGGATGGCTTTTTGTCTAGACTCGTCCTGTGCAGATTCCTGTTTGAGTCTTAGCTCTTTCGCCTCAAGCCAGTTCGTATAATTGCCTTCGAAAGGGATTCCTTTTCCCCTGTCTAATTCTAGAATCCAACCTGCAACGTTGTCTAAAAAGTAGCGATCGTGTGTTACTGCTACAACCGTTCCTGAATACTCGTGGAGGAATTGTTCTATCCAGCTTACGCTCTCTGCGTCCAGGTGATTAGTGGGCTCGTCTAGAAGAAGCATATCCGGCTTTGACAACAACAATTTACATAAAGCGACACGACGCCTCTCTCCACCGGATAATACTTTAACTGGTGTTTCCCATGGCGGCAGACGCAAGGCGTCTGCGGCGATATCGAGTGTTCGATCAATGTCCCAACCATCTTGAGCTTCGATTTTTTCTGCAAGGTCTCCCTGTCTATCTAGCAATTCCGACATTGTCTGGTCATCTAAATCTTCAGCAAAGCGATCAGAGATAGTGTTGTATTCCGAAAGAAACTCAACTATTTCTCCAAGACCCTCTTCGACATTGCTTCGGACATTTTTTTCGTCATCCAGTTCTGGTTCTTGTTTAAGATATCCGATCCTTAGTTCGCTGAGAGGTCTAGCTTCTCCTTCAATTTCCTGATCCTCTCCAGCCATTATTCTTAATAAGGTGGATTTCCCAGCCCCGTTTAGCCCCAGAACTCCGATTTTTGCGCCGGGGAAAAAAGAAAGGGAAATATTTTCTAAAATCTTCCTTTTAGGAGGCACCACCTTGGTGACTGCCTGCATGCTATAAACGTATTGGGCCATTAACTTCAAACCTTCTTGAATGGAGGGATTATATGCCCAGGCTCTTTTTAGATCAGCATTTATCGAACAGAATGAGCTTTTCCTCTGTATCTCAAGCTTGTTCAGTTACAATACGAGCAACCTGCTAAAAACTGGATTTAGTTTAACTACGTTGGAGTTTTTAAAGATATATGTTTAGAGGAAACGAGACAATCAGTGGTTTCGACGATGAATTAGCAAAGGCTATGAATGCGGAAAATCTTCGACAAGAAGAACACATAGAACTAATTGCTTCGGAGAATTACGCCAGCCCACGGACTCTGGAGGCTCAAGGTAGTGTTCTAACCAACAAGTACGCGGAGGGTTATCCGAGAAAGCGCTACTACGGAGGTTGTGAGCATGTGGACGAGGTTGAGTTATTAGCGATAGATAGAGCAAAAAAGCTCTTTGGGGCCGATTTTGCGAATGTTCAGCCCCATTCAGGTTCCTCTGCTAACTCAGCGGCTTATCTAGCTTTGTTGAACGCTGGTGATACTGTTTTAGGGATGAGTTTGGCCGATGGAGGCCACCTGACTCATGGAGCCAGCGTTAATTTTTCCGGAAAGCTTTATAACGCGGTTCAATATGGCTTAAACAATGAAACTGGTGAAGTTGACTATGAGGCGGTGGCTAAATTAGCGGAGCAACATAAACCTAAATTGATTATTGCGGGATTTTCGGCTTACTCCAGGAAAATGAATTGGCATCGGTTTCGGGAAATAGCGGATTCAGTCAATGCCTATCTCTTAGTTGATATGGCTCATGTAGCCGGATTAGTCGCCGCCGGGCTGTATCCTAACCCTGTGCAAATAGCGGACGTTACAACCTCGACAACGCATAAAACTCTTGGAGGACCTCGGAGCGGGATCATTTTGGCCCGTTCAAATGAAGAGATCGAAAAAAAGTTAAACTCAGCTCTATTCCCTGGGAGTCAAGGGGGTCCTTTGATGCATATAATTGCGGCGAAGGCAGTATGCTTTAAAGAGGCTATGGACGAAAATTTTGTTGTATACCAAAAACAGACCATAAAAAATGCTCAGGTATTGGCGAACGAGTTCATCCGTCGGGGATATGATGTTGTAAGCGGAGGAACAGATAATCATCTTTTCTTACTTGATCTGGTTTCTAAAGATATTACCGGCAAAGATGCTGACGCAGCGCTGGGTCGCGCTAACATAACAGTCAATAAAAACGCGGTACCAAATGATCCAAGATCGCCTTTTGTAACTAGTGGCTTAAGAATAGGATCTCCAGCGATTACTCGCAGAGGCTTCAAAGAAGAGGAGTGTGTTCAGCTAGTTAATTGGATGACCGACATCCTCACTGATATTAATAGTGAAACTACGATTGAACGAGTAAAACAAGAAGTACTGGCGTTATGTGCTAACTTCCCAGTGTACGGTGTTGATCGGTAGGTGACTTGTGCAGTGCCCATTTTGTTTTGCAGCCAATACTAAGGTAATCGATTCTCGATTGGTAACCGAAGGAAATGCAGTTCGAAGGCGCAGAGAATGTCAGGTGTGCCAAGAACGTTTCACCTCGTTTGAAACTGCAGAATTACTGATGCCGCGAGTTGTGAAGAGTAATGGGGTAAGAGACCCTTTTAATGAGGAAAAGCTAAGACACGGAATCGTCAGAGCGTTAGAAAAGAGGCCGGTAAGTGTTGACCAGATAGAGGCCTCAGTAGGGCGAATCATGCATCAGCTTAGAGCAAAAGGAGAAAGAGAAGTCTCTTCATACAAAATCGGGGAGTTAGTCATGTTGGAGCTGCGAGAACTCGACCCGGTGGGTTATGTCAGGTTTGCTTCCGTTTACCGAGATTTCCAAGATGTCAGCGAATTCGCTGTTGAGATCCAAAAATTTTCCTCCGATAGCGACTCTTGATGGATTTGGATCGCCTTTTTTTGGAAGCTGCCGTTGAGTTGGCTGAGAACGGCCGACTAACTTGTTCGCCTAATCCACCAGTAGGTTGTCTGATTTGTAAGGATGGCATGGTGATTGGGAGAGGGTTTCATGAGGGAAGTGGATTACCTCATGCTGAAGTCAACGCGATAAATTCTGTTCATGGTGCAGATGATCAGCTCAAAGGCGCAACCTTTTACGTGAGTCTGGAGCCTTGTGCCTTCGAAGGGAAAACGCCTTCGTGCGCCAAAACTCTTGCAAAGCTTCCTATCAGTAGAGTAGTGATTGGCGCTGTTGATCCTCATCCAAAGGTTTCTGGAGAGGGGATAAAAATTTTGCGAGAGGCCGGAATTCAGGTCGATCTAATAGAAATCGATTCTGCTGTCCGAGCGATCGACGGATTTAGACAGAGAGTGACCTGCGAACGGCCTTTTGTTCGTTTAAAGACGGCTTCTAGTTTAGATGGTGCTCTTTCCTTGTCCGATGGAAGTAGTCAATGGATTACCTCAGAGGAATCACGGAGAGATGTTCAATACTGGCGAGCAAGGAGCGACGCTATTTTGACTGGGATAGGAACCGTGATCAGTGACAACCCCAGACTAAACGTGAGAGAAGAGAATTTTCAGAAAGCTGCTCAACCGATGATAGTAGTCTTGGATAGTCGTGCTAGAGTTCCTTTGGAATCTGAGGTTCTCAAAAGCAGTGCGATAACTATTGTTGCGCACTCCAAAAATAAAGAGGCGGATAAGCGTCTTTCAGAAATGAAAAATGTTCAGTGCGTAGGGTTTGATGGCGAGCAGCCGTCAATAAAGGATGTTGTTACTTTCCTGGGCCAATCAGATTGTAATGAAGTGTTAGTAGAGGGCGGTCATAGACTTATAGGCGCCTTTTTTCGAAGCGGAGTCTGGGATGAATGGTTGGCCTATTATGCACCAAAAATCCTTGGGAAAAATTCGAATTCTCTAGCCGATGTTATCGTATCTGAAATAGCTAACTCGGGCGTTGGTCGGATTGCAGAGGTGACAGAGTTTGGCCCCGATGTTCGTTTAACGATACGCCGGGAATAGAAATGGTAGAAGCAAAGCCCAATATCTGGCAACGCCGAAGGGCTCGGCGAGCCCTTGTTCAGGCTCTTTACAAATGGCATATGACTGAAGCTGATCTGGATGGGATTCTTTTAGAATTTGAAGAAGGCGGCGGTCTATCCAGAGCAGACAAAGCGTTCTTTAAAGAGATTTTGTCCTATGCGATTGAGACCAATCTTGAGCTTCGGGCGACGATAATGACCTGTTTAGACAGAGAGTACGAGCGGTTAGATTTCGTTGAACAAGCGATTTTAGAGTTAGCTACGACTGAATTTGCCCAACGATTGGATGTCCCATACCGAGTTGTGATCGATGAATATGTGGAGTTGGCAAAGACTTTTGGTGCTCAAGATTCCTACAAGTATATCAATGGAGTGCTTGACAAGATTTGGGTTGATTTACGTAAAGCAGAGTCGGTGTGAATTCCGGTTAACACGATGAAAGAGTTCGATTTGATTGAACAAATAGTTTCTATTTTGGGTGAGCAAGCGTCTGGAGAGTGGGTGAGTGTTGGCCCGGGAGACGATTGCAGTGTCATTTCTGTTTCTGCAAATTGTGAGGTGGTTTCTTCTATCGATAGTCTATATAGCGGAGTTCACTTTCCCGAAGCTGCTCCCGCTGAACTGGTGGGTTACCGGTCTATGATGGTAAGCCTATCCGATATAGCCGCAATGGGCGCTGAAGCCAGATACGTCTTGATTAATCTGTGCTTGCCAATGGAAGGTTTTGCTTGGGCGTTGGAATGTACGCAGGGGATAAAACGGGCAGCAAGAGATTCTGGAATTTTTGTTTGCGGAGGCAATATCGCCAGAGGGCCTTTAGGCATCACAGTAAGCGCGCACGGTGAAGTGCCGGAGGGGAAGTCGATTCTGCGAAACGGAGCGTGCGTGGGGGATTCGATTTTTGTGAGCGGACCCCTGGGTGGAGCAGCAAGTTATATAAGGCAGATAAGTGATTTGACCGATGAGTCGCCTCATTATCAGCTGTTAAGAAAGGCTTTTTACGAGCCCAGCAGCTGTTTAGATTTGTATTCAGAAGTCCGCCACAAAGCAACTTCTTGCATTGATGTCTCTGATGGACTGATTCAAGATTTGGGTCACATACTCGATTCTTCTGAAGTGGGGGGGCGTCTTTCTTCCTCCTTGATACCGGTCAACGATGGAGCTCTTTTGAATGATGCTCTTTTTGGAGGTGATGACTATCAACTCGTTTGTACTAGTCCAACTCAAATGGAAGGGTTTTACTTGATAGGAGAAATAACTCAGGAAAGTGGCATCTTAGTTGACGATAGAGAATTATCGCGCCGAGGTTACGATCATTTTCTCGGTTAACTTCGATTCTTTGAAAGATCCCAGAGTTTTTTGGCTCAGCTTATTCGGGCTAGGTTTAATCAAACCTGCGCCTGGTACTGCTGCCTCCTTGTTTACGGTGGTGCTTTGGTGGTTCGTTCTGAGTTTTATTCAGGTTTCTTACCAACTGGCCTTATTATTCGGTTACATCGTAATTAGCATCCTGGTTTACCGGTCTTTGTCGGATACTCTTAACTTAGAAGATCCTTCAGAGGTGGTCGCAGACGAGTTTGCAGGTATGTGGTTGGCTCTGATTTTTCTTCCTAAAGAGATAGTTGCGGTAGTAGGTGCTTTTCTGGTTTTCCGTTTATTGGATATAGGTAAACCACTTTTTATTGGATGGATAGACAAGAACCTTCATGGGGGACTAGGAGTGATGGCTGATGATCTGGCAGCTGGGGCGGTAACGGCGCTTTTCCTGCTGCTCGCTGTCTATTTTATCGCTGCCTGACAGCCATACTTTTCTTAGCGTGTTCTATTGATGCAATCCAGAGCCAAGGACTTTAACAACTCCCCTCTTAATTGAGTTGTGTCTAGCAGCGCGATAGCTTCTTCTATGATTTCATTTGACAGTTTTTTTGAGTTCTCTATTCCCAGAATATCCACAAATGTTTGTTTTTGATTTTTGCGATCTGAATTCGCTGGCTTACCTAGCTCCTTTGATGTTGATGTCACATCTATTAGGTCGTCGACAATTTGAAAGGCCAATCCAACACTAGAACCGAAAGTACTTAGCACTTTGAATTCTTGTGATGAAGGGTTAATTTTCTCTGATGCAAGGGCTCCGATTTCAATGCTGACTTTTATCAGCGCGCCCGTTTTTGCTTGATGTAAGAGCTTCAGGTCACTGTCGGAAATTTTGAGCTGCTCCGTTTTGATGTCCATGCTTTGTCCGCCAGCCATACCGGAATAACCGATCGCACGGGATAAAAGAAGGATAATAGAAACTTTCACTGGATCAGTTAGTTGATTGGATTCGCTGATTAGCTGGAACGCGAGCGATTGTAATGCATCGCCAGCAAGGATTGCTTGGGCCTCTCCAAAAACAACGTGAGTACTGGCTTGGCCGTGCCGGATGTCGTCGTCGTCCATAGCTGGCAGATCGTCGTGAATTAAGGAGTAGGCATGGATCATTTCGATAGCGCAGGCCGCGTCCATAGCAGAAAGGAAGTTCGTTCCAGCGCTCTCACAGGCAGCTAGTGTGAATATAGGCCGAATCCTTTTCCCACCACCCATGACCGCATAATGCATTGCCTCTAGCAGTTGTTTCCCTACACCGGACTCTGAGGGGATTCGTTCCTGGAGACTCTTGTTAACTAGTCGAAGTAGATCTTCTTTTTTTGAGTTACTGCTCATCTATTTCCAGGTCAGAATCCTTAAGTTCTTTGTCCTTTGTTAATGTTTGGACTCTAAGTTCAGCCGCTTCTAATGAAGATTGGCATTTTCGTGTTAACTCGACGCCTCTCTCAAAGGCTTTTAGAGATTCATCAAGAGAAAGTTCACCACTTTCCATCCTGGAAACCAGCGTTTCGAGCTCTTTCAGAGCGCTCTCAAAATCAACTTCTGCATCGTTAGATTGTTCTTCAGATTTTTTTTTAGTCATCTTTGATTAATCCTGTAAAGATTCGATTTAATGTCTCAGCTAAATGTAATGATGCTTCGCTAGTTCTAACTATCCTCATTTTTCTTTCCGATTAAATCTAGTTTTTCTTTTTTAATTCCCTTCACCGTTCTGATTGGCCAGTCAAAAACTTGAGTGTTGTTTTCAGAATTGGTGAAATTCGGCCAGTTAACTGTGTCGATGCCATTAGGGTCCCCGAATTTCGCAAAGTTAGTCCAGTATTTTGAGACAGACTTTGCTAGTTCATAGTCTCTTGCTTCCCAATCAAGTCCGATTTTTCCAACATTGTTAAACACGAAAGCTAAGTCGCCTGAATGATAGGCTCCTGCACTTCTCGGCCCCTCGGGTAGGTTCAACTCTGGTGAGTCGGCAAGATAAATCTGGAAAGCAGGCGGCACGTGCTCCATGAAATAAAGGAAGGTAGGTTGTTCTTTCTGAGTATTGAAGTTAGCCCACTGCCTCATACTGTAGGCCATGAATTGATCGGTATAAATCTCTCTAAGTGCAAGTCCCGGCGATCGAGAAAATTCAATGTGATACAAATCTTTGAATTGCGACAACAGTTTTTCTCCATAGATCTTAGTAAGCTCTTTATCGAATTGGTCTAGAGAAAGTTCCTCAACGAGTGGAAACAATAGATACCCCTCATTTGCCATTGAGCCTACGATTAGTGGGACGTCTGCTTGTTGCCCTGCCATAAATGTTTTGATTGGTGGCTCCTCCAGCACCCAACCATCAACCGTTATTTTCGATTGGGCGTTCCATTTTGAATTTGTTGCTGCTTTGAGAATTTGTTCGTTCGATAGGTTCCTCATTTGGTCAAGATTTTCGGCTCCAGTGCGTTCTATCAGATCTGCTCCACGCTCAAGTCCATCGGGGTCAAAGTCAAAAGGACCTAGACAAGCTGCTGATTGTCCTATTGCTTTATGAAACAAACCTTTGGCCAATGGAGAAGCCATTAAAGCACAGACGCTTATCGATCCTGCCGATTGACCAAATATGGTCACGTTATTTGGGTCGCCACCAAACTGCTCTATGTTCTCTTTGATCCATTCGAGAGAGGCGATTTTGTCCAATAGCCCATAGTTTCCTGAGCTATTTTGTTCTGATTCTTCAGTTAGTTCTGGATGCGCTAAGAATCCCCAGGGACCTAGGCGATAATTTATGGTGACAACCACTACGCTTTGCTCGGCAAGTCGGGTACCGTCGAAAATCTCGCCGTGCCCCCACCCACTGCTGTGCCCTCCACCGTGGAACCAAACCATCACCGGTTTCAATTTTGAAATAGAACTATCGGTCCAAACGTTGAGATACAGACAATCTTCGCTTCGTTCGAATACCCCACGAGACCAGACAAACGCATTTTCTGAATGAGGCTGCCAGCATGGCATTCCAAATTGGTTTGCAGGAAGGACTTCGACCCAGTTGTTTGGTTTCTGAGGCGGTCGCCACCTCAGTGCGCCTACGGGAGGTTTAGCATAGGGAATTCCTCTAAAGAAATGAATGTTCTCGGATTTGGTTCGAACACCCGATATAGGACCGTTAACAGTGGATACGGTTCCAATAAGTGGGGTGTGGTCATCCATATCATTCTCAAGTTGGTTTGGCAGGGATTGTGAGCTAATGATTAACGCAAGAGCAAAAGCTAATGAGGCATGCCTTATTGATTTTTGTTTTGCGATTGAGATCAAGTTGCATGCAAACTAAAACTATCTTTAATGCCCTTTGTTTAACTCAATACCTGATTCACGGCCTGTTCGCGGATTTCTCTTTTCAAGATTTTACCGGAGGCTGTTCTTGGCAAGGGAACTCTTTGGTTTTGTAAATACTTAGGTATTTTGAATTTAGCTAATCGCTGAGAAAGGAATTGTTGTAACTCACTTTCATCGAGATCGTCTTGGCTATAAAAAGTGGCGCCTACTTCTTCGCCTAGTCTTTCGTCTGGAACCGCGTAGACAGAAGCTTCAAGAATCGCTGGGTGTTCAAGTAACGCAGCTTCTACCTCGCCGCACCCAATGTTTTCACCGCCTCTGATGACTAAATCTTTGATTCGATCCACGATATAGAGATATCCCTCATCATCAATATAGGCGACATCACCTGTCTTCATCCAACCGTCAGAAGTGAAGGTTTCTGCGTTGGCTTCTGGCTTATCCCAATAACCCTTAAATATGGTGCTTCCTCTGATCTGTAACTCGCCTCGCTCCGTCGGCGGTAACTGAGTGCCATCTTCGTTCACAACTCTGATTTGGTTTACTATTGAGCAGCGTCCGGAGCTTGCAGGATGATCTAGGTAATCTTGGCCACCAATCCCCGTCCCGATTGCGTTGGTTTCTGTCATCCCCCAACCGGTTCCTGGCATGGCCTTTTCAAAGGAATCATGTATGTTTTTGACTTGCTCTGGTGCCCGAGGTGCACCTCCACCACCTACACTTGCGAGCGTGCTGAGGTCCCTGTTAGTTTTTCCGGCTTCTTGAACCAGGTCACCAGTCATCGCTGCTGGAGCTATAAAGGAGGTAATCTTTTCGCGTTCGATCAGCTCGGCTGCCATAGAGGGGTCCCACTTATACATGGACACGATTTTTCTTTGGTTGCGAAAAGATTGAAGAAATACGGCGTGCGAGCCTGTTGCGTGAAACAGGGGCACTGCCAGTAGCGTTGCAGGCTGGTGCTCGAGCACGGGAGGCTCTATTTTGTTAACCATCATGCCTGCTTGTCCGTCTAACTCCCAGCCTAATAGAGCGGTCGTAATGTTCAAATGGCAGGATGC
>JBJKYX010000010.1:0-48901 GCA_045560825.1 Candidatus Azotimanducaceae bacterium
CGACTTGCCGAAATTTTTTGGTCCAGGTGCGGAGCGGAACAATCAACAACAAGAAACCGATAGGCCAGATGCCTTTGCTTTAAAGCGTCGCTGTAATAAACCGGTCGTGATGGCGGTTCAGGGGGTGACCTTTACTATCGGTATCGAGATGATGCTTGCTGCAGACATCGTCGTGGCTGCAGAGGACAGTCGGTTTTGTCAATTGGAGCCAAAGCGAGGGCTGGCTGTCTTTGGTGGCGCTCATGTTCGCTATATCCAACGAGCAGGCTGGGGTAATGCAATGTATCACCTACTAAGGGCCGATGAATTTGATGCCCATCGAGCTTTAGATCTAGGGTTTGTTCAGGAAGTGGTTGCTGAGGGCTCTCAAGTCGATCGAGCGAAGGAGTTAGCGGATGAGATATGCCAGTGCGCGCCAATTGCGCTACAGGAGATTAAACGAGCTGCCAATATCTATCTTGAAAAAGGAGAGTCTCAGGGATTTTTAGAGATTGAAAGGATGCGAGCCAAGACCTTAGCCAGTGAAGATGCTAAAGAAGGTATGCAATCTTTTATTGAGAGACGCGAACCCAATTTTCGAGGTAAATAAACTCAGGCAATTCATCTTCTTTTCGGAACTTCATCTATAAGAGAGGCATTCAAGTACGTCCGAACATTTTTGCTCCTTGGGCGTAGAGCTTTTTCAGGAGTAATGACTGGATCGTCTAGTTCTTTAATACTAAAAAAGGCGAAGAATCTATTAATAATTAAAAATCAATGATTTATTGACATTTTCTCAAATTAAAGTATAAAACGCGTTCTTTTTTACTTTGCCGAGGAGAAAAGTAATGGACGCAGAAGAGGAAATAGACAACCAAAAGTCAAATAAAGGCTCCGAAGATCTGGTTATGGATGATAAATTGCAATTTAAAGGGCAGGAGTACGATGGCCTTAGAGAGATGGTCAAGGCAATCAAGAAGTCCTTAGGGCCGAAGCGGGCTGGTTAAATGCGGCGCGGTGGAAGTTGTTAGGTCATGCCTCTAAAGGTTAAATCAGAGATTGTAGAAAGAAAAAGAGATAGGAAGCCTCCCGCAAAGGTTACCTCTAGGTACCGGGCGTCGACGCTATCTAAGATTAAAGATAGCATCGAATTCGCTGAGAGAAGATATGGCGGGGATGAGACTGTTCTCACTGCGTCAAACTTTCGAGTAGTAAAACCAAATCACTCTGATCCAACGAGGGAAGAAGTCGTGTGCTCGATCAAGGTTGGCAAGAAGAAGTGGCGGATTCTTGAAGACTCTCAGGGAGAATTAGTTGACGAGATTAAGATTGCAGGGTCAGACGTTGTTTGCGAGCTTACCGGGTTTCATGAATTTGTTGAAAATCTAGATCCGAACAGTGACGACGCATTAGCATTTAAAGAATTGGCGATTGAACAAGCGTGGCCTCCCGTGGACCAAGTTCAGAAAGAGCTCTATTTTTATGACGAAGAAAGCGATCAAATTTTCAAAAAATGAGGTTAACGGGGTATTTCTTCCAAACTCCGTATTAAGATTTCTGGTTACTAGTGGCCTATAAGGTATAGTCCTTCTATAATCGCTCTGTTTTGAAACATTGGTGGGCGTAGCTCAGTTGGTAGAGCTCCGGGTTGTGATCCCGGCGGTCGTGGGTTCAATCCCCATCGTCCACCCCAATTAACTTGTCTTTTTACACGAACTCTTGGCTCCAAGACCTGTCCATGACCTTTGGCTCGAGCTTGGAGGCGGCATCGCCTTCTTAGTTCCCCACACGTCTCCGTTCTGCTAATTTCCTTACGAACCGGTTTGGTTTTTGATGTATAGTACGCCACTTCAAAATAGCTCTTGAGCTTGGGTTTACTTTAAATAAACTCTATTTAACGAACTATTTGTAACTGTTTAGGATTTGTCTGATTGACCCGAGATTCAGACATATTATTTACTTTGGTGTTCCAGAGTTAAGGTGATTATTGGTGGATGTATCTGTTGAAACGCTAACCGGTCTAGAGACTCGATTGACTATTACGCTCCCCAGCGAGACGGTTGAGGAAAGGCTGGACGTAAAACTCAATGAGGCCAAAAGTAAGGCGCGCCTGCCAGGTTTTCGGCCAGGTAAGATCCCTTTAAAGGAAATTCGGCGACGCTTTGGGCCTTCATTGCGAGCCGAATTAGCCAGTGAGATGATGCAGAGCTCCTTCTACGAAGCGATCACTCAAGAATCCTTGAGTCCCGCTGGCCCTCCTACTTTAGAAATTAAGCAGATGGACCCTAACGTTGATCTGGAGTTCACGGCGACGTTTGAGTTGGTGCCTTCGGTAGAGGTAGCGGATCTAGCTAAGGTTGAGATCAAAAGGCCATCAACTGAAATCACTGATGAAGATATTGAAAAGATGGTCGACCGACTGAAAGAGCAGCGCATTTCCTATGAGTCAGTGGAAAGGGCAAGTCAAGCTGATGATCAGGTCACCGTTGATTTCGAGGGAAGTCTCGATGGTGAGGTAGTTGAATCTGCGAAGGGCAGTGACGCCAGTTTCGTCATTGGAAAGGGCCAGATGATTGAGGATTTCGAAAAGGGTGCGACAGGCCTTTCGAAGGATGAAGAAACGAAATTTGAGGCACTGTTCCCCGAAAATTATCGAGCAGAGGAGCTGCGAGGTAAGACGGTTGAATTTTCTTTAACAATGAAAGAGGTTAAAGAGCCAAAACTTCCTGAACTCAATGATGAATTTTTTAAAGAATTTGGCGTTGAAGAAGGAGGAGAAGAGGCCTTTAGAAAGGAAGTGCTGTCTAACATGGAAAAGGAGCTCGACAACTCGGTTAAAAATCAATTAAAGCAGCAAGTAATGGATAATTTGGGAGAGCTTCACGACTTTGCGATCCCCGCGCCGATGGTCGCTCGAGAGATCCAGGTTTTGAAAGATCAGATGATGGGCCAATTTCAGCAACCTCCCGGCGGTAAACAAAACGAACTAAACTTGCCAGATGAGTTATTTAAAGATCAGGCTGAAAAGAGGGTTAAGCTTGGCCTGGTAGTAAACGAAATTATCAGTCAGTTCGAGTTGGAAGTGGACCAAGAGAAGCTAGATCAGCATCTCCAAGACTTGGCCTCGAGTTATGCCGAGCCTGAGCAAGTGATAGGCTGGTACAGAGGTAATCCTGAGCAAATGCAAAATTTAGAGATGGGTGTACTTGAAGACCAGGTTGTTGACCACATAATATCTAAAGCTGCGATCGAAGAGGTCGTGGCAGACTATGATAGTGTCATTAGCGGAGCTGCAATTGCACCGCCAGAGGCACAGGGTGAAGCTGGAGCAGAAGCAGAAGCAGAAGCAGAAGCAGAAGCAGAAGCAGAATCTAAGCCGGAGTAGCGGGTTTATTAAGGAATAGGTACATAACAATGATCCATGATAGTTCAGCGGGCACGATAAACAATTTAGGAATGGTACCCATGGTGGTCGAGCAATCGGCCCGCGGGGAGCGTGCTTATGATATATACTCACGACTACTTAAAGACCGAATCGTATTTTTGGTGGGCCCAGTAGAGGATCACATGGCAAACCTGGTGGTAGCCCAGTTGCTCTTCTTAGAATCGGAAAATCCGGACAAAGACATTCATTTATACATTAACTCGCCTGGAGGCTCAGTGTCGGCTGGTATGTCGATTTATGACACCATGCAGTTTATACGACCTGATGTTAGCACCTTGTGTGTAGGGCAGGCTGCGAGTATGGGGGCCTTTTTGCTGGCAGCTGGCGCTGAGGGCAAACGCTACGCGTTGCCTAATTCTCGTATGATGCTTCACCAGCCTTCGGGAGGGTCTCGCGGGGTGGCAGCAGACATTGAAATTCAGGCGCAAGAAATACTCTTAATGAGAGAACGCCTGAACCGTATTATTTCTGAGCATACGGGTCAGCCGATAGAGACTATTGAAAAAGATACGGATCGAGATTTTTGGATGAGCCCAGATGAGGCAGCAGAGTATGGTCTGGTTGATACAGTGCAAAAAACTAGGGCTCAAATCGCTGACGAAGAAAAATAATCGAAAATCTGTTAAAACGGAATGTGATTAGCAGATATTTCTAGTAATATCCGAAGGCAGAGGAATTCGGATCAACGAAGGCGCAGCATCTAGAGGGCTGGGCTCTGGTTGGAGGTAAAGTGTTATGGCAGGTGACGGGAAAGACGAAGAATCAGGTAAGTTGTTGTACTGTTCTTTTTGCGGAAAGAATCAGCACGAGGTCAGGAAACTTATTGCTGGCCCCTCAGTATTTATCTGCGACGAATGTGTCGAGCTTTGCAACGACATCATTCGGGAAGAAGTCTCTGAAACGAAAGAAGAAAAAGAAGACTCCAAATTACCGATTCCGCTAGAGATCAACAATATTCTCGATGAATATGTCATAGGACAGGATCACGCCAAAAAGGTCCTATCGGTAGCAGTTTATAACCACTACAAACGACTGAATTACTCCGGCAAAAATGACGATGTCGAGTTGTCTAAATCGAATATTTTGCTTATGGGGCCTACAGGAAGCGGTAAAACGCTTTTGGCCGAGACACTGGCGAGACTACTTGACGTGCCGTTTACTATCGCTGATGCAACGACTTTGACTGAAGCGGGCTATGTCGGAGAGGACGTTGAGAACATCATTCAAAAGCTCTTGCAGAAGTGCGACTACGACGTCGAAAAAGCCCAGGTAGGCATCGTTTATATCGACGAAATCGATAAGATTTCCAGGAAATCTGACAATCCCTCTATTACGCGAGATGTTTCTGGCGAGGGTGTCCAGCAAGCCCTTCTGAAATTAATTGAAGGTACGATTGCATCAGTGCCCCCTCAGGGTGGCCGGAAGCATCCTCAGCAGGAATTTTTGCAAGTCGACACATCCAATATTTTATTTATCTGTGGCGGTGCTTTTGCGGGCTTGGATAAAGTGATCATAGAACGGTCGGACAAGTCGGGCATCGGCTTTGGTGCGACGGTAAAAAGTGAAGATGACCACAGCAGTATTGGAGAAACCCTCCGGTCCGTAGAGCCTGAGGATTTAATACGCTATGGCCTGATACCTGAATTCGTCGGCCGGATGCCGGTCGTGGCGACTTTGACTGAATTGGATAATGCGGCTCTTGTCAGAATTCTTACCGAGCCTAAGAATTCTCTGACCAAGCAATACTCTAAATTGTTTGAGATGGAAGAGGTCGAAGTGGATTTTCGGGACGATGCTTTAGTAGCGGTCGCTCAAAAAGCGATGGAGAGAAAAACAGGAGCCAGAGGCCTTAGATCCATATTAGAGGCTGTTTTACTAGATACAATGTACGATCTGCCTTCCAGTGAGACGATTAGCAAAGTGGTGATTGATGAGGGTGTGATTACTGGAGAGAGCGAACCAATGCTCATCTATGAAGGTGGGGAACAGGCTAAGGCAGTTCCGGAAGAGTAGGATTCTAAGCAGGATTTTTGGTTACTCATTTGAGGTGGACCTATGGCATCTACTGATGTGACTCTCGATTCATTCCCGACTGTACCTCTCCGAGATATGGTGATCTTCCCACAGGCGGTGCAGCCCTTATTCGTAGGCACCGAGAGCTCTATTAGCGCTTTAGACGCGGCTATGGCTTCTGATAAGAAGATACTGTTGGTTGCAAAGCGCGACGCAGATAAAGCAGACCCCAAGAAACGAGACCTGTTTCAGGTAGGAACAATCGCAACGATTCTCCAACTGCTGAAATTGCCTGATGGAACAGTCAAAGTATTGGTCGAGGGGGGAAGCTAGGGTCTCTATCAAGAAGTTTGAGTTTGATGCCGAATTTATAACTGCTCAAATCGAAATTTTGCATGATTCAGGAACGGAAGATATTGAGTCAGGGGATACTCTGCTTGATGTCTTTGAGAATTTTGTCAATCAGAGTAAAAAGATACCACAAGAGGTCCTAGCGTCTTTGTCCGGAATAGAATCTCTATCCCGTCTTGTGGATTCGATAGCAGCGCAGATGCCCCTGGATGTCTCTGTCAAACAACAGCTTCTCGAAGTAATCGACTTAGCAGAGAGAAAAAACCTATTGCTAGGTTTAATTGATGCAGAGCTCGAAATCTTAGAAACTGAAAAGAAGATACGCAGTCGCGTTAAAAAGCAGATGGAGAAAAGTCAGCGTGACTATTATCTCAATGAACAGATGAAAGCCATTCAGAAGGAGATGGGTGATGGCGAGTTGGCGGAGACCGATGAGTTAGCGGATCAAATAGAAAAGCTTGGATTGCCAAAAGAGGCTAAGTCCAAAGCTCAGTCAGAGCTCAATAAGCTTAAAAATATGTCTCCAATGTCTGCTGAAGCCTCTGTGGTTAGGAGTTTTTTGGATTGGATTATCGCGATTCCTTGGAATAAGAAATCACGTTTAAGGAAAGATTTGAGTGCCGCACAGAAGATTCTCGATGAAGATCACTATGGATTGGAGGAGGTCAAGGAGCGGATTATAGAATTTTTAGCCGTGCAGAATCGAGTTAAGCAGGTAAAAGGGCCGGTCCTTTGCCTTGTTGGACCTCCTGGAGTGGGTAAGACCTCTCTTGGCGAGAGCATAGCTAGGGCGACTAACCGGAAATTTGTTCGTATGTCTTTAGGGGGCATGCGAGACGAAGCAGAGATACGTGGCCACAGAAGGACTTATATCGGTTCGATGCCAGGAAAAATTTTACAGAAAATGTCAAAGTCGTCCGTGGTCAATCCATTGTTTTTGTTGGATGAGATCGACAAGATGGGAATGGACGTTAGGGGAGACCCTGCCAGTGCTCTTCTTGAGGTTTTGGACCCAGAACAAAACAACACTTTCAATGATCATTATCTTGAGGTGGATTATGATCTTTCAGATGTCTTTTTTGTGTGTACGTCAAATTCTATGAATATTCCTGCCCCTCTTTTAGATCGGATGGAGGTCATTCGACTTCCTGGCTATACGGAAGATGAGAAATTGAATATTGCGAAGAAATATCTCGTGCCCAAGCAAATTAAGTTAAATGGTTTAAAGTCTGATGAGCTAAATATCTCTGATGCCGCCATAACGGATATCATTCGTTACTACACCAAAGAGGCTGGAGTCAGAGGACTAGAAAGAGAAATTGCGAAAGTCGCTCGAAAGGTTGTCACTGAGAAAGAGTTGGGCCGGAAAGCTAAGAAGATCAGTGTTAGCGAGGAGCTTCTGGAAAAATACAATGGTGTTCGGAAGTTCAGTTACGGGCTAGCTGAAGAGAAGAATGAAGTAGGAATTGTGACAGGCTTGGCTTGGACTCAGGTTGGTGGAGAGCTCTTAAACATAGAAGCGGTAGTCGTACCAGGTAAGGGGCGGCACACTAAAACGGGGTCTCTAGGCGACGTAATGCAAGAATCCATTCAGGCGGCGATGACTTTCGTGCGAAGCCGCGCGTCGTCTTTAGGGTTAGTTTCTGATTTTCACGAAAAAAAGGATATCCATATTCATGTTCCCGAGGGCGCGACTCCGAAAGATGGCCCTAGTGCGGGTATTGGGATGTGTACGGCTTTGGTTTCGGTGTTAACGGGAATACCCGTTAAAGCAGATGTTGCCATGACGGGAGAAATTACCCTGAGAGGTCAAGTTCTTCCTATTGGTGGACTGAAAGAGAAGCTACTAGCAGCCCACAGAGGTGGAATTAAGAGGGTTATTATTCCAGCTGAAAACGAAAAAGATCTCAAAGAAATACCAGAAAACGTAAAGTCTAATTTAGAAATTGTCTCCGTGAAGTGGATGGATGAAGTGTTGGCGCTTGGGCTTGAATCTGTCCCAGTCGCTAAATCCGCTACTCGTAAATCTGGTAGGACCAAAGAGGGTTCAGCGTCCCAAAGTTCAACCTCTGCGCGTAAAAAACGTCGGGATAATTCGGTTGGTGTCAAGACCCATTAAACCCGAAAACTATTGTTCTTAATGGGTTGCGCGGTAGCCGACCTATTGGTATAAAACGTCGTGAGCTACGTAAGCTTTGTTATCAACCGTATAGCGAGTATCTTTATTTGAGAGAGGTTATTGTTTATCAAACGCAACAAATCAATATTCTCCCCACTTCAAGTGCGCGCTGCTTTTTTTAGGGGCATATAGTGAATAAAAGTGATTTGATTAATGCGATTGCAGATTCCGCGGATCTTTCTAAGGCAGATGCTGGAAGGGCTTTGGAAGCAACAATAGACGCTATTACCAATTCTTTGAAGGCGAATGATTCGGTTTCTTTGGTGGGCTTTGGTACTTTCCTGGTGCGGGAAAGAGCTGCAAGGTCGGGTAGAAATCCTCAGACAGGTGCTACGATTCAAATATCAGCCGCGAAAGTACCAGCGTTTAAGGCGGGTAAAGGTCTTAAAGACGCGTTGAACTAGTAGGGCAGTCTTCTGTTCAAAGGGCGCTCCAGCAGCGCCCTTTTTTTTATGATCTTTCTTTGTCGAACGATTTTTATGGTGCTTAAGAAATGTTACAAGAATTGAGAAATCAGACCCAAAGCCTAGGATTTAAGATATTAGCTGGCGCTATCATTGTTGTGCTCACGCTTTTTGGGTTTGGCGCAACGAACCTATTTTTGGCATCTGATCCTACCATCGCGGCAGTCGGTGATTATGAGATAACCGAGGCCATCCTAGAGAGGGAGACGGAGAGAGAGCGTCGAAAATTGCTTTTCCAGGTGGGTGAGGATTTTGATCCTAGCAGCATTGATCGTTTGAAATTACGTGAGTATGCGCTCGAACAACTCATAACCAAAGAAGTACTTTTCCAATCCGCCGAAAATCTCAATATTCGAACGTCGAGGGAGTTAGTTAATCAAAGATTGTTGGACAATCCTGTTTATCAGAAAAATGGTCTTTTCGATGAGCCTACGTATCGCCAACAGATTCAGATGCTTGGCTATAGTCCGGTTGAGTTTATGGATGAGTATGGCAGGTCGCTGAGTGCTGAGTTGTTAAGAACGGGTATTGCTAGTTCTAGCTTTACCCCGGATTGGGAAGTTGAGGGTGCTATAAAGTTACTGACGCAAAAGCGAGACATTGCGTATCTTTTGTTTGGTTTGGAGAAATTTAAAGAGGGAGTACAAGTTTCGGAGGCAGAAATAAAAGAGCGTTATGAAGAAGAGCTAGATCTCTATATGACAGATACCTCTTTAGAATTGGAGTATCTGGGTCTTTCCGTAGAGGATCTAACTAGAGAAGCTAGTTTAGAAGTGTCTGAAGAAGATATTTTGGGAGCTTGGGAGGACGGCCAGGAGGCGGCATTAGAGAATGCGCAGCGAGCAAGCTCACACATCCTAGTCTCGATTAACGCGGACCGAGCAGAATCTGAAGCGCTTGAAGCAGTTAATTCGATATACAAAGACCTGAATGAAGGAGCAGATTTTGGGGAGTTAGCTAAGGAGTTTTCAGATGATGCGGGGTCCTCTAGAACAGGAGGCTCATTGGGGCAAGCTGGTCGAGGTGTGTTTGCTCCAGAATTTGAAGCAGCGCTGTGGTCTTTGGTAAATGAAGGATCTATTTCTGAGCCAGTTAAAACTGAGTTTGGCTATCACATAATCAGGCTAGACAAGCTTGAAGAAGTGGCATATCCCGGCTTGGAAGAATCTCGAGACGATCTGATAGCCAGTCTAAAAGAGGAATTAGCGAGGGAGCTTTTTACCGAAAAGATGCTGGATATGGAACGGCTTTCTTACGATGAAAGGTATAGTCTCGCGGAAACATCTAAAGAATTAGGCGGCTCAGTGGTTGCCGCTCTTGATTTCACTCGGAATAATCAAGGAGAACACGGCGAATGGCTTAGTGATTCTGAGCTTTTAGATAGTCTTTTTGAACAGGCGGCCATTGTAGGAGAGAACGGACCCATGTTCGAGATAGGTGATGATAGGGCGGTTGTGGTTAGGATTGTAAGTCGAGCAGATCCCCAGCCTATTGCGATAGAAGAAGTTTCGGAAAACATTAAAGAATTAATCAGTAATGAGAAAGCTGAAATTGCAATCTTAGAGGCAAAAACAGTCGCTTTAGATAAGATTGCTGAGGGCGTTTCTGTGTCAGAAGTGGCAAGTGAGAACGGGCTACGCTGGTCGGTTCACGAGTTAGTCGGCAGGACGGGCAATCAAGAAATCCCTCAGGAGATTTTAAATGTCGCCTTTGAGTTGCCAAGACCTGCTGAATTAGAAAAATCGGTTGGAGAGGCAACCCTTCCAGCTGGAACAGCTATAGTGACTACAACAAGAGTTCAAGATGGTGATCCTATGGCGGTTCCTGACGAAGAGTTCTCACAGATTAAGGATGGGTTGAAAACTCGAAATGATCGCGTGGGTTTGAATAGCTTTTTTGTTGCAGCTCAATCTGAGGTAGGTCTTGAGAGAGACTGACTATTTATTTTTTTGAACCTCGCCGTCTATAGCCTACTGACTCTATGAGTATCTGGGGACAAAATATTGGGCGAGAAATGCTCGTTACTGAGCTGCCGGTTATTGGCAGTTTGTCATCTCTGATGCATGGTGAGAAATTTCTGTTACAAAGCGATGAGGTGACTGTTGTCGATTCTTTGAGCGAGCAAATTCGAAAGGGCTTGTTTTCTAATTCTGAGGCCATGCAAAAGGTGGCTAAGTTTGTTCCTTCAAATGACTCCGAGGTTCTTCCTTTCAAGAGCCAGTTTTTTGATGGTGTTGTCATTCATCACGATCTCGAAAAACGAGGTGATCCAAGAGAGGGGTTGAGAGAAGCTGTAAGAGTTTTAAAACCGGGCGGTAAGCTTTTAATTATTGGTTTTAATGTTTTCAGTTTGTATTCACTGAGAGGATGGTACTCGAAATTCTTTTCAGACGGTTTCTCTGAATATCGCTTTTTAAATCCTTTTAAGCTTCTTGATTGGCTGACTTTACTCAATCTTGAGTTAAGTGAAATCCCAAAGTATGGAGGGTTAGGATTTCCGTTTTCTCTAGGCCAAAAAGAAGAAGACTGTGTTTCTAAATATCGGATCGGTACACTGGCGCCCAATTTAATAGAATACCCGTTAGGGGGAATTATGTTTATGTTGGCGCAACGAAAAGATTTTGTTCATAACTTCGATTTGGTCAGGGAAGGTCGCATATCACAATTAGTGCCAGCGGCAAGTTTTAGAATCATTAGCTGATAAATATTTTAGGAGTTGACTATCAAAGTCGATATCTTCACAGATGGAGCGTGTCGCGGAAATCCGGGTCCAGGAGGTTGGGCAGCTCTGCTTCGTTATGGTGATACTGAAAAAATGTTTTCCGGGGCAGAAAAGCGAACTACTAACAATCGGATGGAGCTTACTGCTGCAATTGAAGCTTTAGAACAATTAAAGAAGCCGATGGATGTTGTTCTGACTACTGATTCGCAATATGTAAAGGATGGAATTACCAAGTGGATCAGTGGTTGGAAACAAAGGGGCTGGATTACTTCACAGAAAAAGCCTGTCAAAAATGTTGACCTCTGGAAACGTTTGGACGAGGCTGTCGCGGAGCATTCCGTGGAATGGAAATGGGTCAAAGGGCACAGTGGCCACGTAGAAAATGAAATGGTAGATCAAGCTGCAAATGTTGCTATCGATGATCTTCTGGGATCTAAATGAGGCAATTGGTTCTAGACACAGAGACCACGGGATTGGAAGTCGGTCTCGGGCACCGGATAATCGAGATTGGTTGTGTAGAGCTTGTTAATCGTCGTTTAACAGGTCGTAATTTCCATAAATATATCAATCCAGACAGAGAAATTGATGATGGAGCGCTAGAGGTTCACGGTATCACTCAAGAGTTTCTTTCAGACAAACCGCGTTTTGGAGATATATGGGAAGAATTTAGAGAGTTCTTTCAGGGTGATGAGCTAATCATCCACAACGCACCTTTTGACGTGGCTTTTTTAAATCACGAGATTGGATTACTTGATCTTGGGTTGCCATCCATCGAAGATCAAAGTTCCGTGATCGATTCGCTGGTGCTTGCTCGGGAGAAACACCCTGGACAGCGCAATAGTCTTGATGCACTTTGTCGAAGGTATTCAATTGATAACTCTCAGAGGGTATTGCACGGTGCTTTGTTGGATGCCGAGATTCTGTCAGATGTTTATTTGCTGCTTACGGGTGGTCAAAGCGGATTGTTTGATTTACCAGATGATTCTAATTTGGAAGATCGTAATGACAAAGGTGCAAGTGTTATTGCCAATAGTCAGCAAAGTTTAACTGGTTTTATCGAAGTCAAAGCCAGTGAGGACGAAGTTAAGAGCCATGAAGAATTTCTTGCCTACATGGAAGAGAGAAATTCTAGCGCTCCTATTTGGCGCTCTTCAAATAATCTTGAAGAGCCCTCTTTATAAGATATAGGTGACTGCCAGATAGCCGGTAATACCCATAGTTATTGTGTAGGGCAACGCCATCTTCACCATCGTCATATAAGATAGTCGGATTAATGGGGCCACAGAGGAGGTTAATAGAAACAAGAAAGCAGCTTGGCCGTTGGGCGTTGCCACGCTGGGAATGTTGGTTCCTGTATTAATCGCTACAGCGAGTTTATCGAACAAGTCTCTTGATATGTCTCCGTTGGCGTAGGCCGTATGGACTTCTCCAATATAGACCGTAGCCACGAATACATTATCGCTGATTGCTGATAGTAAACCATTTGCTATATAGAACATTCCGGGTTGTTGCGCTTCCGGCAGACTCAAGACCCAGGTGATTACTGGTGAGAAAAGATGGTTATCGTGAATCACCCCGACTATCCCAAAAAACACCACTAGTAGCGCTGTGAAGGGCAGAGCTTCTTCAAACGCGTGTCCTAGATCATGTTCCTCTATGACTCCGTTAAACGCTGTCTGAAGCACTATTATGGTCAGACCAATTATGCCGACTTCGGCAACATGAAAGGCCAGGGCAAAGACTAAAAATACGGCGCTAATCGCCTGGATGACCAGTCGCGCATTGTCTTTTGATGTTCTACTTTCGCTTTGGTGTTCATCAAACTCCACCAGTATTTCTCTGACCCGTTCCGGTAAAACGTTGCCATAGCCAAACTTTTTAACGATTTCTAGGATGATGCAAGTTATCAAGCCAACTACCAGAACGGGCATAGTTACTGGAGCCATAGTCAAGAAAAACTCGATGAAGTCCCACTCTGTGTAAGTTGCTATCAATAGATTTTGGGGTTCTCCAACTGTTGTGCAGACACCGCCAAGAGCGGTACCTACCGCGGCATGCATCATTAGATTCCTAAGAAACGCCCTGAACTCCTCAAGGTCGGCTTCATTTGCCTCTAAAATTGAATCGTCATTCCCATGTTCATGGTCATCAGTAAACTGTTTACCGGAGGCGACCTTGTGGTAAACCGAAAAAAAGCCGACTGCGACACTGATGATTACCGCAGTGACGGTCAAAGCATCTAAAAACGCAGATAAGAACGCAGCAGTGAAGCTGAACAGCAAGGACAGCAGTATCTTGGATCGAACTTTCAGTAGGATCTTTGTAAAGGTGAAGAGCAATAACTCTTTCATGAAGTAAATACCTGCCACCATAAAGATAAGGAGCAGAATGACAGGGAAAGCCGCAAGAATTTCGTCGTACACGGTTTGGGGACTCGTCATACCTAAAACGACGGCTTCGATTGCGATTAGGCCTCCAGGTTGCAGTGGATAGCACTTCAAAGCCATAGCCAGGGTAAAAATGAATTCAAGCACGATCACCCATCCGGTGATAGTGGGACCTGCTAACAGGAGTATAAGCGGATTGATAACTAAAAATAGGACAATAGTTTTCTTGTACCAATCAGGCGCGTGTCCGAGAAAATTTTGCCAAAATGAAATCATTGCTAGGCCGTTCATAATTTTTCCTCTACGAGTTAATGCTTTTAGCTGTCTAGGACGCGCAGTACCGTCTACGAGACAGGCACCTATTCTTTTCGACTAACGCGCTCTAGTCAAGCAGGCGTAAGTAGTTATGTTCGCGTACTATGTTAGTCGATACTTGATTGAAAGGAATAGAGTAATGTGGCCAACGGATCCCGATGATTTTGAACCTCTAACCAACGACGAAGAGGGATTAGATACTGGAGACGCTCTATATTTTGCATTCCAGGGCGACCAGCTGATCTGTAAGACGAGTTCTGGCGTACCAGAGCCGATAACGGCCGATGATTTTCGTTGGTTTGATGTAGAAACCTCGAGTAAGCATTTATTGGGACGCTTTCGTGGTGTGGGTTGCTATGCATTAGGCGTTGAGGGAAGTTTGCCCGAAGGCTATAGCCTGACTGGGTTGAGAGGGATTTTGGGCCGCGCTTCTATGGAGAGCTTTTATCTTGCTGGTCGCGCATTGCAGACGGTTGAATGGCACAAAACCAATAAGTTTTGCGGACGTTGTGGCGCACCGATGAGTGAACATCCTCAAGATCGCGCTAAACTTTGCGAGAGTTGCGGTTTTATAGCTTATCCACGCCTATCGCCGAGCATTATTGTTTTAGTGACTAATGGAGAGGAAATGCTCTTGGCTAGGAATGCAGCCTGGCCAAATGGAATGTTCAGCACGTTGGCGGGTTTCGTCGAAGCTGGCGAGAGCATTGAACAAACAGTGCACCGAGAGGTAATGGAGGAGGTGGGCTTGAAGGTAAAAAACCTTAAGTACTTTGGTTCTCAGAGCTGGCCGTTCCCTAACTCCCTAATGCTCGGGTTTCACGCTGAATATGACTCGGGAGACATTGTTTGTCAGCCTGGAGAGATTGCAGAAGCAAAATGGTTCAAGAAGGATAACCTGCCCCAGACCCCACCGAAAACAGCAATTTCGGGTTGGTTAATTGAGGAGTTTCTGAGCTCAAATAAAGTTTAGCTTTTTCGAAAAGCCCCCAATATTTGAAAGACCCAGATTAAGTTACTGTCGCTCTTAAACTGGCCGTTCATGAAAGCGTTGACCATTTCAGTCGTGCCCGTAAATATTTCGTAGGCTAAAGTAGCAGATTCAAAAAATAAAATGATCTCAGGGTTCAGTGGGCTTTCTTCCGCCTTGGTTATGTGCAGCTCTTTATCTTGAATCACAAAGTGCACAGACTCCTCGTTGAGGCGCAGTTCTATACGAGCGTCTATTCCATTAGCAGCAGCAGGATCGAAGTTGTTTGTTAAATATTCGATGATTTTATCGATTGTTGAGGTGGTATCTGCCATGAGGGCAATAATAATTGGTAGTCAATACTGTTTGGAATTGAATAATAACCTCTGCAATGGGAGGATGCATCTTCTGATGTCGATTTTAGGATTTAACCAAATCAAATGGAATTTTTGTTCGAATATTTGATGTTCCTAGCTCAGGCTGCGACTGTTGTTGTGGCTCTTCTTATTGTGATTTCTTCCCTGGCGAGTCTGAGTTCAAGAGGACAACCTAAAAGCAGTGAAGGCCGATTAACTATACATAAGCTTAATGACCATATTCGAGATCTAAAGTATTCGCTGGAATCGAGTGTTATTGACTCGGACCTGGTTAAAAAAGCTAGGAAGCAGGAAGCCAAAGAGGAATCAAAGAAGAATAAGAGAGCCAAGAAGGAACAGAAGAAAGCACTCCGCGACGCGAACGCCGAAGATGAAAACGAAAATAAAAATTTAGACGGAGCTCCGAAAAGAGCCTTTGTTGTATTATTTGAAGGGGACGTTAAAGCTTCTTCTTTGGACAACTTGCGTCTTGAAATAACCGCTATATTGACTCTGGCGAATGAAGCAGATGAGGTTGTCGTTTGCATCGAAAGCCCTGGCGGGATGGTTCATAGTTATGGGTTAGCGGCCTCTCAGCTTGAGCGTATTAAAGCAAAAGGTATACCTTTGACCGTTGCCGTCGATAAGGTCGCAGCGAGTGGCGGTTACTTGATGGCTTCTGTCGCTGATAAAATAATTGCCGCTCCTTTTGCTCTGCTTGGTTCAATTGGCGTGGTTGCCCAGATTCCTAACGTTCACAAATTATTGAAAAAAAATGATGTAGATGTAGAGCTTTTAACGGCAGGCAAATACAAAAGAACACTCTCAATGTTTGGAGAAAATACAGACGAAGGACGTCAGAAATTCATAGAGGAGATTGAAGATGTTCATCTGCTGTTTCAGGAGTTTGTTACCAATAATCGTCCTGACTTGGACATCGAAAAAGTAGCCACTGGAGAAGCCTGGTATGGGAAAAGGGCTCTGGATCTCAACTTGGTGGACCAGTTGTTGACAAGTGATGAATATATCGTGGATCTTTGTGCGGAACGGTCAGTTTATCAGGTTGAGTGGGAGATAAATAAATCGCCCGTAGATAAGTTT
This sequence comes from Candidatus Azotimanducaceae bacterium, assembly GCA_045560825.1. Lineage (GTDB taxonomy): Bacteria > Pseudomonadota > Gammaproteobacteria > Pseudomonadales > Azotimanducaceae > UBA4421. The sequence goes on from JBJKYX010000010.1 coordinate 16,283, forward strand.
CTGGGGAAGGTGAACGGAACGCTCGACAGGGTGCACGATTTGTTGAGCGGTGTGATTAAGTAATCAAATAAATAGATAGGTAGTTTAGAGATATGAAATTCAATGCATTTTGGGTAGAGAAAACAGAAAGTGGCTTCGAGCGAAGCATTATCGAACGTGATGTAGATGAGTTGCCTGAGGGCGATGTCGTGATTGATGTTGCTTATTCCTCATTGAATTACAAGGATGGATTATCCGCTAGCGGAAGTCCTGGAGTTACACGTAATTATCCCCATACCCCGGGTATCGATGCCGCCGGGACTGTTGCAGAGAGTTCCAGTGCAAAGTTTTCCCAGGGAGATGAAGTTATAGTTATTGGCTTCGATCTGGGAATGAATACCTCGGGAGGTTTTGGAGCAAAGATAAGAGTTCCTTCGGATTGGGTCGTAAAAATGCCTGATGGCCTTGATTTGCGGTCCAGTATGATTATTGGCACGGCAGGTTTCACTGCCGCAGAATGTATTCAGAAACTTGAATTGGCAGGACTATCAAAGGATGCTGGGCCAGTTTTGGTTACTGGGGCGACTGGTGGAGTGGGCTCAGTTGCAGTGAAATTGCTGGCCAAAATGGGACATGAGGTCCATGCAGTTACAGGTAAGTCTGATAAAAAGGATTTTTTGGTCTCCTTAGGAGCTTCAGAAGTTTTAAGTAGGGATCAAATTTTGGAAGGGTTAGAAAAACCTCTCCTGAAAGAAACCTGGGCTGGTGTAGTAGATACTGTTGGGGGAGATATGTTGTTTAATGCGCTGAAAAGCCTGCGATATGGCGGCAGTTTAGCGGCTTGTGGTCTTGTTGGCGGTCCGGGTTTTTCTGCAACCGTTTTGCCTTTTATTTTAAGACACGTGAACTTGTTGGGAGTTGATTCTGTCCAATTACCGATTGGTGAAAAAGAGATCATATGGAAGCGTTTGGCTTCTGATTGGAAAGTAGATCTTTCTAGTTTAGAGGAAGTATTGCACCTAGACAGTCTGTCTGGTGCTATTGACCGAATACTAAAAGGAGAGATGGTTGGTCGAGGAGTGCTGCACTATTAGATCCTGAACTGGAAGGAACAGCTCATGATGCAATCTCAAAGCGTTTAAAAGTTGAGGTTAGGCTGAAGTAGCTGTTCCGCTCCAGAAAGCTCTAGCCCTTTTCGATTTGCGTAATCTTCTACTTGGTCTCCGTTGAGCTTGCCAACTCCAAAGTATTTTGAATCCGGGTGAGAAAAACACCAGCCGCTGACAGAGGCGGCCGGTGACATCGCGTAGTTCTCGGTAAGAGTGATTCCTGTATTACGGGTTACTTCCAGGATTTTAAAGAGGCTTTCTTTTTCACTGTGTTCTGGGCAGGCAGGATAGCCTGGAGCAGGTCTTATACCTTGATATTTTTCTTTTATGAGACTCTCGTAATCCAGCGCTTCATTCTCTGAATAGCCCCAGGCCTTGGTTCTTATGTGTTTGTGTATTGCCTCTGCCGATGCCTCTGCGAGCCTGTCTGCTAAGGCTTGTATCATTATTTTGGAATAATCGTCATCATATTCACTCAGTAGATGCTCGATTTCGTTTCCAGCGGTAACGGCAAACCCCCCTATATAATCAGCATGGCCTGGCGGCGCGATAAAATCTGCAAGACAGTAATTTGGGTCTTCGTCGTTTGGTTTTGGAGTTTGCTGGCGCAAATGATGCAGGATAGTAATACGCTCTGTTCGTGTGTCATCAGTGAAGATCTCAATGTCGTCCGAACCCAGACGGTTGCAGCGCCAGAACCCATAAACACCCTTAGGGTTTAACAATTTTTCGTCTGCAATTTTGTGAAGCATCTTCTGAGCGTCTGCCAATAAATCTGTTGCTGCTTCTCCCACCTTTTCGTCCTCGAGGATGTTGGGGTATTTCCCTGCAAGCTCCCAGGTCATAAAGAAAGGGGACCAGTCTATGAAGGGTATGAGCTCTGAGACCGAGAGCGAATACTCTGTGATGTTCAATGATTTTGGAGCTGGAGGAGTATAGGCTCCCCAATTAATTTTATGGGCATTCGCTCGAGCATCTCCTAGAGCCAGGAAAGCTCGTTTAGATCGCCTGGCCTCTACCCGATTGCGGACGGTTTTGTACTCCTCCGCAATCGATCGAGTGTAATCTTCGTATTTCTGCTGGCCGCCAAGCAAGGAAGCCGCAACGTTGACAGCTCTTGAGGCATCGCTGACGTAAATGCTTGCGGAGTTTTGGTAAGCAGGTTCTATTTTTGTCGCGGTATGGGCTTTACTTGTCGTCGCGCCGCCAATAAGCAGGGGTATCTCCAAATTTAAGCGTTGCATCTCACCAGCAACGTGAACCATCTCGTTCAGAGAAGGCGTTATCAACCCAGATAAACCGATAAGGTCTGCGTTCTCTTTTTTGGCGACATCTAAGATCTGCTCTGCGGGGACCATCACACCCAAGTCAATAACTTCATAGTTATTGCATTGCAGCACGACGCCGACGATATTCTTACCTATGTCATGTACGTCGCCCTTCACCGTGGCCATTACGATTTTGCCCTTACTGCTGTTAGAGCGTGATTTGTCTTTTTCGATAAAGGGAACAAGATGCGACACTGCAGCCTTCATCACCCTAGCGCTTTTGACGACTTGTGGAAGAAACATTTTTCCACTGCCAAAAAGCTCGCCTACCACATTCATCCCGTGCATGAGGGGCCCCTCGATTACCTCTAGAGGGTGGTCGGATTTTAGCCTTGCTTCTTCGGTATCCTCTATGATGAATTCGTTTATCCCTTTGACTAGTGAGTGGGATAACCGATCATTTACCGATGAGTTCCTCCAATCTGGGATATCGCCAGATTCATCTTTGGATGACAGAGAATTAAATTGCTCCGCTGCGTCAAGCAGTCTCTCCGTGGCGTCTGAGCGACGATTCAAAACTAAATCTTCGACTAACTCTCTCAAGTCCTCGGGAATCTCATCGTAAACACCTAGTTGGCCAGCATTGACTATTGCCATGCTTAGACCGGCCTTCACCGAATGATAGAGAAATACGGAATGGATGGCCTCACGGAGAGCATTATTACCTCGAAACGAGAAAGATACATTGCTGACGCCGCCTGAAGTTCTGGCGTGAGGCAGGTTTTCCTTAATCCACGCAACGGAGCGGATGAAGTCAACAGCATAATTTTGGTGCTCTTCGATACCGGTACCGATTGCAAAAATATTTGGATCAAAAATAATGTCGTTCGGATTAAATAGGACTTTATCTACCAGAATTTCGTAGCTTCGGCTGCAGATTTCGATTTTTCGCTCAAAGGTGTCCGCTTGTCCTTGTTCGTCGAACGCCATGACCACAGCCGCAGCCCCATACATTTGACATTTTCTAGCATGCTCAATAAAGGACTCTTCACCCTCTTTGAGACTGATTGAATTGACTATGGCTTTTCCTTGAATACATTTGAGCCCTTCCTCGATAATTTCCCACTGACTTGAATCCACCATGATAGGGACTCGACTTATGTCAGGTTCGGATGCGATCAAGTTCAGGAAGGTCTTCATAGCCTCCTTACCATCTAGCATCCCCTCATCCATGTTAACGTCAATTATTTGTGCTCCGTTTTCCACCTGCTGGCGAGCAACGGATAGAGTCTCGTCGTATTTTTCCTCTCGAATTAATCTTGCAAATTTGGCGGATCCTGTGACGTTTGTTCTTTCTCCTACATTAACCAAAAGCGATTCGCTATTAATGTTCAGAGGTTCGAGACCAGAGAGATTAAGAGCATCAGATCGCTGGAGCGCTTTTCTCGGGGCTTGTCCTTCAATTACTTCGGCAATGGCTTTCAAATGAGCTGGTGTTGTTCCACAGCATCCCCCTACGATATTGACCCAGCCAGATTTGGCATATTCTTCAATTAACTGACTCATCTCTTCCGGGCTTTGATCATATTCGCCAAAGGCATTTGGAAGCCCGGCATTTGGGAAGACGCTGACTGCCGATTCCGTTAGAGCGGATACTTCCTGTATGTAGGGTCTAAGTTGCTCTGCACCCAGCGCACAGTTAAAACCTACAGCAATTGGATCAGCGTGGCTCACGGAATGAACGAAAGCTTGTGCCGTTTGCCCAGATAAAGTTCTACCGCTGGCGTCCGTGATGGTCCCAGAAATAATTACTGGTTTTGGATCAGTTAGAGATTGGTTTACTTTGTGAGCTGCAGCAATCGCAGCTTTCGCGTTTAATGTGTCAAAGATGGTTTCGATTAAAAATATGTCCACGCCCCCATCAACTAACGCCTGCATAGCCTCGAAATAACTCTCGTGGAGTTCATCAAATGAGACGTTTCGAAACCCGGGCCTGTTAACGTCTGGGGATAAACTAGCGGTTCTGTTAGTTGGCCCTAAACTCCCAGCTACGAAAATTGGTTTTTTTTCTGAACTAAAGCGATCGGCAACTTGCCGAGCAAGTTGGGCTCCCTGAAAATTGAGCTCTTTACAGAAATCTTGCGTATCGAAGTCAGACTGAGCGACTTTGGTAGAGCTAAAGGTGTTGGTGGATAGGATGTCGCATCCGGATTCAACGTAGCTTTCGTGTATTTCTAGTACGACATTCGGCTTGGTTAAAATGAGTAAGTCGTTATTACCCATTAGGGCTTTTGAGTGCTTGGCAAATAAGCGCCCTCGGAAATCATCCTCGCTTAACTCATATTGCTGAATCGCTGTGCCATAGGCGCCATCAAGCAACATGATTCGCTTGGAGAGAATATCCTTTAGTCGATTGGCTATAATATCTAACTCCACTCCGGAAGTTTAACAGTTAATCTTAGATGGTGCGCAAAGGAAGCTGAAAGAGTATATAATTTGTCGGAATTGATTACAGCATTCTGGATTTATTTTGATAGAAATTTCTGTTAAAGCTCAGTCGTATTTAAAGGATCTGTTGTCCCAGCAAGAAGATGGCGATGTTGGCATTCGAGTGTTCGTCGCGGATCCAGGAACTCCCTCTGCGGAGGCTTGTATTGCTTACTGTCGGCCTGGTGAGGAAGAAGAGGGTGACATTCCTGTCGATTACGAGGGCTTCAGAGCCTGGTTTGAGGCAAGAAGCGAACCATTTCTTCAAGATGCTGAGGTCGACTATCAAGAAGACACGATGGGCGGTCAGTTAACAATCAAAGCTCCTAATTCAAGAGTCCCGAATATTAAACCTGATTCTCCTATTGAAGATAAGGTGAATTACTTTCTCCAAAGTGAGATTAATCCGGGTTTGGCAGCTCACGGTGGAATGGTCTCTCTAATAGAGATTACTGGAGAGAAGTCTGCGGTCTTGCAGTTCGGCGGAGGTTGTCAGGGTTGTGCAGCTGTCGACGTGACATTGAAAAACAGTGTTGAAGCAACCCTCATGGAGAGAGTTCCGGAATTGTCAGGTGTTCAGGATTTAACTGACCATTCTAATAATGAGAACGCCTACTTTACTTAGTCAAGGTAGCTTAAGGTAACTTCTCTGCTAGGTTTGTTAGCATCTGCTCAGTTTCGTTCCAGTCTACGCACGCATCTGTGATGGAAACACCATATTTTAGCTTATCGCTGATGGATTGATTTCCTGGTCCAATATTGCTTTCAATCATCACACCGGTTATGGATTCATTGCCTTCTCGAATTTGTTCGCTGACGTTGTCTAACACTTTGGATTGGTTTTTATGATCTTTGTTTGAGTTGGCGTGTGAGCAATCGATCATAATCGAAGGATTGAGTCCCTTTTTTTGCAATTGTTGCTCGCTTTCCAGGACAGCTTCTTTTTGATAATTTGGACCGCCAGCACCCCCTCTGAGAACTACGTGAACGTCTGGATTACCTCGCGTGTGGATGATGCTAACCTGTCCAGAGGGATTGATACCCAGGAATCGATGTGGCGCGACCGCTGACTGCATAGCGTTAATCGCGACCTCTAGCGATCCATCGGTGCCATTTTTAAACCCAATTGCGCAGCTTAGACCTGAGGCCATTTCTCGGTGTGTTTGCGATTCAGTAGTTCGCGCTCCAATTGCAGACCACGAAATCAAGTCTTGAAGGTACTGAGGTGTGATGGGGTCTAGTGCTTCTGTTGCAAGCGGCAAGCCGATCTCCGAGATATCCAGAAGAAGCTTCCTCGCGATTTTAAGCCCCTCTGAAATCTTAAAGCTGTCATCAAGATAGGGATCATTAATCAAACCCTTCCATCCCACTGTGCTGCGCGGCTTTTCGAAATAAGAGCGCATGACGATATAGAGTTTTTCGTTCAATGACAGGGAAAGGTTTTTTAGTCTCTGTGCGTAGTCAATTGCCGCGTCGGTATCGTGAATTGAGCAAGGCCCAACGACGACGAGCAGTCTTTTATCTGTTTTTGATATTATGTTCCTAACTATTTTTCGCGATTCATTTATTTGCGCGGTAATAGCGGTTGAAACCGGCGTCTCGGATTTCAATGAATGGGGTGTTATGAGTACCTCATGATCGGAAATATTTATGTTTTCTAGTTTCATAGAGAGTCTTTCTTGGAAGCTCTGTAAATTTCTCTATGGAGATTAGCCTCTGGCTAATCAGAGTAGAAAAAATAGCTTCTTTTTATTACAGGGCGCGGATCTTAAACCGGAGCATCATTGAGAGCAACTAACGAGCGAACTTTGAGGTTTTGAAGTTTTAGGGAGTCACTTCTCTAAACGTGGCGGTTGCAGTAAAAAAGAGGCCGGTTCTTATTGGCTCTGAGTAGATGTTTTCTGCGATGTGTTGATATCGCTCGAGTTGATTCTTATAAAGCTCGATTTGGCTTTGGTAAAAAGTATCAAGGTTGAGATTGTTGGATGGGGTGCTGGATTTGTAATCGATGATCCAGCGTAGCTTGTTCTCAACAAACATCCGGTCAACAAAAATTCGTTGGATTGACCCATTTACTATGCCAGTCATGCCGTACTCTGATTTGTGATCCTCGCGTTGTCTTAATATCCATTGTCCTTGTTTGCTGTTTAACGTTCTCGTTAAATGTTCATCTGTTTTTTGTTCAAGTTCGTTGATTAGATCTAGTTCTGAGTACCTATTGGCTGACCATTTGTGGATCAGGCTTTTGAGAATTTTAAGATCTGGGTCTTCATTCATTGTGAGCCAAGCTAATCCTTGGTGAATCGTCTGACCCAAAATCATTTCAAAGGTCACTAACTCTTCATCTGAAGTTGTCTGCGAATACTCAAGCGGTGAAGGGGTTTTAGTTAACGCCTGTGCCTTTGTTTTCCATTCATAATCAGGTGGTAGATGCGTTAACAAGTTATTGGGGTTTCCCCTCCGATTTAGTTTGAGAGGATGGCTCTAAAACACTTTTTAAAATTTTGGGAGATTTGACGATAGAAACATCTGCCAAATATTTCGCAAGCCCGGAGATCGACACTTCTGGTTTGCGTGTATAACTCACAAACATGGTTTGGCGTGCCCTTGTAAGAGCAACGTATAGCACTCTCTCGTCTTCATTTTCTGCTTTTTTTTTGGCTTGGTAGTTTATCCAACTATAAATGGGGTCGCCTTTAGCCCCTACAAGGAGTCCTTTTCTTTCGAGGCTCCATTGGAGAATTGGGCTCTCTTGTGCCCTTGTACGTCTATCTAAAAATGGGACGACTACATGATCGAACTCTAAACCCTTGGCCTTGTGGATTGTCATGATTTGAATGTTAGAGTCCTCAGACTTTGGAGGACTATAGAGATTAGACAGAGATTCTTTTAATTGCTCTAAGTCATAAGCAGGCTCGCCCAGTTCCTCGATGAAGTCAAAAAAGGCAATGGCGATAGTGAGGCCTTCTTGCCCGTAAGCGTCAACTCCTCCGAGTCGCACCCAAAACCCTTCTAATACTTCTCTGAGAGAGAATTCATGCTTGTTTGTATATGCCCAAAGATAGGCATCATGCAGGCGGCTTAATCGAAGTTCGTACAGCTTGTTGGACTTAATATAGTCCCAGGGATCTGATTGTTGCGCGACCATCTCAAGTTCTATTAAGGTTAGCCCTATCAAGGGGCTTCTCAGGATAATGAACCAGGCTAACCTTGCGTCTGTTGAAAAAAGTGTTTGGTAAAGAGCCAATAGATCCTTGGTGAGAGGCTCTTCCTGGAGCGAATAGATGTCGTTTGCTCGCCAACCTATATTGTGCGAGTCAATAGCCTCTATTAAAGGTTTTAGGTGGGTCCTAGATCTACACAAGATGCCAATTGAATCCCCGGTATCTTTGAGACTTAAGAGATATTTCACGATCGATGTGATTTCATTCTCAAGTGATTCAAATTCAAAGCACTCAACCTCAGCCTTATCTGACTTGGGTAGAACAGGAGTTGAGGGGGTTTGTTTCGTTTCACCAAGCATTTGATTCTCTTGGTTTGCTTCTTCTACAGAGAACAAAGTATTTATCCACTCCACTAGTTTAGGATCGGATCGAAAGTTGGCTTTAAGCGATAGGTTCTCAACTGGTAGCTGGGCTAAACCATTTTCTTTGATCTCATTGAATACTCTGATGTCTGCATCTCTGAAGGAATAAATTGATTGCATTGGGTCGCCCACTGCAAAAAATGAATGTCCATCGTTATCGCTCCAGCTTTCGGTCAGCTGATTGAAAAATTTCATTTGGCTTCTAGAGGTGTCTTGGAACTCATCGACGAGAATGTGTTGAATTCTGTAGCCTAATGACAAAGCTAGCTCCGAAGGACTCTCTTCGCTGCCGAGACTTGATTGGGCTTGCATGGCAATCGCGGTGAAATCGATTTCTCTTCGTTCTTTAAAAACGAACTCTAGTTCTGTCGCGGCGATGGCGATACAGATGCAACAGTCGGTGATGCTTTGAATATCCTTCAGTTCGATGTTTTCAGGAAGGTGTTGGATCGCTACAAAGTCGGCTAAGAGTTGCCTTTCACTTATTTCCTCAACCCAAACTAAAAGCCTTGATTTAAGTTCTTTGCTTGAGAACGCCTCGTGTTCTTTTACAGTCAAACGTTTTCTGAAAGCGCCTGCTTTTGTGAGCAATGCGCGAGCAATTATGGGAATTGATTGGGTTAAAGGTATTTCAGGCTCGACCATCTTTATTAAGGCTTCGTCAGCTTTTGTAAGTTTCTGGGCCAGATTCTTAATTGTGTCCTGGCATATTGACTCGCCTAATACATTGAAAAGCCGAACCAGATTTTCGGGTTCAAAGGATTCATTGATGACTAACTGAGTGATCTCCAACCACTGATCTCTTTTACTCAGCATGTCAATAATCATCCTGCATGCTCGCTCATAATCATTTGAACAAAATTCAAGAAAACCCATTAAAGCGGGTGAAACAGGGGTCTCTTCATATAATTGGCTCACCGTTCTTTCAGCGGCTAGTCGATACAGTACCCGAGGAGATTGACTTATTGAGTAGCCTCGATAGTTGTTTGCTCCAAAACCATTATTGGTTACTTCGTTTGCAAATGAGTCAATTGTTTGTATTTTCAAGCGATTAGGATTGTTGAGTATTTCCCATTTTCTAACTTCATCACTATTGCGAGCTCGCATTGCAGAAGGGGCCTTTGTATTCAAAAGTTCCAATACCCGAGCTTTCATTTCGTTAGCGGCTTTTTTGGTGAATGTTATGGCAAGTATTTCTTCGGGGTCAGAGACATACGAAAGAAGTTCTACGTAGCGCGTCGCAAGCAGCGTGGTTTTACCTGAACCAGCAGGTGCTTGAACGATGAATGATTTTGCAGGATCAAGTGCAATTGATCTTTCCTTTTGGTCGGGAATAATGAACTCTGCAGCCATAACGACTATCGAATTCTGCAAAAGCCAGATAGATGGCAGTTTGCGCAATACCCTTGAGTTGGTGATATGTCTGCTTTACCCAGTACAAAATCTTGAGCAATTTGTTCTAGCTGGATTGACCATTTTTCACGTTCACTGTCGAGTGTAATGCCAGGTAACGATTTTAATTTTGCATCCAAGCGATCGTTATTCGAAAACCCAGTTACTTTTGGCTTTTCTATATCCAGTTGAGCAAAAAAAGTCCCTTTGAGCTCACTGATGGCAAGCGCATAGGCAGCCAGTTGCGGTTCTTTCAAATTATCTGATCTAGCCTGCGAGAGGTTTACTTTACCCGTTTTGTAGTCGACCAGAATCAGGTCTTCGCCGACTAGGTCAATGCGGTCAGCTCTTAGGTTGAACTCAATTCCAGCGAGTTCAAGGCGAAAAGGTTTTTCCAAACTGATCACTTGGAAAGGTTGTCTGCTGGCTTCGAAAGCAATCCATGTTTTTATCAAATTTGAAATTCTGTGAATCTCGCTGTCTTTGTAGAGATTGGGAGCCTGTTTAAAGTATCGCTCTACCATTAGTTTTGTCAGTGCTTTAGTTTCCTCGTCCGATATGGATTCGATGGATTGTTTCGAATAGCTTTTCGCGAAAAGTCTTGCAAGCACTTCATGCACAACGATCCCCTTTTCCAAGGGGCCGGGAAAGTCGCTAGCTGCTTCCGGGGCCTCTAGACCTAGTCTATTAATTGCAAAACTCTTGAAACCGCAATTGATTTGATCCGTTAACATGCGCGTTCCCCCTCTAACAGATGTCTTTGGATAGTTGCTTCCTCTATTGTCCAGATTGGCAATCAAGTCTGTTCTTTGGGGTTGGAAGTCAGGGTTTAGATTAGGGAGGCTTAGCTCTGTAAAGGTTTCGGGGATTTCCAGAATTAATGGACTGGCCGCTATCGTCGCATCGCCTTTCCGACAAGAATAGCTGAAAACGATGTTTGATGATTGTTCACTCCAGCTCTTTAAGAGATTTTGGGAAAAACGTAATTCTTCCCGCTGAGTCGCTCGAGGCATTCTATACTGTGATTTTGTGCCCTGTGGTAAGAACACATTTGCACTGTAGCGTGATGGAAAATTTTCTGAATCCATCCCACAAATCCACAAATCGGTGAAATGCAAGCCTAGTGATTCGATTAATCCTAAAACTTGAATGTCTTGTGCTTTTCTCTCTGGCGCGTGTGTGATGGTGTTTAGATAAGAATCGATTAGCTCAAGGCTCTCTTCTAGGGATAACTGCTCGTTGCTTTCTACATTTTTTAGAAAAAGCAGCTCCTGTTTTATCGCTTGATGAGCTTGGTAACCGAATGTTTGAAGGCTATCGATAACTGGCCAACCAATGTCGTTGAGATGGGTTAGCAGATCTTCGATCCAGGTTTTTAATAATTTGGGGTGCGTGTTGAGCTTTGCTTTTTTATTGGGATTTGGCGATTTGTCATCAGTTAGATGTTTGGTGTCGTTAACTGGATTACTGATATTTTTCGAAAGTGACATTGCTGTACCGAATTTTTCAATGATTTTATTGGTGTCAAAGAAACTGGAGGTAGCAAGGGTTTCGTATTCGTCTGGTTTGAGATCCCGATAATAAGAGCGAAGGTAGGTTAGTGCATGCTTCCAGAGTGAATGTTTGTTCAATGGCTGACCAGAAGAAACATTAAATTGTTCGGTGTGGCTCCCCTGAAAGGGGTTAAAGGCCACAGCAATTTGTCTAGACGCTTTGCTGTAATGTGTTGATAGGTTCGGGACTACAATGCCTATTGTAGAGTCCGGGTTTGTCATTTTTATCTCGGTTGCCCATTTGACGGCCCCCGCCAATTCTTGGTTTAAGCTGTCGTATTTGAGAAGGGATGTTTTTGGTGAGGCGTGTTTTATCTCTGCATTAATCTTCTTTGCTTGCGGAAGTTCTTTAATTAAGTTCTCAGATTTGACCAGGATGATTGAAGAGTTTGTTGAGAAGTTCTCGAGATATCGTTTTTCAGAGGGCGTTAAATGTTCAAATTGGTATAACAGTAATCGGTCTGCTTTGAGCTCACTATTTGCGAGGTATGTCGCCAATTGGCTCTCGAGGATGTGATCTGTTGATTTTTTAACGGGCAATGATTCATACCAACTCATCAGCGTGTTACATCTATAGGAGATCTCACGATATTGTTCTAAGTTGACTTCATGCCTGTGAATGAGATTCAGTGCTTCTATCGCTTGATTTATCAATGAACGTTGGCTTTCCGGAATTACTGAGTAGAGTTGAGTGAACAATGCACGGTTATCAACCAAGCTCAAGTTCTGTTTTTCGCTGGCATAGCCGTAAAAAAAATTGGTCCGTAGGTGGTTATTTAAGCTTCTCACAACGGGGCTGCTCCAGGCTTTTAAACCTCTGCCCGCCTGGTATTGGTCGTAACTGTTTCTAAATTCCTTTGCTAGTCTTTCATTTGGGGTCAGTACAATATGATCTTTACAAAGCTCGATTAATTTTTCGTTGATAGGGACTAATAGATTCATCACGAAAGTATTGTATCTCAAGATAAAACGTCCGTGTTTAAGTCTTCATGAGATATACTTCCCATCGGAAATCTAAACCATTGGAGTGGGTGCTTGAGTACTGTTAGTTACGTTAGCTTAGGGTGTCCGAAAGCTTTGGTCGATTCAGAGCACATTGTGACCGCGCTTGCTGACGAAAACTTTGAAGTCGTAGGAGAAAATGAAGACACTGATGTCGTTGTTGTAAATACCTGTGGGTTCATTAACCAAGCCAAAGCGGAAAGCTATGCGGCCATCGAAACAGCGATTGAAAATGACCAAGAGGTCGTTGTAACTGGCTGCCTAGGGGTTGAGAGAGAAGAGTTGTTGCGACGTTACCCTAACCTTAAATTTGTTTCTGGGCCGGGCGATACTGCTCAGGTTGTAAAGGCAGTTAAGAGTCTGAATGGCCAGTCTGTGGGCACATACAACCCAGATTTGGTTGGTCGCGAGTCGGGGAATAGGGTGTTGCTGACGCCTGACCACTATGCCTATTTGAAAATCGCTGAGGGTTGTAATCATAAATGTACCTTTTGCATCATACCGACAATGAGAGGACCTCTTGCTTCGAAAACGTTAGGTGAGCTTGTGGAAGAAGCCCAGACGCTAGTTGAAAACGGAGTGAAGGAACTGCTTTTGATTGCGCAGGACCTCAGCGCCTATGGATTAGATCGGCAGTACGCAGATAAAAGCGGGTCAGCTTCATCTTGCAGAGAAGACATTTTTACTTTGTGTAAAGAACTGGCTGGTATTGCGCCCTGGTTGAGGCTCCACTATGTCTACCCTTATCCTCATGTTGATAAATTGATTGAAATGATGGCTGAAGGTCAAATATTGCCTTATCTTGATATGCCTCTTCAGCACGCGTCTCCTTCGATTCTTAAGGCCATGAAGCGTCCTGCATCAAGTGAGAAAACGCTAGAACGAATACAAAAGTGGCGCTCTGAGGTCCCGAATTTATCAATTCGGTCAAATTTCATCGTGGGTTTTCCAGGAGAAACCGAGCAGGACCTAGATTTACTGTTGAAATTTCTGGATGAAGCGAAGTTAGATAGAGTTGGGTGTTTTACCTATAGTGAAGTGGAAGGTGCCAGAGCGAACGAATTACCCGATCCTATTTCAGAGCGTGAAAAACTTGATCGACAAGATATCGTTTATGAACACCAAGCGACGATTAGCCACAAAAGATTAACCCGGCACACGGGGAATACTTTAGAAGTAATTATTGACGATGAAATTGATGGTCAATCCGTAGGTAGGACGATATTTGATGCGCCAGATATTGATGGTCGAGTTTTTATTGAGGGAGTGCAGAATGCCAAACAGGGAGACTTTGTTTTAGTAGAAATTAAGAGCTGCGACGACCACGATTTATATGGGGACTATTTAGGCCACCGCATAGGCCTCCGTTAATTATTTCATCGGTATTCATTTTTGTTACGGTAATAGCGTTTGCGAGTTATAATTACAGGCGTTAATTGGTGGTGGGTTCTATGTGGTATTTACTCGAAGACTTTTTCGATCAGGGGATAATCATTCAGGGATTTTTGGCAATTGGATGGCTTTGTATGATTGTGATGGTATGTAGCATTGTGACTGGGTTTTTCTAGTAACGAATGAGTTGCAATGGCGTAACTTGCCAAATTTATTGGAGGTCACGTTGGATTTGGAAGAGCTAGAAAGCTGGCTTGACGAGTTAAAAACCAGACACAATGATTTGGATGTTGTTGTTCAGCATCTTATAGACACGCGTCACCATGACTCCATGAGAATTCAACGGTTAAAAAAACAAAAACTTCAGCTTAAGGAGCAAATCGTTAAGCTAGAGAGTCGGTTGATCCCTGACCTGGATGCTTAATTGGAGAACTTAAATCTTTTAACCGTCGCGGTTTCCTCTAGTGCTTTATTCGATTTGGCTGAGTCTGACTCGATTTATCAAAACGAAGGACTAGAGGCATATCGTCGTTATCAGATCGAGCATGAAGAGCAAGTTTTAGAGCCGGGTGAAGGATTCCCTTTGGTCAAAAAGCTCTTGTCGCTTAATGATCAGCTTTGTGACTCCCTTGTTGAGGTTATCTTGCTGTCACGCAACTCTGCGGATACTGGTCTGCGGGTGTTTAACTCGATTGGAGCGCATAAGCTCAACATAACTAGAGCGGCGTTTTGCAGTGGTGATTCTCCCTATAAGTACATACGAGCATTTGGTAGTGACTTGTTCTTGTCCACTAATGCTGAGGATGTCCGACAAGCGTTGACTCAGCAGGTCGCCGCGGCAACGCTTATCGGGTCGACTGTTACTGGAGACCGAAAACTTTTTTCAAATAAGCTGAAAATAGCGTTTGATGGGGATTCTGTCCTTTTTTCTGATGAAGCTGAGCGAGTTTTTCAGGAGGATGGACTAGATGCTTTTAGCCTTTCAGAAGCGTCCTCGGCTGAAGAGCCATTAGAAGGTGGTCCATTTAAGAACTTTTTGTTTGCACTGCATAAATTACAGCAGCAGTTTTCCAGTGATGACTTGCCGATAAGGACGGCTCTAGTCACCTCAAGAGGGGCTCCAGCTCATGAGCGTGTGATTAAGACGCTAAGGCATTGGGACATTAGGCTTGATGAATCTTTGTTTTTGGGCGGTAGAGAAAAAGGGGAATTTTTAAAGAGTTTCGAAGCGGATATTTTCTTTGACGATCAAGCTGTTCACTGTGAAAGTGCCAGTTCTCATGTGGCTTCAGGGCATGTGCCCAGTGGTGTGGCAAACGAATAATCATGTTATACTCAGCTAGAATATTAACCAATTTGATTATTCGATTTTGTTATGAAGTTGCAACAACTGAGGTACGTCTGGGAAGTAACCCGGCATAATCTTAACGTCTCTGATACAGCTCAGAGTTTATATACATCCCAACCTGGCATCAGTAAGCAAATTCGCCTACTTGAGGACGAACTAAAGCTCGAGATTTTTGCGAGAAGCGGCAAACATTTGACTCATGTAACGCCCGCAGGTGAAGAAATTGTCAGAATGGCTGGAGAGATCGTCAGGCAGACCGACTCTATTAAGCAATTGGCGCAAGAATATTCATCGCAGAAAGAAGGTCGTTTGTCGATAGCGACGACGAATACTCAGGCAAAGTACGCTTTGCCGCAGGTGGTAAAAGAATTCAGAGAGATGTACCCCGATGTCACGTTGCAAATGCAGCAAGGGTCACCCGAACAAATTGCCTCCCTTGCGGCGTCCGGCGACGTAGATTTCGCCATAACGACTGAAGGTCCGGAGTTGTTTAACGATCTCATCATGATGCCGTGTTATAAATGGAATCGTTCAGTAGTAGTCCCCGAAGGACACCCCTTAACCAAGCAAAAGGAAATCACGCTTGAAAGCCTAGGAAATCATCCGTTGGTGACTTATGTTTTCTGGGCAACGGGGAGGTCAAAACTAGATGAAGCATTTAAGAAAATTGATGTAACGCCTAATGTTGTATTTACGGCTACTGACGCGGACGTAATCAAAAGTTACGTAAAGTTGGGGATAGGTGTTGGTATAGTAGCGGGGATGGCATTTGATGCTGTTGCGGATGAAGGCCTTGTCAGTATGGATGCAAGTCATTTGTTCGATTCCAGCGTGACTCACATAGGTTTCAGGCGAGGCACCTTTTTGCGGCGCTATATGCTTGATTTCATAGAAAAATTCGCGCCTCACCTTGATCACTGGAAAGTCAAAGATGCCGTTGCATTGGCGACTGGAAAAGAGCGAGTCGAGTTTTTTGATAACTTAGATTTACCCATCAGATAAGATGAGTATTAATTTCCCGCTTTTCAGAAATATCCGTCTTTAGGTCAGAAGAAAAAAAGATTTCTCGTTTGTCGTAAAGTTTTCAATCATCGACAAATTCCAAACCAATAATGAAATGCTATATGCTTAGAGACTGCTTTGTTGTTGGTTGAACTGTGGACATTCTTTGCTTGGATTTAGAAGGGGTTTTGGTTCCAGAAATATGGCAAGCAGTTGCCAAAAGTACGGGAATCGAGGAGCTTAGCAAGACTACTCGAGACATTCCTGATTATGATGAGTTGATGACTTATCGATTGGGGATTGTGGACCAGCATGGTATTAAGTTAAGCCAGATCCAGAGCGACATTCGCACTTTAAAGCCCTTGGATGGAGCCCTAGAATTTCTTAACTGGGCAAGATCTGAATATCAAGTGTTTGTCGTTTCTGACACTTTTTACGAATTTGCAGTTCCTCTGATGCAACAGTTACAGAACCCATCTTTGTTTTGTCATCGACTGGTCATAAAGGAAGATAAAATTGAGGGTTATCAACTTCGTCAACAAGATCCGAAAAAGAAGACTGTGGAAGCCCTAAAGTCTCTCAATTATCGCGTGATCGCTTCGGGCGATTCATTCAATGATGTATCTATGTTGACGGCCGCAGATGTCGGTTATTTTTATCGACCTCCCGCCAATATCGTAGAGCTTTACCCGAAATTCCCTGTTGCCGAAAATTATTCAGAGCTCAAGCAGTTAATACTCGATTCGTTCAAATAAATCCTGGGTTACAATGGTTTTATCAAAAGACCAAGATCCCGTGTATACTGCAGCGCCTAAGGAAAAACTCTGATTTGGGGAAAAAGTGAGAAATGAGCGCAGGCAGCAGATTTAAGAGAGCGTTATCGGAAGAAAGCCCACTCCAGATACCTGGAACGATTAATGCTTATTCAGCGCTACTAGCAGAGAGGTCTGGTTATCGCTCGATATACTTATCCGGAGGTGGAGTAGCCAATGCTTCGTATGGTCTCCCAGATCTAGGAATGACCTCCCTCAATGATGTGTTGTCGGATGTGTATCGCATAACGGGTGCTAGCGAACTCCCACTTTTGGTTGATATAGATACCGGTTGGGGTGGGGCGTTCAATATTACACGGACCATAAGAGAAATGACTAAGGCCGGTGCAGCCGCTGTTCATATTGAAGATCAGGTAGCAGAAAAACGTTGTGGTCACCGACCAAACAAAGCGATCGTCTCTGTTGGCGAGATGTGTGATCGTATTAAAGCGGCGGTGGATGCAAAAACAGATCACAATTTCGTTGTGATGGCCCGCACGGATGCGCTCGCAGTGGACGGTTTTGAAGCAGTGCTCGATCGAGTCGGCGCTTTTGTCGAAGCAGGCGCGGATGCTATTTTTGCTGAAGCGATGACGGAGCTGTCTTTGTATGAAAAGATAGTTAGTCAGTGCCCTGTGCCTGTTCTGGCGAATATCACAGAATTTGGGCAGACGCCTTTATACTCAATCGATGAGTTAAGAAGCGTTGGAATCTCGATGGCCTTGTATCCTTTGTCAGCGTTCAGAGCGATGAGCCTAGCTGCCTTGGATGTGTATGAAACCCTTCGTAAAGAGGGAACTCAAAAGGGTGTTCAAGACAAGATGCAAACGAGAGAAGAGCTCTATGAGGTACTTGATTACCACAGTTATGAGACAAAATTGGACGAATTGTTTGATAGTAAACTGGAATAAATTAATTAAATTCAATTGGTTATGACGGATTTGTCATTAAAGACTTGAGGGGAAATACATGGTAGATAAACAGTTGGGTGGAGCAGGCCTAAGAGGTCAAAGTGCAGGAGATACGGCGCTCTGCACAGTGGGTAAATCTGGCACGGGTCTAACGTATAGAGGATACGATATTACTGACTTGGCGGAAAATGCCACCTTTGAAGAGGTCGCCTATCTAATTTATTTCGGAGAGTTGCCAAATCAACAACAGCTGGAAGAATACAAAACAACATTAAGAGGCTATCGAAAGCTACCCAAGGAGCTAACAGGAGTCCTAGAGGCGATTCCCGCTTCCGCCCATCCGATGGACGTGATGAGAACGGGTTGTTCTATGCTTGGTAATTTGGAGCCAGAAGGCGATTTTGAAAACCAGCAAAGAGCTGCTGACCGATTGCTTGGAGCGCTTCCCTCGATAATTAATTATTGGTACCAGTACAGTCATCATGATAATCGTATTGATACAGACAGTGATGAAGACTCGTTGGCAGGTCACTTTCTGAAAACGCTGTCTGGTCAGTCTCCATCAGAACTTCATCGGCGTGTAATGGATGTTTCCCTGATTTTGTATGCCGAGCATGAGTTCAATGCATCCACTTTTACGGCTCGTGTTTGTGCCTCCACCTTGTCAGATATGCACAGCTGTGTAACTGGTGCTATTGGGTCATTGCGAGGTCCCTTGCACGGGGGTGCCAATGAGGCGGCAATGGAGATGATTGAGCAATTCTCTTCAGTCGAGGATGCAACGCAAGGTGTGCACGGCATGCTTGAAAGAAAGGATAAGATAATGGGGTTTGGTCACGCAATCTACAGAACATCTGATCCTCGGAATGTGATCATCAAGCAGTGGGCCGAGAAACTAGCCACGGAGGTCGGTGATGATTCTCTTTATCCAATCTCGTGCGCCGTTGAAAAAGTGATGTGGGACGAGAAAGAGCTTTTTGCGAATGCTGATTTTTTTCATGCCTCGGCTTATCATTTCATGGGTATACCCACGAAACTGTTTACGCCAATTTTTGTTTGTTCTCGGGTCTCTGGCTGGACAGCGCACGTCATGGAACAGCGAGTAAATAACCGAATTATTCGTCCGAGCGCGGACTATGTGGGTCCGGAACCAAGAGTGCTAAAACGGATTGAAGAGCGTTAAAACCTCGTCTTATTGAGGTTTTTGAATTTAAAAGTATCGAATGGAAAAAATATGAGTTCAAACGTAGATGTAAATGTCAGGCCTGATCCTGATAGTGAACTGGTTAAGATAGCGGATTACGTGGTCAATCATGAGATTTCTAGTAAAGAAGCTATGGAGACTGCCAAAAACTGTCTGATGGATACCCTCGGTTGTGGGTTTCTTGCCCAAAAATTTCCGGAATGTGCGAAACATCTGGGTCCTTTGGTTCCTGGGACTGTCGTGCCTCTTGGAGCGAGAGTACCCGGTACTCAGTTTGAATTAGATCCTGTTAAAGCTGCATGGGACATAGGCTGCATGATTCGGTGGTTAGACTTTAATGATACGTGGCTGGCAGCTGAATGGGGTCATCCATCAGATAATTTAGGTTCTATCCTTGCCGTGGCCGATTACCTTAGCCGAAACAATGTCGCTCAAGGCAGGTCTCCTTTGACCATGAAAGATGTCTTGGTAGGTATGATAAAAGCCCATGAAATTCAGGGCTGTTTAGCGCTAGAAAATAGTTTTAACCGGGTTGGGTTGGATCACGTATTGCTTGTGCGCGTTGCTTCTACTGCGGTTGCGACGCATATGTTAGGAGGCAGTCACGATCAGGTTGTCGATGCTCTGTCCCATGCTTGGCTTGACGGTTCTAGTCTCAGGACATACAGGCACGCGCCAAACGCGGGGCCAAGGAAATCTTGGGCGGCTGGTGATGCGACTTCGAGGGCGGTTCGATTAGCTATGTTGGTGCTCAAGGGAGAAATAGGATATCCCAGCGCATTATCTGCGCCTACATGGGGATTCTATGATGTTTCTTTCAATGGTGAAGCGTTTAAATTTCAGCGTGATTATGGATCCTACGTAATGGAGAACGTCTTATTTAAGATCTCCTTTCCTGCAGAGTTTCATGCTCAAACTGCTGTAGAAGCTGCTGTTTCTTTGCACGAAGAGGCGATGTCCAGATTCGCCGAAATTGAAAAAATTGTTATCACAACCCATGAGTCTGCGATTCGAATCATTAGCAAGACCGGCCAGCTCAATAACCCTGCCGACCGTGATCATTGCCTTCAGTACATGACCGCAATTGGTCTTTTAAAGGGAAACTTAGTGGCAGAAGACTATGAAGACGACGTGGCGTCTGATCCCAGGGTCGATCAGTTGCGAGAGTTGATGGAGATTGAAGAGAATCAGCGCTTCAGTCAGGAATATCACGAGCCAGATAAACGATCCATTGCTAATGCGATTCAAATTTTTTACAAAGACGGTACAACTAGTGATCAGGTGACGGTTGAGTATCCAATAGGACACCGAAGAAGACGTGAAGAAGGCATTCCTATACTAGAGGATAAATTTGCTCGAAATTTAGCGGTGCGATTTCCTCAAGGCAAGGTTAAAGAGATTTTCGAGATGTGTGTTGATTTAGACCGATTAATCGATACACCGGTTAATGAGTTTATGGATAAGTTAGTGATCTGAGGTTAACGTCATGGCGAAGTGGGGTATGTTCGCATCCATAAACTCGCTTCCGTGAGCGATAAACCCAGCTTTTTCGTAAAATTCTAGAGCGTATGTCTGGGCGTGTAAAAAAATAGGATCCATTTTAAGTTCTTTCGCCTGGGTGACTACCGATTCCAACAGCAGTGCGCCAATCCCTAGTCCTCGATGTTCTCTCAAAACGGCCATTCTTCCGATTTGACCGCTTTGCATTAATCGAGCACAACCAATGGGCACGTTTGTCTCTGTTCTTGCTAGAAAGTGCCAGCTTTCCTCGTCGCAACCGTCCCATTCTTCCATCTTTGGCACACTTTGTTCTTGGATGAAAACGGTTTCTCTAATTTTCCTGAGCTCCTTACGGTAGCTTTGCCAGTCTGCTTGAATTACGTGAAATTTAGACTTGGTCATTGTTTTTGGTGAGCTCGATTGCTAAGCCAAGGTATGATTCAGGCCGAAGGTCCTGTAACTCGGCTAGCGCCTCGCTAGGCAGCTGAAGCTCTTTTAGGACCTTTTGATAAAGTTCTTCGTCCAGCTGTTCTCCCCTCGTTGCTTTCTTGAGCCTCTCATACGGTTCGCTGAGGCCGTACTTTCGCATGACTGTCTGTACAGGTTCTGCCAATACTTCCCAGCTTCTATTAAGGTCTTGCTGTATTTTTCCCTGGTTTACCTCAAGTCTAGTTAGGCCTTTCAAGGTAGATTTGTAGGCGAGCAGACAGTGGGAGAGGGCTGATCCAACGTTGCGTAATACCGTGGAGTCACTTAAGTCTCGTTGAAGCCTAGATACGGTCAGTTTCGAAGACATATGCTGTAGCAAAGCATTTGCAATTCCAAGATTTCCTTCCGAATTTTCAAAATCTATCGGATTGATCTTGTGCGGCATTGTTGATGAGCCTGTCTCGCCTTCGACTTTTTTTTGTTTGAAATAATCTAACGAAACGTAAGTCCAGATATCTCGATCAAAGTCGAGCAAAATCTGATTGAAACGTTTTAGACAGTCAAACATTTCAGCTATGTAGTCGTGAGGTTCTATTTGCGTTGTATATTTGTTGATAGTAAGACCCAGGCGATTCAAAAATTTGGCGGATAGCCTTGGCCAATCTAGATTAGGATATGCGCTTTGATGAGCGTTGAAGTTTCCTACCGCGCCATTAAATTTTCCTAATATCTCCAGTTTTTCGAACTGGACTGATTGCCTTTTTAGACGCTCGCTAGAGTTTCTTAACTCTTTACCTAGTGTGGTCGGTGAGGCAACTTGCCCGTGTGTTCTAGAAAGCATTGCGATCGAAGCATTGGAGTTGGCCATCAAATCGATTTCGTTCGTAAGTTTGCTCATCACACCCATTAAAACATCTGATCTTGCTTGGCTTAGCATGATGGCGTAGGCCGTGTTATTAATGTCTTCGGATGTGCATGCAAAGTGAATCCACTCAGTGAGCTCAACTAGTTCTGGGTCTTCTTTGAGCCTGTCTTTCACATAATATTCAATGGCTTTTACATCGTGGTTGATGGTTTTTTCGATTTCTTTAACCTTTTCAGCATCCTCAACCGTTAAATCCAGGTAGATTTTTCTGATTCTAGCTTGCTCAGATTCCTTCAATTTTCTAACTTCCGAGATTTCTTCGGTAGCACTGAGGAACAGTAACCACTCGCATTCAACGTGAATACGGTTTTTTATCAATCCGAACTCGCTTACGATGGGAGCAAGTTCTAGAATCGTGTTGCGATAACGTCCGTCGACCGCTGAGACGGCTGTTAATGGATCTAAGCTGTTAATGTTGATGATCTGAACCTCCTGAAGCGACTATCCTGCCTCCTCCTATTAGCGTCTCTTCGCGGTAGAGCGCTGCGAATTGACCTTTCGATATTGCTCGCTGTGGTTTCGTAAATTGAATCAAAAGATCTCCGTTAGCCGCTTTCTGGAGCTTACAGGTTTGATCCGGTTGTCTATAACGTATTTTTGCTTGAAACTCGCCAGGAATCTCTGCGGCTTCCAACCAATTCATTTCGGATATCCGCAGCCAGTTCCCCATCAGGTCTTGTTCGCATTGACTAACTACAAGGGAGTTGCTTTGCATTATTTTATCCACAACGTACCACGGAACTTCTGGTCGATTTTTCAGACCACCAATATTGATACCTTTCCTTTGCCCGATTGTGTAGAGATGCAGGCCATTATGAGTCCCAAGTCTAGTGCCATTAGAGTCGATGACTTTACCCGGTTTATCAGAGATATAAGTACTTATGAAATGATCAAAACGTCTTTCTCCGATGAAACAGATGCCTGTGCTGTCTTTCTTTTTGCTGTTATCGAAACGGAGTGATTCGGCGATATCGCGTACCTCTGTTTTTAGTAAGTCTCCGAGTGGGAACAAACACTTTGCAAATTTCTTTTTGGGAACCTGTTGCAAGAAATAGGTTTGGTCCTTTGAGGAATCCCTGGCCTTAAGCAGCTGGTAGGATTTTGCATTTCGATGCAATTTTGCGTAGTGACCGGTCGCTACGTAATCGGAGCCTAAAGCTAGAGAGTAGTCGAGGAAGTGGTTGAATTTGATTTCGCGATTACACAACACATCAGGGTTGGGGGTACCGCCTTTCGCATATTCCGCTATAAACTCTTCAAATACGGAATCCCAATATTCGGCAACGAAGTTGGCCACGTGCAGTTTGATATTAAGTTTGTCACAGACTCTTTCCGCGTCTGCTAAATCTTCTTTGGCGGTGCAGAAATCAGTGTTGTCATCTTCTTCCCAATTCTTCATGAAAAGGCCTTCAACTTCGAAATTTTGCTGCTTAAGAAGGTAAGCTGCTACCGAAGAGTCGACGCCTCCTGACATGCCCACAATAACTTTCTTGGTCTTTGCGTTTCTCATTTATTGTCTATTGCCGTGACGCTATTACTGTCTCTACACGAGCTGTGCTTCGAATCAGCTCTTTTTTTCAAGATGGGGCATAATATACGCAATTTCGGGTGAGTGTTAACGATGATAGAAGCAGAAGAGCAACTTAGTCACGTCGGGGAGTCTGGGGAAGCCAATATGGTGGACGTCAGTGATAAGCCTGAGACTAAACGAGTTGCGATTGCTTCTTCGATTGTACGTATGTCTCCGAGAACGCTGGAGGCGATTCTAGAAAATGAAATTCAAAAGGGAGAAGTTGTTGCAGTAGCCCGGGTTGCAGGGATACAAGCTGCCAAAAAATGCGCTGAACTGATTCCACTTTGCCATCCAATGCCATTGGATAAAGTGAAGATAACAATTGAGGCCCTGGATAAGGTGTCCTTAAAAGTTGTTTGTGAGTGTCGTGTAACTCACAAAACAGGGGTTGAGATGGAAGCTTTAACTGGTGCGAGTGTTGCTGCGTTAACGATTTATGATATGTGCAAGGCGATCGACAAGGACATGGTGATTGAAAGGACAGGGCTTCTTGAGAAAACTGGGGGTAAATCAGGTAACTGGGTCAGAGAGGGAGATTTATAGTGGCTCTCGTCTCCGTATTATTTTTCGCCTCCCTTAGGGATGAAATTGGAGAAAGCGAGGTCGAGCTAGATGTCCGTGATTTGGAGGATCTGAGAGCACAGTTGACGGACAGATATGGAGAGAGTAAAGCAGCTTCTCTGTTCGAGGATAATGTTCGAATAGCTGTTAACAAGGCCGTTATCGATGGCCAATATAATTTTCATGGAAGCGAAGAAGTTGCGTTTTTACCACCTGTTACGGGAGGCTAAGGGTGGGTGGTAGTGAGCAGATCTCTATTCAGCGAGAAGATTTTGATCTGGCCATGGAATATGAAAAGTTGCGAGTGGAGATTGGTAATGAAGTTGGTGCTATAGTTAGCTTCACAGGGATAGTTAGGGAGCAGCTTTTATCAGAAAAAACCGAAGAACGAACCGTTAGTCTTCGTTTGGAACATTATCCCGGAATGACTGATGAGAGTATTAGAAATATTCTGGTTGAGTCTGCTGAACGTTGGGATTTGTTGGGGCAACGAGTAGTTCATCGAGTTGGAGATTTAAGGCCTACAGATCAGATCGTCCTGGTTTTGGTGGCATCTAAGCATCGGCCGGATGCATTTGCTGCCTGCGAGTTTGTGATGGACTACTTAAAAACGAGGGCGATTTTTTGGAAATACGAGGGTTCATCAAAAAAAGGCTCGTGGATTAAGTCCACGGATAGTGACTATGATCGCCTCAATAAGTGGTCGTAGCTGTTTTAGAAAGTTATAAAAACGGTTTAGTAAAAAGAATGTCAGACAAACAGAAAATTATATACACAGACACAGATGAGGCGCCAAGACTGGCAACTTATTCTCTGTTACCAATTATCAAGATGTTTACGGAAGCGGCTGGAGTCTCGGTTGAGATGAGGGATATTTCCTTAGCAGGCAGGATCATTGCTGCTTTCCCTGAGCGATTAAATGAAAGTCAAAGAATTAATGATGAACTCGCGGCTCTTGGCGATCTCACACAAGAGGAATCTGCCAACATCATAAAGCTTCCTAATATCAGTGCTTCTAATCCTCAAATGCATGCCGCGATCAAGGAATTGCAGGATAAAGGGTACGATTTGCCAGATTATCCGGAAGAACCTAAAGACTCTGATGAGCTGGAAGTTAAAAACCGTTATGACAGGGTAAAGGGTAGTGCGGTTAATCCTGTTTTAAGAGAGGGTAATTCTGATCGGCGTGCCGCTAGAGCGGTCAAAGAGTATGCGAAGAAATTCCCGCATTCCATGGGAAGCTGGTCTACGGAGTCACGATCCAAAGTCTCTCATATGGAGAGTGGAGATTTCTATGGCAGCGAACGATCTTTCATATCTGACCAGAATGACGAACTGCGCGTTATATTTCAGGGTCATTCTTCTGAAGAGATTTTGCGTGAAAATATAGTGATAGATGCTAGAGAAATTGTTGATGCGGCGGTAATGAGCAAAAAAGCGCTTTGTCAATTTTTGGATGAACAGATCGCAAATACCGACAATGGCGTTTTGTTCTCCCTTCACCTTAAAGCAACGATGATGAAGGTTTCTGACCCTATAATTTTTGGACATGGTGTACGTGCCTACTACAAAAAGGCGTTCGAAGACTATAGCGAAATTTTCGATAGTTTAGGGGTGGATGCTAACAACGGCATAGGTGATGCGTACGATAAAATCGCCAATTTAGATCATGACCAAGCTAGTGAAATAAAGAGTGCTCTAGATGCTTGTCTTGAAGTAGGGCCAGATATGGCTATGGTCAACTCCGATAAAGGGATTACCAATTTGCATGTTCCCAGTGACATCATAATTGACGCTTCTATGCCAGCGGCGATTAGGGAGTCCGGTAAAATGTGGGGACCCGATGGTGAACTGCATGATATGAATGCGGTGATTCCAGACAGAAGTTATGCTGGGGTTTATCAAGAGACTATTAAGCATTGTACGCAGTATGGTGCGTTTGATCCTTCGACGATGGGATCGGTGCCGAATGTAGGTTTAATGGCTCAAAAAGCAGAGGAATATGGATCGCACGACACTACATTGGAGTGTCCAGCGGATGGCAAAATAGTGGTTTTAGACTCAAAAGGAACAACGGTCCTGGAACACGCGGTAGAAGAGGGCGACATATGGCGCTTGTGTCG
Organism: Candidatus Azotimanducaceae bacterium; assembly: GCA_045560825.1. Classification (GTDB taxonomy): domain Bacteria; phylum Pseudomonadota; class Gammaproteobacteria; order Pseudomonadales; family Azotimanducaceae; genus UBA4421. The sequence goes on from JBJKYX010000010.1 coordinate 42,439, forward strand.
TGTAAAGGACGAAGCTGTCAAAGATTGGGTTGAGTTGGCGGTAAGGAGAGGAAAGGCGACTGGCTGGCCATTGGTTTTTTGGCTTGATGAAGCCAGAGCTCACGATGCGAATCTGATCAAAGTCGCTAAATCTTATCTGGACGATTTGGATACTACAGGATTGAACATTCAGTTTATGAACCCTTCTGAAGCGACACGCTTTTCTTTGGAACGAATGAGATCTGGAGAAGATACGATTTCTGTTACAGGAAATGTATTGAGAGATTACCTAACTGATTTATTTCCAATCCTTGAATTAGGAACCAGCGCGAAAATGCTATCCATAGTGCCGCTCATTAATGGCGGAGGCTTGTTTGAGACTGGTGCGGGAGGATCAGCTCCGAAGCACGTACAACAGTTTGAAGAAGAGGGGCATCTTCGCTGGGATTCGTTAGGCGAATTCTTGGCTTTGGGAGCGTCACTCGAGCATCTTGCACAAGTTTTTGATAATTCGAAAGCACAACTTCTTGCAGACACGTTAAACGGAGCAATAGCTGCGTTCTTAGATGAAAATAAGTCGCCATCCAGGAAAGTTAATGAAATCGACAATAGAGGCAGTCATTTCTATTTAGCCCTTTACTGGGCTCAAGAAATGTCGAAACAAGACAAAGATCAGGATTTATCAAAAAAGTTTTCGGTAATCGCGGACAAATTGGCTGAGAATGAGACGGCAATATTTGATGAGCTGTTGGCCGCTCAGGGAAACCCTGTTGATGTAGGAGGTTACTATTCTCCTGATCCAGCTCTTGCTGAGAAAGCAATGAGGCCGTCTTCGACACTCAATAAAATCGTTGCGGGCATTTAACCCGGTTCGATTAAGTTAGTTCGTCCGACGGTTCTTGGTGAGCAGAAAGTTCCCCAGCTTGAAGCCCAGAACTGCCTGCAACTGAGCGGATGTTATCCGCGTGAAGTCCCTTAGGACCTTCCACTACTTCATATTCAACAGGGTCATCGGCTCTCAGTGTCTTATAGCCATCCATCTGGATGGCAGAAAAATGGGCAAACAGATCTTCTCCACCTCCATCTGGCAATATGAAGCCATACCCCTTGGCATTGTTAAACCATTTGACTGTACCCGTAGCCATGAGCTCTCCCTCCCCAGGAATCACTAGTGCTTCCCTGACTTTGGTCAAAAGATTACTGCTAGTCAAGTGGCTGTTAAGTCTTTCGAGATTTTGTTTTCGAGCTCTGAATTAGTAAATTGACTTGAATTTTTGTTTTCAAACACAACTGTAGAGTAGGATGTAAGATGTTTTGATGATCGAATTACCGTCGATCATTGATGGTGCTTTTCAGCAACCTGATCAAAACCCATAGGAGTGGGAATGTTAGAGATATTCAGCTCAGATTTGCCTGATAGAGAAGAAGGTGGAGGTTTATTGACTGAAACTTCAAAGCCTGAGCTGAAGCGACCCCCTATGTATAAAGTAATCTTGATGAACGATGACTACACGCCAATGGAGTTTGTGATTCATATTTTGGAAAATTTCTTCTCAATGGAGAGAGAAAAAGCGACTCAAATTATGTTGAAAGTGCATACTGAAGGTTCTGCGGTTGTGGGTATCTTTCCTAGGGATATTGCTGAAACCAAATCAGAGCAGGTAAATCAATATGCCCAGGAAAATTCGCATCCGCTGTTATCCACGATAGAAATGACCGACTGAGCAATGAAGAGAATTAAACATGTTAAGTAAAGATTTAGAGGAAAGTTTGAACGAGGCTTTTAAAGATGCTCGCTCAAAGGGTCATGAATTTATGACTGTCGAGCATCTACTGCTGGCTCTCTTGAAAAATGAAATATCACTCAATGTTTTGAACAAGGTTGGAGCAAACGTAGAAAAGTTGGGTGCAGATCTGTCCGAGTACATAGAGTCCACCACGCCGAATAAAAAGATAGAGGGGGATTCTTCAGACACTTCCCCGACTCTAGGTTTTCAGCGGGTTCTACAAAGAGCCGTATTTCATGTTCAGTCGTCAGGTAGGAAAGAGGTCACAGGTGCGAATATCTTGGTTGCGATTTTTAGTGAGCATGAAAGCCAAGCAGTCTTTTTTCTTAAATCACAAGATATCGAACGCATTGATATTGTTAATTATATTTCCCACGGAATAGGTAAGGATGAAGAAGAGGCTCTCCCCGGAGGGTCATCAGGCGAGGACAGTTCTGCAGAAGAACCGGAAGGAAAGAGTGCTCTTGAGAGTTTTGCTACTAATCTTAATGAGGAGGCGAAGAGGGGACGTATTGACCCACTGGTTGGTCGGGGAACTGAGCTTGAAAGAGTGGTTCAAGTGCTCTGCAGGAGGCGAAAAAACAATCCTTTGTTAGTCGGTGAATCTGGTGTCGGAAAAACAGCTATAGCTGAGGGACTTGCAAAAAGAATAGTAGATGGTCAAGTGCCTGAGGTTGTCTCAGGTAGCGAGATTTTTCTGCTTGACCTTGGTGCGCTTCTCGCTGGCACTAAATACCGGGGGGATTTCGAAAAGAGATTCAAAGCTGTTTTGAATGAACTTAAAGAACATGACGACGCCATTCTGTTTATTGATGAAGTCCACACGATCATTGGTGCAGGCGCTGCGTCTGGAGGCGTGATGGACGCGAGCAATTTAATGAAACCGTTGCTTAGTTCCGGACAAATCAAGTGTATGGGTTCAACGACGTACCAAGAGTACAGAGGGATTTTTGATAAAGATCGTGCGCTTTCGAGAAGATTCCAAAAAATCGACGTGATCGAGCCTGACATAGAGGATACCTATAAAATATTGAAGGGCTTGAAGCCACAGTATGAAGAGCACTATGGTATTCGCTACACCGATAAGGCACTAAGAAGTGCATCTGAATTGGCAGCCAAATATATTAATGACCGTTTTATGCCCGACAAGGCTATTGACGTTATTGACGAAGTTGGGGCGGCGCAGCAATTACAACCCAAAAGTCGAAGGAAAAAAAGTATTACGGTTGGGGATGTAGAACAGGTCGTTGCGAAGATTGCTCGTATTCCATCGACGCAGGTTAATAGTTCTGATAAAGAGTCTCTCCGTGACTTAGAGAAAAAATTGAAGTTGGTGGTTTTTGGACAAGATGAGGCGATTTCTCAGTTATCCAACGCGATAAAATTATCAAGGGCAGGCTTAAAGAGTGGAGAGAAACCAATAGGTTCGTTTCTTTTCGCAGGGCCAACTGGCGTGGGTAAAACGGAGGTTTGTAAGCAGTTGGCTAATATTATGGGCGTCGAATTGCTTCGATATGATATGTCGGAATACATGGAGCGGCATACGGTTTCCCGGTTAATTGGAGCTCCTCCTGGTTATGTTGGATTTGACCAAGGTGGGCTATTGACTGAGGCAGTCACAAAACATCCTCACAGCGTTGTTTTGCTTGATGAAGTTGAAAAGGCGCACCCTGAGGTGTTTAACCTCCTATTACAGGTAATGGATCATGGGACTTTGACTGACAATAATGGTCGAAAAGCAGATTTCAGAAATGTAGTGCTGATAATGACGACAAATGCGGGAGCGCAAGAGTCTTCTAGAAATTCCATCGGTTTTTCAGAGCAAGATAACTCGAGCGACGCTTTAGAGGTCATTAAGAAAATGTTTGCGCCCGAATTTAGAAATCGGCTAGACGCAATCGTACAGTTTGGGGCTTTATCGCTTGAAGTGGTTAAGACAGTGGTGGATAAGTTCTTAACAGAGTTACAAGTTCAGCTTGATGATAAGAAAGTTACTCTTGAAGTGGAGGATTCTGCAAGAGAGTGGCTTGCCAGAGAAGGCTATGATGAGAAAATGGGCGCACGACCTATGCAGCGGTTAATTCAGGATAAGGTGAAAAAGCAACTCGCAGAGGATCTTCTTTTTGGTGATTTATCTCAATCAGGTGGGACCGTTCGAATTCTGATTGAAGATAATGAGTTGAAACTGGAAGTGATTTCAAAAGAACAGGTCAACGCCTAGTTTCTGAAGGTTATCCTGCCCTTGCTGAGATCGTAGGGTGTGAGCTCAACTTTCACCTGATCACCCGTAAGAATTCTGATGTAATTTTTTCTCATTTTGCCAGAGATGTGAGCGGTAACTATATGTCCGTTTTCGAGCTCAACGCGAAAAGTGGTGTTTGGCAACGTGTCAACAACCGTGCCGTCCATTTCAATTTGTTCTTCTTTAGCCATTAACTTCCGATGCTGGTAGAAAGAGGGTATTTTGCCGCATGACTAAGTTAAAGGCAAAACTCCTAGATAGAACCTATTTTTGTCCACTGAGAATTAATGAAGAGTTCTAGTGGTTTGAAGTTGATTTTGTAGTGCATTTTCTCGTTATTGGCAATCCAGTAACCTAGGTATAAGTATTCTAAGCCTAACTCAGATGCTGTTCGGACTTGATTGAGTATGTTAAATGTTCCTAAGCTTCTGCGAGATTCAGATGGATCGTAAAATGTGTAGATGGCCGAAAGGCCCTCTTTTTGCTTATCGGTGACGGCAACACTAATTAGTTTTTTTCCGAAGTACGAAACTATAAAAAAACTGTCTGCCCACGGACTTAATAAAAAAGTTTTGTACTGATCGATACTGGGGGGGAACATATCCCCATCAGCATGCTTAAGGTTAATATAGCGCTGATACAAATCATAAAATCGAGAATTAAAGCTCGCTTCTTCGATATTTACTGTTAAGTCCTTGTTTTTATTGATAACCCTCCGATGGCTTCTCTTGAGAGGAAAATTTGCAACCGGTATTCTAGTGGGAACACATCCGTTGCATTGTTTACAATGTGGCCGATATAAATGGCCACCGCTTCTTCGGAATCCGTTCTTAGTCAGGCGCTCATAGGTGCTTTCGCTAACTATAATTCTTGGATCGTAAAAGAGTGTTTGAGCATCAGAACGATTTAAATAAGAACACAAATGCTGCGGAGTGAGAAAAAATTGGTCTTCCTGGTTGGTATTTTGAGATTCCAGTTTTATTCCTTAGACCGTGTCAGCCCAGCTGCCCGCTCTAGTTTGTTGCTGAATATTCGATTTAAGCAAATCGGCAAACTCTTCTCTAGACATATTTATAACACCAAGAGATTGCAAATGAGGATTCATGATTTGGCAATCTATCAGCGTGAATCTCCATTTGTAGAGTTTTTTTTGTAGATAATACAAAGCAACTTTTGATGCATTGTTGACTCTAGAGAACATGGATTCCCCGAAAAACATAGAACCTAGTGAAATTCCATAAATACCTCCGACGAGCCTTCCTTCAAGAGTTATTTCAACAGAGTGAGCGAGTCCTGCTAAATACATGTCATTGTAGGCATTTTTCATAGATTCTGTGATCCAAGTGCCTTCGGATCTATCGTTCCTTCGGCTGCAATTTTCGATTACTCCTTTAAAGTCGCCGTCGTACGTTATCTCGAATAAATCCTTTTTGAGTAATTTCCTTAAGCTTCGACTGACGTGCATTTCTCCCGGATAAAGAATGGCTCTTTCAGAAGGACTCCACCAAAGAATCTCCTCGTCGTCGGAATTAAACCAAGGGAATATTCCTTTGGTATAGGCCTCTACTAACCATTCGACATTTAGCATGCCTCCTGCGGCGAGTAATCCGTTTGGTTCTTGAAGAGCAAGTTCACATTCAGGAAATATTGGCTTTCCTGTTGGCAACAAACTAATTGTGTTCATATTTGATCAGAATGTTTTCCTGGCGGTCTTCAGTTTTTTCTAGAAGCTCTTTAAGCGTGAAAATCCACCATATAATTTTGAACTAGTAGGTACAATCTTTACTTGAGTTTAACGCGCAAAGAGTTGACCATACGCGTGCGAAGCGTATTGATTGCAGGATCACATGTCATGTTAAAGCCCTTCAACTACTTTTTCTCGTCTTAGTCACTTGCCTGCGACAAATAAACATCCTGCAAACTTTGATGTTTTAAACAAGCTCCCTTTTAGAGAGATTTGTAGTGCTCTTATTTTTCTTTCCGCGATTCTATTTGCATTGTCTATTTTTTCTTATTCATCGGAAGATCCCGCATTTACTTATAGCAGCGCAGACGCAATTGTTTCTAATTGGATGGGGATTAGTGGTTCTTATGCAGCAGATATCTTGTTGTTTTTAGTCGGCTGGACCGCATATCTGGTGCCTTTTGGCTTGATGTGGTTAGGCTATCGTGTGTTTTCTGCAAAGAACTTTAGTACCCACCCATGGCTTTTGTTGATTCGATTAAGTGGTGTAGTCGTTTTGTTCTTATGCGTGGCAGTGATAATGGAGCTCCATTTTGAACATCTTGAAGCAAGTCTGAAGGAAGGGGCTGGAGGGATTCTTGGACAACTTCTGGTTCCCATAGGAATAGAGGTTTTTGGTGTTGTTGGGCTTTCCATTCTTTCGTTTGCCGGTTTTTTTCTGAGTGTTCAAACGGTGAGCGGTTTTTCCTGGGTAATAATTGCCGAGAAGAC
>JBJKYX010000011.1:0-48341 GCA_045560825.1 Candidatus Azotimanducaceae bacterium
TAAAGTGGTTGCAGAGTTAACCCAAGGTCAAGCGATTGAAGGTTAACCTTTTATGTTGCTGTCTAGTCTTCGGTTGGAGGGATTGTAGCCCAAACTTTCTCACTGAAATCTAGATCATATGCTTTGAGCGGTTCTTCTCGAACAGCTTTATCTAGTGCTTCTGCATCTCGGCCAATCAGGATCCTCCACTGGTCGTTCTTTACACCTTCAAGGATTATCTCTGCTGCCTGAGCGGAACTCACGGGAGCCTTTTTATACTCTGTTCTGCTCGCTTCAAGATTGCGGCGAAATTCTTCGTTTGTGAAATTGGACTCTGAATCCAGATCGCCGAATTTGATTTGATCTTCTCTTATCCCTTCAATTTCTTCGTCGGTTAAATCTTTAGGCTCTTTCCAACCAAGAATTTTTGGAGTGTTAAGAGCAATGTCAGTGCCGACCCAACCTGGCATTACGACCGACGCCTTAAGATGAGGAGCGTTAAATCGAAAATCATTGATTAGTGCTTCCGTAAAGCCTTTGACCGCAAATTTTGCTGCGCTATAAGCGGTGTGAGGAATATTGCCTCCAAGAGAGGCCCGGAAACCATTGACACTACTGGTATTGATAACGTGACCCTCTTCGCTATTTACGAGCATCTGTAAAAAAGCTCTTGAGAAGTTATAGACGCCGAACCAGCAAATATTAAAGCATCGCTCCCATTCATTTTGATCAGAATTTACGAAGCTCCCACCCCCTCCGATACCCGCATTGTTGAATAACAGATTAATATGGTCTGTGCGAAATTCATTTTTTACTTTCTCCCTGAATTCCGACACCTCTTTTTCTTTAGCAACGTCGCAAAGCGAGCCCATCAATCTGACACCCTGAGGAACTTCTTTTTTACCTATATCTAAGGTCTGTTTCAGATTCTCTTCGACAATATCGCAGGTGGCTACATCACAGCCATGTGCGATCAGCTGTCTAACTAGTTCACGTCCCATGCCGGTACCGCCTCCGGTTACCACTGCTATTTTTCCGCTCAGATCTTTCATGGTTAGTGTCTTCGTCAGTTCGCTTGTTGCTAAGTGGCAGCAACCCGATTCAGAGTCGGGCCACTGCAAAAGGTTAGACTATTTTGGCTAGAGTTAAACCCGTTCGATTATGATCGCTGGGGCCATTCCTCCGCCAGCGCACATCGTAATCAAAGCGAACTGACCGTCGCTGCGTTCGAGTTCGTCGAGCGCGGTGCCTATGAGCATAGCCCCGGTTGCGCCGATAGGATGTCCTAAAGCCATGGCCCCGCCGTTTATGTTGACCTTGCTACGATCTAAATCCAAATCACGTTGAAATTTTTCTGAGACTACAGCGAAAGCTTCATTGACTTCCCAAACGTCGATGTCGTCGATTGTCAGGCCTGCTTTTTGTAAAACCTTGCGAGCAGCTGGTACAGGCGCGTTTAGCATCAAAGTGGGGCAGTCTCCCATATTTGCGCAGGCGACTACGCGAGCCCTAGCCTTAAGACCGTTGGATTTAGCATAGTCAGGGTTGGCCCATAAAATAGCCGCCGATCCGTCTACCACGCCAGAAGAGTTACCTGCATGGTGTACGTGTTCGATATCAAGGTCCTGATATTTTTGATTAATGAGCTCGCGAAAGGTCTTTGACCCTTCAGTGTGTCGATAATCGGCTATTTGGGGGAAGCTTGGAGCTAGTGCAGATAGAGATTCGATAGTGGTTCCAGGGCGCGGGAATTCTTCTCTATCAAGCGCAACTGAACCATCGAGATTGTGTACGGTGACAAGACTGCCTTTAAATCGATCTTCCTTGATAGCTTGTTGAGCTCTGCTTTGAGATAGCTCAGCGAGTTCATCAAGGGTTTGTCTGGAGATACCTTCTAGGGTAGCGATGGCATCCCCACAAACTCCCTGGTGTGACTGTGGGTGAATTTCCTGTAAGTGTGGATTATTAGCTCCCATGGGTAACACGCCTTTTTTGGGTAAGGACATCATCTCGGTGCCACCTGAGACAACTAGATCTTCCATTCCAGACATAACAGACGAAGCGGCTATATTGGCGCTAGTGATGCCAGATCCGCAAAAACGATCCAGCGTGACGCCGCTAGCCCGAATGTCATAGCCTGCATCGAGAGCAGACATTCTCCCAAGATCGCCTCCTTGTTCACATACCTGTGAGCTCGTGCCCCATATGACGTCGTCAACCTCTGAGGTATCTATGCCGGTGCGGTCTGCCAAAGCGCTCAATACAGTTGATCCCAGATGTTGTGGATGCAGGTGTGAAAGAGCTCCCTTGCCGGCTTTACCAATACCGCGCGGAGTTCTGCAGGTGTCGATAATCAACGCTTCGCCCATGTTTGTTCTCCCTAAATAGATTAGTTGTGATAGTTTGATTGAAATTATAGCCGTGAAATATAGTTAAGGTCAGATTAAAGTTAGTTGTTTTTTTTATGTTTCTAAGTTGGAAAAATCAGTGAGGCTTTATGTTGAGTGATCAAGATCCAGCGACTGATCTCCCTTAGGTATTGAGAAGACGTTTTGGGAACCAAAGGCTTTATAGAAAGAAGTTACATCAAGTGATCAATATTTACGAAATTATGCAGGTTGCGGTCACGCCGGTGTTTTTATTGGCTGGAATCGGATCCCTTTTAATATCCATGACTAATCGGTTGGGACGTATTAAGGATCGGATCAGGGTCCTCCAGAGAGCTGTTCTTGATCATGATGAAATTCAACAGAGTCCGATTTTTCTAAAGGCGATGTCGAAATTAACCTGGAGGAGTAGGTTCTGTTACTTTTCAATTAGCATGGCGGTTTGCAGTGGGTTGTTTGTTTGCATCGTTATCCTCTGTATGTTTGTTCAAGGATTGTATGGGCTTGAAATATCTCAAACGGTAGCTTTCTTGTTTATGTTGTGCATTGCACTTTTGATTTTTTCCTTGGTGTTCCTCGTAATCGAAATTTATGTGGCCACGCGTACGATTCACGAGAAAGGAGAGGACGTTGAGGCGCTGATTCGGAGACAGCAGATCTAGGTAGGTGAAGTACCAACTGAACAGTTATGCAAAGTGCTTGCGAACATAAGCAGGCACCTTTGATTACCGAGTTGGATTCGAAAGGACTCAAACTAGGCCCTCCAGGTGGCTAGCTCTAGAGACCTAAGTTACTGCATTCTAGAGGCCTGTCAGTCCGTTTAACCTAGATATCTACTTATTAGCCTCGCTTTTTTATGTAAGAAAGGGGCGCGCTGCTATTGGGGCGCGATCTTGAAGCTCGCGATTCTCTCGCCGTGAGCTGTTCCAAGCCAAACATTCTCGCCAACTGGTGTAGCAACTGTCGCAAACCCAAAAGTGCTGCTCTCAAAAGACCAGGTTTTCAATTCGTTAAGATTTAAATCAAATTTGTGGATTGAAAAGGGCAGAAAACAATTTGTTATTTCAGGAGGACATTTTTCAAAAACATCGGTCAAGCTCACGTTATGCTTCGCCGCCCAAAGGGAACCATTGGATAGGGTTAAGTTATCGGCCCTTCCGCCCTCGTGCACGGCTAATGTCTGTTCTGACTTCAGGTCGAATTTTATTGTTTTTCCTGAAAACCAATAGTTTATGAACAAGGTGGATTCGTCGGGGGTAATCACTATGCCGTTGGGGAAACCTCCGGACGTGCCCTGCAAGGCGTTAAATCCATCTTCTGAGTTCCAAAACCATACTTGTCCAGAGTCTTTGCCTGCGGCTCCGGTACTGAGTAACTCGTCAAAAGGTGTTTTGGCGTTATACATCTCGGTAGCGTAAAAACCGCCGCTAGTTGTCAGTGCCACGTCGTTGAACATAGGCTGACGGGTTCCTTCCTCTAGGATAGGCGACTCTACGCAGCCTCTCCAGACCAAATTCCAACTTGCGTCTGTAGGGACTGGTTCAAAAAATTCTATTGTTTCCTTAGGCAGGTGATTGGTGACCGCCACCATTTTGCTGCCGTCAGCACGTTCAACAAGGTCCATTCCATGAGTAGAAAAATCGGTGCTGGTTCTCGTACAGCTGGGGTCACCCCATGAATTAGATTCGAGCAACACGTTAACCGGTTCTTTGTTCATTGTTGATAAGTCGACGATCACCATTTCGTTGATGTAAGAGTCTGGTAATCCTCCGAATCCCGTTGCCAACAAAAAACGACCATCAGGAGTCGCCACTAGGTCCTCGGCGTTTTTATAGCCGCACCATGCGGTGAGCCAACTGTCTTCTGAGCAAGGTTCGATCGCTTGAAGAGAAGTTTGTTGCGAGGAGGTAGTTTGCTCTTCTGAGCACCCCTGGAGAAAAAAACCTGCAAAAATTGAGGTAAAGAAAACGAGCCTTTTTAATTTACTCTTATTCATGGTCTCCACTTTTTTTGATTATCGGGATAAAGGTTTAAAATAAAACGAATACTAGTATTTTTGATGAGCTGTTAATAGAGCACGACCTTGGTGGCATAAGCTATATACAAGGCACTAAGACGAAAGAAAGAGAGCCGTATTAGTGGTCAGTTAACCAGCCAAATGGTAAAAATCAAGAGTGGTATTTTTAATGTCGTTCTCGGATCTTATAATCTAACTTTATTCCCAAGAGGGCAGGTCGTGAAATACTTTGGATACTTTATCGTTGGGATTCTAGCCCTTCTATTAATCGGTGTTGCAGCGTTTTGGCTAAGCGCCCAAATGTCACTGGATCGCTCGTACACGCATAGTAAAAGAACGGCTGAGTTGCCTTTTTTTGATTCGGGGTCAAAAGAGGGATTAGTTCAGATAACTACCGATCGGGGAGACTTTCGTGCGAGGGCGGCAGGTTTTGAAGGACCAGAAAAGAAACCTCTAGTGGTTCTGCTCCATGGTTTTCCGGTCACGTCAGCGATGTGGCTAGATCTCATCCCCGTGCTCGCAGAAGCAGGCTATCGAGTTGTCGCTTTTGATCAACGTGGTTACAGCCCGCAGACTAGGCCCGCGAGGATTGATCAATACGTCGTATCTGAATTGGTAGATGATGTTTTTGCGGTGGCTGACGCACTTGGGGGTGAGCGTTTTCATCTTGTGGGTCATGATTGGGGCGCAGGCGTAGGATGGGGGGTGGTGCTTGCGAAGCCAGATAGAGTTCTCAGCTGGACTCCGCTTTCGATTGCTCATCCTGCGGCATTTGGAGCGGCGCTACAAAACGATCCAGATCAGCAGTCCAGGAGCAGTTATTTTACTTTGTTTGTGACCCCTGGAGTGCCCGAGACGCTCTTTACCTTTAATGATCTTCGGTTATTAAAAAGCGCCTATGGAGGCATGCGAGCAGAGAAAGTGGATGAATATGTGAGCGTCTTTAGTGAGCCTGGAGCTCTGACCGCTGGTCTTAACTGGTATCGCGCTAGTTTCGGGGGTGACCCAGCCAGCACGGAAGTCCAAGAGAATGACGTGAGGGTACCCACGCTTTTTATTTGGGGAAATCAAGATGAGGCGGTCGGGCGCCTTGGAACGGAGCTGATGTCAGAATACATGAAAGGCCCGTACTCGATTATTGAGCTGAACGCGGGGCACTGGCTTCTCAGCGAAACCCCAGAAAAGGTCATACCGCCTATCGTTTCTCATATTCGAGCTAATTCAGATTCGTGACGAATCTTTTTGCTAAATATAGAAAGGAGACTTTTTTCTTTCGGTTGTCTTGAGCTAGGCCTCAATAATTTTTTGATTAATTTTTGTCCATTGAATTGCCAGGCTTCCGGTAGAAATGCGGCGATTGGTGACTTAAAAAAAGTAATTTCCCATGCTCGGTATTTGGTATTGGATGAGTCAATTTTTTAATGACTTTGAAATTCGGGTAAACTACTTATTCATTTTAATGGGGAGTAGTAAGTGCAGTTTGATGATGTTCTCCTCGGACGTCGCAGTATTCGAGGTTATAAATCAGATCCCGTTCCGAAATCGCTAATAAAAGAAGTACTTGCTTTGGCAATGCGCTCGCCTTCATCGATGAACACGCAGCCATGGAATTTCACCATAGTTACGGGGAAGACCTTGGATCTTATTCGAGCAGGTAACACGGAGCGCAATCTCGCAGGTGTGCCTCACTCGCGTGAGTTTCGCATTGGGCAGCCTTTCGCAGGACAACACCGCGATCGCCAAGTTGGAGTTGCTAAGCAATTGTTTTCTGCGATGGGGATTGAACGAGAAGACAAGGAAGGCCGCCAAGATTGGGTGTTGCGTGGTTTCCGGCAATTTGATGCTCCAGTTTGCGTAATAATTACTTACGATAAAGAGCTAGCGGACAGTGACGATACTGCCTTTGATTGTGGTGCGGTTACGACAGCACTAGTGAATGCCGCATGGTCGCGCGGCTTAGGCGCAGTGATCAATAGCCAGGGCATCATGCAGTCACCTGTGGTACGCGAACACGCGCGTATTTCAGAGGATCAGGTAATCATGAAGGCCGTGGCTCTTGGCTGGCCCGATGATGGCTTTCCTGCCAATGCAGTTGTCTCTGAGCGAAAGAGCGTCGAAGAAGCGACTTCTTTTTTAGGCTTTGATGATTGATTGAAAAGTTAGTTCAGTTTGCCATCGTGCGGACTCATACTAGTCGCATGAATGGCAACGCTCTAACTGGAAAAGCTCTTTTTCTTAGTCTTTCTCTTCACAATAGAGTAGCCGCTCTCTTGGTCTTCAGGAATATCTGAGAGGGCTTCTCCGCGAAGCGTGATTCTTTTCATATGAGGACCCAACATAGAACAGCCTACCGCTTGGAGGTTTCTAAGTTTTGCGCTCATTTGTCAGAGCACTGCAACCATAGATCTGGGGCTTGAAGTAAGCCCCAGCTAAATTGGTTTTTGTGGAGTTCGCCGATTCGATTTATGCCTTAGCCATATTGATGATCTTTCGTTGGGTGAACTCTTCCAAGCCTTCCTCACCCAATTCGGTCCCAAGCCCTGATTGCTTCGAGCCGCCAAAAGGAATTGAAGGGTCTAACTCAAGATGCTTGTTTATCCAGACCGTTCCCGCGTCCATCTGTTCGGCTAGCTCATAGGCTTTGTCTAAATTCGCCGACCAAACCGAGCCTCCAAGTCCCCAGCTGGTTGCATTAGCTCTTTCTACGGCCTCTTCTTCATTTGAAAAACTCATCACCGGCAAAACAGGTCCGAATTGTTCTTCATCTACCAACCGGGAGCCCTCTTTGATGTCTCTTACTATCGTGGGCCTGATAAAGTAGCCAGGCTCATCGGGGACGTCGCCGCCCGCAATAATGTTGCCATCTTGTTTTGCTTCCTCTATTAGTTCTTTTACTCGCTCATACTGCATCTTGTTGTTAAGAGGTCCGAGCTTCGTGCCTTGATCCAGGCCATTTCCAATCGGTGTTTCATCCGCGATGGTAGCCAGCTCTGCACACATTTCATCGTATATGTCTTCATGGACGTAAAGTCTCTTCATCGCGATGCAGACTTGACCCGTGTTCTGGAAAGCACTGTCGAATAGTTTAGGAGCAGCTTCCTTGGGGTCGACATCATTAAGAACGATCCCTGCATCATTTCCTCCCAGTTCTAGAGTGATACGTTTAAGCAGACCGGCAGCCCCTGCCATGACTTTTGCTCCTGTCGCAGTGGATCCCGTAAAAGACACCTTTCTCACGTCTGGGTGGGCGGTCAAGGCCGCTCCTAAATCATTGGCGTCCGTCACAAAATTCACGACGCCTGCAGGAACTACGTCCTTAATAAGGTCCGCAAATCTCAAAGAACTGAGCGGTGTCGTTGGGGCGGGCTTAAGGACAATCGTATTTCCCGCAATTAACGCCGGCGGCAATTTAAACGCCATTAGCATCAAAGGAAAGTTCCAAGGGACGATGGCGCCTACAACCCCGAGAGGATTCCTGTGCGATTCGACTTTTCGCCCCTCGCTGTCCTCCAATATCTCTACAGGGAGATCCAAAGAAGTGAAGTATCTGCAAAATGCCGCCATACCAAAAACTTCGGTTGTGGCCGCTTCCAATGGCTTACCCTGTTCCTCGGTAAGCAGTTGTGCTAGCTCTGAAGAATTTGCTTCTATAATGTCAGCAATTTTCAGAATTACGGCCTTCCTTTCTTCGATAGGGGTCTTGCTCCAGCTGGGGAAAGCCGCCTTTGCAGATTCAACCGCCGAGTTTAGCTGAGCCTCGGACGCTCTTGGACAATCGGCGATTTTTTCTTCAGTTGCCGGGTTAACGACTTCCATAGTCGTATCTCCCTGTGTCATTTCGCCGTTTATGAGTAATCTATATTCTGTCATTCGCTGCCTCCATTTAATGCAGGGTAGTCGATTGGATCAACGCTACCTCTATTTTCTCTCATCACTAACTAATAGCTATTAGATATCCTTTAATCTTAGTCGATCTCCATAGTAGATAGTAACTGCCTAATAATAATAATGATTATTGTTTAGATCTGTTTTGTTGATCATTTGGCTGTCCCGCTTAGCTTTGTTCTTTCTGAATTCCTTAAAGCTAGACGCCTGCCCTGGCGTTTAGCCTACGACAGAGACTGTGGCTTATTTTTTACAATATACAGATCGCCTAATCCTTCTCTCGGATAAATGGGTATAATTATTTCGACAATAAATAGACATAAACAAAATTAGTTTATATAATATAGACAATATGTGGACTATTGTAAGTTCGTGTGTCCTCAAACACTAAAGTCCAGACTATAGGAGAAGAATATGCCAGAGGGTGTCGGTTATGTGCCGAAGCCTTCAGTTTTTTCACAGCAGCCTCAAGAGAGTCGGAAGCCTGCAGAAAAGGCGAGCTTCTCCACAGAGGATTCTTCTGGAAAAAACAGGGTCGCAAATAAAAGTGAGAGCACCGAGGTTCTCATAGGGAAGAGGCCCAGTAGGGACCAGTTGGATTTGACGTATGAGAGTCTCCGCCCTCGTCGCTGAGATACGGTTTAGTCAGTCGAGTTCGAGTGTGCCATGGCTTTGAAAAACGAAAGCAATTTGTCCCCGGAAGAGTCTAGTCGCCTGATCGAGATGGCCTGGGAAGATAGGACACCAATGGAAGCGATCGCGAAGAGCTTTGGTATCCAGGTAAGCAGTATCCCCAAGATGATGCGTAAGTTTCTAAAACGAAAAACCTACATAGTCTGGCGAAAGCGGGTCAGACATAGAAAGACAAAACACGAAATGCTTCGAAGCAAGTCTGTCGTCAGGCATCAATCCAAGATGCACAACAAGTATCGGCGTTAGCTGGTGGAAGCGAGAATGGAAAATAGCGTGCCATCTTTGTTAACAAGAGAGGGTTTGCTCTGAAGCCTAGTCACCAGTTTACTGAACAGTATGATCGCCGAAGAAATCGGCTATCTCGTCAGGAACAGGGCCTTCATATACGCGTTTTACGTAATCAATAAATAGCTCGGGGTCTAGTGGTGCCATGAGAGATGCCTGATAGTTTAGAACTGCTCTCACGGACCGATCCGCATTGTCTAAGTTATCACAATCATAGCTAAATCTGAGCAGCTGGACAGTAAGCTCCGCCGTGAACATATAGATGGGCAGCGAATTCAACCACTGGCATGCGGCTCTTAATTTGTTGGCGTCTAGAGTATCGAAATCACTTTTGTCCATTAAGCAGCTAGAAAACTTATAGTTGACGATTTTTGCTCATCTTGGATTGTTCTATCGAGCTAATCATCAATTTCCTACTGGGTTAATCTGAAATCCAATTCGCGGAAAATGAACAGCAACTTCACCGGCGCGCTCATCGACCCTTTTTAGCACAAACTCGTCGATCGACGAGCCCATTAACTCGCCTCTAGTGGGCTGAAAGCCGTAATCGATCGGCATGATGTCGACAGTGTCTCCCGGGGCTGGTTCTCCTTCTGCGAGGTATGTGTCTCCCGAGCCTGGGGCAATAACGCTATCCTTGGCAACGCCTACGGCGTCCTCTCCCGTCATGAATTCTGAATTGCCTTGGCCGAAGGAAGCCATTCTGACCATCCACTCGGCGAGCGCTTTAAACTGATCAAGTTCAGACTTCAGAGAATCGTTGTTGTAGACGAACCAGCAACAATGGTAAGTCGAGAAATCAACGATATTCGGCTGGTCACCACCGATAAAGTGTGCGGCTTTCAGTTGATTGTCCAGTCTTCTCATATACAAAGACCAATGAGACTGGGCGATCCTCAAATCTAGACTGAGCTCATTAGAGCCTTCGCTCAGAGCAGCTCGATCTGCCATGAACGCGGCGGCAGCTTCCTGGTCACTAAATAGTTCGCTGTTTGCGACGGCTTTAGGTTGAAAAGCCACAGCGACAGCAAGTTTGAAAAGAAAGGTGTCGGTCCAGTGGGCGGCAGCAGTCAGCAGAGCGTCTTCGGATTCCGGATAAATGGAGTTGTCAGAAAAAAGATGGTCGATGATGCGGCATATAGCGGCGGTGTCGCAGAAGATGTCAGCTCCTATCTGCAAGACAGGGGTTTTTCGGTATCCCCCGGTCAAGGCCATTAGGTCTGGCTTTGGCATGATCACAGGTATTTCCACCATGTGATAGTCTTGCTGTTTATATCCTAGAAGGCACCGCACTTTTTCGGAAAATGGGGACGCGGCGTATTGATGCAGTATTAATTGAGGCATATCTTAAGTGAAAAAAGTAAAACCCCATTCTATCAACGTATCCGGGTCGCGAGAAATTTTAAACGCAAGAGATCTCAATGCCTGGTGCTATTGATTTATCGTTAGAGAGGCTTGCGGAGCTGTCGGGGGACCCTCAAAAAGAAATCTACTCGCTCATGTACTTCCGCTACCCGGATTATCAGTCTCTGTTTGTACTTGATAAAGACCACAGCGTTCGCGGCGCTATGTTGCAGACGGCTTTTGAGTTCTTACTGGTTTACAGTGACAAAGGTGAGGTTAACAAGGGCGATTTGGCCTCGTGGCGATCCCATCACTTGGAGTATGGTGTTGAGGAGGATATTTTTAGCGTTTTTTTTGAACTAATCCGTGATTGTGTTAAAGATAAGCTGGGTGCAGAGTGGACCGAAGGTATGGCGTCGCATTGGCAGGATTTTTTAGGGGAGGTTGGTTCCTGCTAACCACGGTTCTCGAATAGACGTTGTTTTTGATGTTAGGCGCCACTAGAAAAAATCGCGAATTGATGTATTTATAGATTTCATTTCTTCAGTAATAACTTGGGGGTCAGATGGCATTAACTAAAGAAGAACAACGGACGTGGTTGACACAGAATACCGAAGAAATATTAGATCCTGATCGAGAAATAATTGATCCTCATCATCACATGTGGAGAACCAGCGGCCTTCCTGTCTACCTTTTGGAAGATCTTTGGGAAGACACTGAAACTGGACACCAGATCGTCAAAACTGTTTTTATGGAATGCGGGGCAGAGTATCGAACTGAAGGGCCTGAGCACCTTAAAGTTGTTGGGGAAACGGAGTTCGTGAGAGACGCAGCGATCGCGAGTCGCGGTCAAGGCAAGGCCGAGATAGCCGGTATCGTCGCTCATGCGGATCTAACCATGGAGTCAGGCGTTCTCCGAGAAACTTTGGAAGCTCACGAGATGGCTGGCGAGGGGCTGTTTCGCGGTATCCGGCATGGGGGAGCCCATGATCCGGATAAAAGCCTTGGTTGGCTGGATGCGACACCTCATCCTGATTTATTTCAACAGTCCGGGTTTAGAAACGGCGTCAGTCTGCTAGGGGAGATGGGGTACACCTATGATTCATGGCATTACCATTTTCAAAATGCTGCCTATTCTGATTTAGCTCGAGCGGTGCCAGGCACGACTATTGTTCTAGATCATTTTGGTACGCCCTGTGGGGTTGGGTCCTATGAAGGAAAGATGAAGGAAGTGATGTCCGAGTGGAAGGCCGAAATAGTCCGGATGTCTGAATGTGAAAATGTGGTGGTAAAAATTGGTGGCCTTGCGATGCCGGTTAATGGCTTTAATTGGCATACCCGGCAAGTGCCGCCGTCTTCAGAGGAAATTGCTGATGCCCATCGAGAGTATTATTTACACACGATCGATGCTTTTGGGCCCTCTAGGTGCATGTTTGAGAGTAATTTTCCTGTCGACAAACTCTCCATGTCTTACTCGGTTTACTGGAACGCGATGAAGAGGATCGCGTCAGAATTTTCGAATGACGAACAGCACGAGCTTTTTTACGGCACTGCGTCGCGCGTTTATAAGGTCTAGTTCATTTGGAAACTAAATGAGTCGATTAGGGTTTTGGGGGTCAATAAAGAAATATGCCAGGTTTTGTTACGTGGACAGCCAAAGACTCATCAGCAACAAGCTGACAAGCCCAGCCGTTAAATTAGTTCTCAGAGATAAATACCATTCGATGCCATCTTGTTCGGATAGCGGCATGTATTTTTCGATTCCGCCAAGCAAGAGCAGGCCTGACGTAGTAATCAAGGCTCCTATTACACCACCAATGAGTAAACTGGTTATCCCGGCTAAGCTTGAGATGATCCCTACCAAGATTTTCCTGATGGGCGCTCTAATCTCCGAGGTTATCCCGGCGTACCAGTGTGTCCCGCCAAGGAAAGATAAAATCATATTCGCGTAGAGCAAGTTGAATTCAAAGGCCTCCTCAGGCGATATAGAGCGGACTAGGCTTGCGCTCAAGGCGATAAAAGGAGGAACAAGACCCAGATAGCCAAGAGAGGTGGCTGTGTACTTTTTGATGTTTTTCGTTTTTTCTTTCATGGTTGAGCTTGTCGGCCAGTGTCCAGCCCTGAATTATTGAGCAATTCAATTTGCCCTTTTCTTCATAGGCGAATATACACACTTTTCATCTTTGTTCGGAGTAGCTATTTGACTTAAGCCAATAGTGATTTGGGCAATTGATCATCATTATCACGTCTCGTCCTGAGTTTTCGACTTCGCTTGCAAGAGCAATGATCTCTGTCGTGCATTGATTTGAGCCGATTCGATCCCATTAACGTTATATTGATTAAAATCTGGACACAGTTTTGTTGGACAACAAGGTAAACGTAGCAAAGGCGCTCAGGGTTTATCAGAAAGTGGTTAATGAAGGTGTGAAAGATCAAGGCCAATACGTTTGGCAAGGCTTAAGCGTAGGATCCGATTTAGACGGGTATTCGATTAGTCTGAGTGAAGGCAGGGTGAACCTGCAAATCTTTTTTCATCAACGATTCTCGTTGGAAGCGCCCAATCGAGAAGAGGCGTCCTTGTTTCTAAAAAAGCTTGATAGGCTCGATCAACTTTAGATTAGAGGCGTGATTTAGGTCGCGAAATGCTCAGCCCATGAAATGATTCGTAAGAGGCAAAGCCAATAGAGTGAAGAGAAACAGCAGGATTTTTGTTACTGATTTTGCTGGCTTGTCATGCTTGATCTGTTCTTGTTTCTGCTTGAAGGAGGCCATGACGGCGGCCGCATCGTCGGCGGCCGAGGGAAGGGGTTCTTGTTCTCGCATTGGCGTTTAGACAAAAAAGGGAAAGACAGAAGGGATTAAAATGTGCTCATAAAGCACAACGGAGAGCACAGGGATATCTTTCTTTATCCGTCTTTCTCGTCTGGAATTTACAGAGTCGACAAGTCAATATTGTCGACTCGCGCGACTTCGATCAGCGCTTCTTCTAGTTTCATCCGTGCAAGCCCGCTTAAGTGACCTAGGTCTGCGTGAGTTTTTCGTTGAACTGGGTCAGAGTCCTCGCAGTTTTTGCAATATTCTTCAAAAGCGCAAATGTCTATGACTAATTTGGCAATGTGATTTGGGCACTCGCAGTCCAAGGACGGATTCATAGCGACCAATTTCTTCAGCGTCTGGTTGTTAAAAAGCCGCTCTTGAACCTCTGACTCGGGATCTGATAGGTCAAGCAGTCGAGCATCTCTTGCGAGAGAGTCTTTCGTAAGGGGCCACTCTGACAAGATGGCGTTGCTTTGTGCAAACAGTTTTTGCGCGTTCTTCGGCAGGTATTTCACGCAGATGACGGTAGGCATTTCGGGGTCGAGGGCGTCGATAATCTTAACGGCATCCTTAACACCAAGTGATATTTGCTCTATCACCACCAGCACTTTGGTTGTGTCAACGCTGGCGATGAGTGAAGCCTGTAAGTTATCGAGGCTGGTTTCGGAGATCTTCGTTTCAGCCCCAAAAACTTTTCGCATTTCAGAGGCGCCCGTTTCAGAAACCATGACGATTCTTTCAAACTCGATTGATTTCTGCTCGACCACACCGTGTTCTCGCTCGATTTCTTTTAATTCTGCCACGGGGCGTTCAGTAAGATGAGCTAAAGAGTGCCCCTTAGAGAGCAAACTCTTAACAAGTCGCAGCTGCTCAACCGCATCCTGGCTATAAACTCGGCGGCCTGTGCTCGTACGGTCAGGGATTCCTATGCCATGCCTACTCTCCCATTTCCTGAGAGTGTGCTGTGGCACCCCTGTCAGATTTGCTACCGCTCCAATAGATAATTTCTTATTGCTCATAATCTGATACATGTGTCTAAAATTTGTCCATACTATGATAAAGGGTGTAATAGTTAAAGCTAAAAGTGCACAGACCGGGATACTGCTTGGAGAGGTCCGGGACAGAAGTCTCTCCTCCGGCCTGCACACTTAAACCATTTCAAAGCCTCGCAAGTTGGGTCGAGTTGACTGCGGCCCACCAGCTGGTGGAGCTTAGGGTTACTGGCTGGGCTGAAGGAGCTCGCTTCCCTTGGTCCGTGGCTCTCGGGAGAATTAGGCATGCAGACCGGTGGTTTAGGGAGAGGGAGAGGGGGTTCCAGCCGGTCTGCATGCAAAACGTCTACTTAATGTCTTATTTAATTGTTATATTATCTACTATAAAAAGGTATTGTCAATTAAATTATTGAAATAAACCTGATATGAATATAAATGTCTAATTTATTTGTTGCTGCACAAGGTATCTCTTTTTCTACATGGTTCCCTGACTGGTTAGTCTGGTCCCAGGTAAAAAGGGTGCGCAGGCCTGGCAACTGCTTAGAGAGGAATTGGCCAACCTCCCGCCCGACCTGCGCACCTAGAAATCTTGCGTCAAAGCGTTCGCTCATACGATGAGGCCTATTTGGAAAAGGCCCGAAAGCGCCCAAGCTCCTGAAATGATCAAGAACTGGCCCATCAAGATCTTCTTCATTGGGTGGATGTCCTTGACGGCAATTGCCTTGGCGATCGGTTTTTGTTGTCTAAGTTTTCTCATGCTATTTCCTTAAAAAGTCGTACTTACCAAAAGTGAATCAGAACCGGTTTGGTTTAAAAGAAGGGAGCGATGCACACTGCTGCGCACCATACCCATCCACAAACCTTTAGAAATCCTCGCATTACATGCTCCAAAGGGGCGCGCAGACCGACGGGCTTTGGGGAGAGGGAGTGAGGGCTCCGTTCGGCCTGCGCGCGGGTTGTCAATAAATTGTCTAAACATGGTGAGCATAATACTCATAAAATAATTAATGTCTACATTTAATTTCAATAAAATAGATTTATTTCTATTATGTCTATATATTGTCAAAAAAAGAGGAAAAAAGATGAACACATTGATAATCGGCGGAGAAGGCGGAATAGGAAAGGAACTGTCTACTCGGCTTTTGGAAGATCCGACAACTCACTTCAATTTCGCGACGTCCAGAAGTTCTGAACCTCCAGAGGGGGGTGATATTAGCTGGTTACCTTTGGAACTGGAGTCTGACCGATCGATTCAGGTTGCGACAGATCACTTGCGATCATCATGCTCAAGCCTGGATCGTATTTTTATTGCGACTGGTTATCTTCATGGGGATAAAGGAACGCCGGAGAAGAGCATCAAGGATCTCGAGAGCTCTCGTCTGATGCACAGCTACAGAGTAAACGTCGTAGGTCCACTGGCAATCTTTCGAAATTGTCTCGATTTGATTAAGTCAGCTGAGAGGCCTGTTGTGGTTTTTCTGAGTGCTCAAGTCGGGAGCATAGAGGACAATAAAACCGGCGGCTGGTATAGCTACAGAATGTCCAAGGCGGCGTTGAATATGGCGGTTAAGAGCCTGTCTATGGAGTGCGCGCGATTTAAAAATCAATCAATTGTTGTGGCGGTCCATCCGGGCACGACAAGGACTAAACTGTCTGAGCCCTTTTTAAAACACCGCAAAAAACCCGTAAGAGAAGCAGGGGAAAGTGCTGCCGCAATCTTGGACTTGGTGAAGGAACTAGGTCCTGAAGACTCTGGAAAGTTCTTCAACACAGCAGGGCAGATTATTCCTTGGTAGAAACCGATTAAACTAATCGAAATTCAAAGCCACAGATCCTGATTGACTCACCTGCTCTCTGGCGATCTTTCGACACTAAACTCGCAGCCGTCAGTCCGTCTCCTCGTCCATCAGTGGCTGCGACAAATCGTATTTCCGCATCTTCTAGTTCGATAACACGTGATCGCGAAGGGATTCCTATTGCGTTGGACCATCGCTCCACCATTAAATCAGGATCGTCTGCTTGGATATCGATGGCGTTGATCCTTGTGACTACTCCGTCTAGCGAGTGGTACTGCCAGTCCTGTCCCGCCCACAACCAGCTTTCTGCTGGTTGGGCCTCGTCCAGCGATAAAATCGCTCCGCCGACGTCCTTGGGGTGCAAATGGATACCTCTTATGGCGGCGTCTTGTTCGTTTATTTCACCATCATGAACGACTCGAATGCCGATTTCTTCAAGCCGAGACTTGTGTTGCTCTAGTTTTTCGGTTTGCAAGAGCACCATGTATCCCCCTTCCCCTTGCCTTCTATCGAGAAAGCGCTCTGCCGTCGTACCCGGTCCCTTAGGAGCAACGACTTCAAGAATTTGATCGCCGATCGCATAAAGACCGTGTCGTAATCCGAAGTGAGAAAGGCCTGGGTCTCGATAGCACACCTCAAGGCCTAGTTTGGTGCAAATTTCTTGTTCAACGCCGCGAAGTTCGGGCGTCACGAGGGCGATCTGTCTTAGTCGCAAGATAGGCGGCCTTTAATTTATTCAGAAATTTGAACGAGAGTGTATCTAAAGGAATTTTGCTTTTCGAGGTGCGTGTTAGAGATGAGGTATAGGAATTAGTGACTAAACAGGTCCTATGGAAACAAATATTTTCGAAACAGCGGGCTCGCCTTATTCTTCCTCTTAGCTGGATTGGAGTTTTTAAGCGGGTTCGCCTCCCAAGACGGCGGGAGTCTCGCAATAAGTACTTAAAATATACCTTTGATGTTCTCCTATCCTGTCGGTCAGCGCTTCCGCTACCGCTGGTATATTCGCATTCGATGCGAAGTAGGCGAGCATGCCCTTGTTTTGCTTTGTCTCAGGCATGATTTCTTTTGGGACTGGCGAAACGCTCATACTGATCGTCGCCCAATAGATATCGGCGGCGCTAACGCTGTCTCCTACCAGGTAGGCTGAGCCTTTGGTCTTCTGCTCTTCCAGGCGCAGATCAATTAGCTCAAGTATCTCCGCCAATTTTCTTGGAGCAGCGGAGCTGGCCTTCTCGCTAAAACCATATTTCTGGGCCAGCGGACTGTCGTTCAGAATTCTCATGTTCCAAGCGAAACCATCCTCACCCAAGACAATAGCGCAGAGACCTAACACCTCAACTCTCGCCTGGAAATTTTCTGGTAGTAAGACAGGACTGTCTTCCGAGCCGATTCTTTCGGCAAGAGCCAGCTGCTCAATCCAAACGTTTCGAGGTCGCTCTTTATCGTGGAACATGGTTGGGAGGCCCGTCTGGCTCGTTAGTTCGTAGAGTTTTGCCTGACGGTCTTCACCGGTGTCTTTATCTTGACCCATGATGGGGTGGAGGGCTCTTATCAGAGGAATTTTTTTGACAAAGCAGATGTTCTTAAGCGCTTCTGAGAATAGGGCCTGAATTCCTGGGATAAAGGTCACTCTTGTACCGGAGGACATTGCAGCCGCTTCATCAAGACTTATGAATTTTGGATTGTTAGATTCTCTGCTAACGGCAGAGTCGTCTGCGTTGTTCGACATGGGTGAGTCCTTATTAATCGACAAATTGTCTTACTCGGTTAAAAGAGAGAATATCAAAAGCCTCTCAACTACGCTAAGTGAAACCTTCTCAGTAGGGTTTGCACTTACTTTTTTTGGTGATAAGGCTTTCAGATCCCCAGGTCTAATTGGTTGTAATTCTTGAGGATGGTTTCACGAGTATGTTCCGACCAGCGCAATGTCTCGGCCTCGCCCTCCATTGGTCCGTAGATATAGGAAACCTCTTCAGGGTAGCTTTGTCGTCGAGCATCGATTGCAAGTTGTATGATTTTCGAGCGATCGTGAATGCGCTGATGGTTGTAGGTTATTTTTTCTTTGCTTCGAAAATTCCAACCGTCAACACCCTCGACCGATCGGCGTCGGTGAAAGCCAAAAACATAGGTAACTCTTGGTTTGTCGGACCTGTTCGGAAACGAACAGTGAACCATCTGTCGATTGCAAATAGCGACATCGCCTGCAGCGCACAATAAGGGCACGGCTTCAGGTAGTTTGTCCGATCCGTCATTTTCGTTGATTAATTGTTTGATATTGACTTTGCCTTTGTCGTGGCTGCCAGGAATGATCCACAGCGCATTCAATGCATCAGTTGGAAATAGCTGAGCCATAAAATTAAAACCATGAGTTCCCTGGTCTAGGTCCGGGTGCGTCCAGTGAGTTACTCCATCTTGGTGCCAGGACACAGCGGCTCCGTAGTGTGCCGGTTTAACCCAAACGGCATCTGTGAAGGGCACAAAATCTGCTCCGTTGATTGCCTCTGCGATACGCAGTAGCTCAGGATGTCCATATAACCGGAGATTGGAGTCCATCATCTGTAAGCTCCCGCTAATTTGCAGTACAACCTGATCGGGCGCATCTTCTGGAGCTTCAAACTCTCTCATTTTTATTGGATATCGACCGCCCGTTGAGTCTGTTCCCCCCATCGGGTCGCTCAGAGGCTTGGCAAATTGAAATGTTGCGCGCTCGAACTGCGCTGCTATGGAGGGTCTGCCTTTGGCATCAAGAGTTGTTTGCGAATTTTTTGGAGCACGGTCCATCACTTCATCAAAGTCTGCGACCAGACTGTCGACCTCGCTAGGCTGGATTAGCCCTTCGAGCACATAAAAGCCGTAGTGCCAGTAAGCACTAAGAATTTCAGGGTGCACCGATCCGTCGTCGGTAAATCTTAGCGGTCCCCGATTAGGTAATGCGTAGGCTTTTTCTTCGCCTTCCTCAAAGTACTGATCAGCGGTCTTTTGATTCACCGTGTTGTTGCCTGTTTCTTCTCTCTTTTGGCCACTTTACAAAAGACGAATTAAGATTTGAATATCTTATTGAATTAAATAGTATCGCTAACTTACGGGGAAGAAGAGAGTTACATGAAACAACGAGCTTTTGGTCAAGAAAAAACGTCTATCTCGGCAATTGGATACGGGGCTATGTCCTTCAGCGATTTTTATGGGCCAACGGACGAAGAGAAATCTCATGCTGTGCTGGATCGATGTCTGGATTTGGGCATTACGCATATCGATACATCAAATGTATACGGAAAGGGGATGTCCGAGACTCGGATCGGAAGTTATTTGGCTAAACAGGGTAGCCAGGCGAAAGACTTCTTTACCATAGCAACTAAAGCAGGCATAACAGCTAATGCAGAAGGAAAGAGAAGCTACGATAACAGTTTAGAGCATATCGAAGCTGAGCTGGATAAGTCGCTTCAAAGACTCGGAGTCGATCAAGTTGAGCTCCTTTACATTCATAGGAGAGATGCCAATACAGAAATTGAGGAGGTTACTTCTTCTCTCGCTACGTTGGTTAAATCGGGAAAGATACGACAGATCGGTTTTTCAGAGATCGCTCCTACCTCCCTAGAACGGGCGCACCAGATATATCCAGTGGCTGCCGTTCAATCTGAGTATTCGCTTTCTACTCGATTACCTGAGATGGGTTTGGTGCAAAAAACAAAAGAGCTCGGAGCGACATTGATAGCCTTCAGTCCCGTTGGCAGATCCTTGCTGACGGACCATCCGCTGGAGTTCGAGGCATGTAGTGAGCTTGCTTTCATGAAGGTAAATCCGCGTTTTCAGAAGGGTAACTACGAAAGAAATATCAATCGGACCGACGAATTAAGGGCGATGGCTTCAGACATGGGGGTGTCGACTTCCGGTCTTGCAATCGCCTGGCTGCTGGCTAAGGGTGACCATGTGGTACCTATCCCAGGGACACGATCGGTCGAGCACTTAGATGAATTGGCCTCCGGCGTGGACTTGGAATTGAGTTCCTCTGATATCGAGGCTATTGAAAAAGTGCTGCCGGTCGGCTGGTGCCACGGAGATCGATACTCTGCTGATCAATGGCAGGGACCCGAACGTTATTGCTGAGTCTTCTGCTTCGCTGTACATGATGAATGAGCCATTTCCGCGGATCGAACTTGATTGCTATGCCTCCAAAGTAGTGGGAGAGAGGAGGTCTGTAGAGGTAGATAAAAATCTTCGAGACGCAAGAAATACGATTCGTCGGTTAAACTAGAATACTGAAACACCATATTGGAAGAACCTGACCATGACAGTTTACCTCTACGGCTCTTACGCGTCTTATGTTACCGCCAAAACTCGATGCTACTTGCTGAAAAAGGGTATTCCTTTTATTGAGCGCGTGCCTGGACATCCCCGGTTTCGTGACTACATCCGAGCCAATACCTTAAATCACCGGATCCCTCAGTTGGAGCTGGCAGATGGGTCGGCAATTCAAGACTCCGTGGCGATTATGGACAGGCTTGAAGAGATTTATCCTCAGCCCTCGGTTTATCCGCCGGGTTTGAAGCAACAGACGCTTGCTCGACTATTCGAGGTTTTAGTTGATGGTCTGTTAGGCCGGCCCGCCTGGCATTACCGATGGAATTATATGGAAGAAAACTATGGTTTTGTCGGTAGAGAGTTTGGCCGATCTTTTAAGCCTCAGGGTACAAACGAAGAAATTGATCATTTCGGTGAGGTAATTGCTACTCGCATGGAAAGCAAAAGATCTGGGATGGGGGCTAGCGATGAGTCTCTGCCTGTTTTTGAGTCTTTTTATTTGGATGCGTTAGATATTCTTGAGAACCACTTTGTAACTACCCCCTATCTATTTGGCGGGATGCCATCGGTAGCAGATTTTGCGTTGATGGGGCCTTTGTTCGGCCATCTCGCGCGAGACCCAGAGCCCGCTCGAATCATGAAGCAGCGCGCTCCCAGGGTATTTCGCTGGACCGAAGCGATGAACACTCCCCATATCCAAAGCCCAGAATTTGCTGATTTCGAGATGGCTTTTGACTCGGAAGATCAAATTCCAGAGGGAGCGTTGAACTTGTTTAGTCTTTGTTTGGAGGCTGCTGGACAGCTGATGCCGCGAACTGCTGAGATTTACAATGAATGGGTAGTGGATAAGCTCAGTGAACCAGATAACACGATGGTATCGAAAGAAGTTGACGAGCCCTCGATCGGTCGGTTTGAAACGGTGTTGCGAGGAGTGCCGATTCAAAACAGCGCTAGCTTGTACAACCTTTGGGTG
Organism: Candidatus Azotimanducaceae bacterium; assembly: GCA_045560825.1. Lineage (GTDB taxonomy): Bacteria > Pseudomonadota > Gammaproteobacteria > Pseudomonadales > Azotimanducaceae > UBA4421. The sequence goes on from JBJKYX010000011.1 coordinate 21,471, forward strand.
CACCAACGAACGCTCCATTGGTTTGATTCGAAAGGAGACGCCGAGCGAGAGGCTATCAGGCAGTTTGTAGGCCCGTTTGGTGGAGAAACAATGCTCGATATAAAGTTAAAGAGGGCTTTGACCCGAGTGAACAACCATATCGCGTTAGGCCCCACTAACTAGGCCCAAACTAGCTTGTGACTTTGAAGCTGGCTTAATTAACTATGAATCGGTATTCCGCGTAGTGAGTTTCATAAGCTGGCCGCTGCCTCTGCGGCCGTCTTCGAGTAGCCAGATTGCGCCATCGGGACCTTGCTCTACCTCTCTGATTCTTTTATTCATGCCAAAGCGCTCGGCTTCCCTTGCTTCGTCATTAGATAACGCAACTCGTATCAGAGCTCTTGAGGATAATCCGCCAATGAACAGGCTACCCTTCCATTCTGGAAATTTCTCGCCGCTATAAAAGAGCATACTCGATGGTGAGATGACGGGAGTCCATGTTATTTTCGGCGCAGCGAATTCCGGTCGAGTATCGTGATCTGGTATCTCAGCGCCGCTGTAATGATCTCCATTGGATACTATCGGATAACCAAAGTTTGACTTGCGCCTGACAAGATTGAGTTCATCTCCTCCTTTAGGGCCCATTTCCACTACCCATAAATTGTTGCCTTCGTCAAAAGCGACCCCCAACGGGTTTCTATGGCCTAGCGACCAGATTTGGCTCTGAACAGGACTTCCCGAAAATGGATTGTCAGTTGGTTGAGAGCCATCCGCGTTAAGCCTAACCATTTTACCGAGGTTCGACTCCATGTCTTGTGAGGGTTCGAATTTTTGTCGCTCTCCGGAACTGATCCATAGATATCCTTCGGGTCCAAAAAGCAGGCGATGTCCGAAATGACCCTTTCCAGTCACCTTGGGATATTGTCGCCAGATGACTTCAAGTTCGGTTAGCTGGTATTCATTTTGAGTATTATGGAGTTTAGCTCTGGCCACGACAGCGCCATAAGTGTTATCCGAGCTAGCTTCGGCATAACTGAGGTAGAGAAGCTGGTTTTGTTCGAACGCCGGATGAAGTGCAATATCGCCGAGTCCTCCTTGTCCACCAAATGCCACTTCAGGAACGCCTTTTACGTCACTAAGAAAGTTGCCTTTATGGTCTAATAACTTGAGAGAACCTCGCATCTCAGTGAGTAAGATTTTCTGGTCAGGTAAGAATTCAAGAGCCCAAGGGTGATCAAATTTGCCGATATTTTCGATTCGAAACTCGTTGTTTTTTGCTGCTGATATTGAAGCGCAAAAAATAGAGAGCCCTAGAAGAAAGCTCAGAGAGGCGGATTTAAAGAATTTCATGTGTGGTCACCTGCGCTTTGATAAACAATTTTCAAGACCTTTTGGTGCGAATAATAATACTTTTTCGACGGTCATACTGTTGAATTGACGATTACTAACGTTACTTATAGCAAGAGGAATCACGAACTGCGCGATAACGCAGTATGTATGAGAGAGGTTGAATTGCGTTATGATTGCTAACGATCTAAAAAGAAGAGATTCAGAGGCTATGCGGGGGAAAGAAAGTTTTGATGCTAAGCTCGATAAAATCTCTGTTTTGATTTCTGTGGTGTGCCTGGTGCACTGCGTATCTTTTCCTGTCTTGTTATTGATAGGCTCTTCGATCACCGCACTCGCTTTTTTTTCTGATCACCTTTTACATCAGGTTCTGCTATTCATCGTCTTGCCCTTGAGCTATTTTTCGCTGGTTGGGGGTTATAGAATCCACGGGAATCGTTATATAGGGCTGCTCGCGATAGTCGGCATATGCTTCCTAGGGTTGGGCGTTTACTTTCACGATTATGTCGCGGTAGAGCTTTCGTTGACTATAGTGGGCTCGGTGTTCCTGGCGAGCGCGCACTTGTTCAATCTGTACTTAAGATCCAAGGTTCTGTCTTCCTAATTGATCGTTTTCTGGGTTTGCTCGTGTACTGCCTTACAGAAACATCATCTTTTTAATATTTTGAGCAGCTCTTCCACCTTTTCGTCGAAGTTTTCGCTGCCATCCAGAGATTCCTTTACGCATTCTCTCAGGTGAGTTTTGAGAATTTTCCCTTCTACAGTAGCAAGTGAATTTCTGACCGCTTTTATTTGATTTAGGATATCGACGCAGTATTTTTCGTCTTCCACCATTTTAGCAATCCCACGCAGTTGTCCTTCTATACGGCGCAAGTTTACAAGTTGTGTTTTGTGACTGGGGTGACTCATCGCTAGATCAACTTTGGAATAACATAGGTAAACATGGTAGCAAAAATGAAGAGTCCCACCGAGAGATAATAGATGTAACGTGATGTCTGCCTTGTTCTAAGACAGGCTCTACCTAATTCTGGGTCAGAAGGGCACGGTAAGTAATAAGTTTTATAGTTTGCGTATCCGGCAATTAAAATCAGAATCAGGGCGAAAGAGCTTAGATAGAGTTTGTATTGCGAAACCGTTATTAAGAAAGGCAACGCGGTTACAAGGCTCGCGAAGCTCGCACCCGCACCCATGACCACGAACAAGGCCGGGAGTGCGCAACAAACTAGAGTCGACGAGGACGCAAAGAGAGAGATCACATTGGCGGTTTTATCATCCACTGACATTCTACTTAATTTATTGTGATCACTTGGAGGTCTGTCATGTTTTGGCCGTTTACCAGGATGCCTTGGCTGATTTCTTCTCGGACGATCTCTTTATTCATCGAGTAAGCGAGGATTACCTTGCCTCGGCTGAGATCGACATCGATTTTTTTGACTGTTGTGTCTTTGCGAAAGGTCTTTTCTATCCCTCGCGCGCAAAAATCACAGACCATACCTTTCACACTAACGATCGCAATTTGTGATTGAGACAGCCCTTTAACAAACTCCTCAAATTGATCCGGATCGATCTGTAGCTTTTTTCCGTCGACGAGTTCTTCGTGGATATGGCTCTCGTGCGGATGAGTGCGTTCAGCGTACGCACCAAGCACTAGTAGGGCGCAGGAGGTTAAGGAGGCAGCTATAAAAAATTTGTTCATGTTATTTCCTCAGAACCGGTACATTAAATGCGCGTCTAATTTTGTTTTGTCGTTGTAGCCGAACTCCATTAGAAAATCGCCTTTGAAGAATTTAAGCAAGGGGTAGGTCGACCAAACTCCAGAGAGGCTGTTTTTTTTTGTTTTGATCATGATCCAGGTATGGAAGTCTCCATAGTCACCCAGGTAAGGAGCTACGCCTAACTGCACGAACTGTTCGCTATAGTCGTCCACCTCACGTCTCTCTTGCTTGTAGCCAAACCCCGAGAACCACCTCCGTGTTTCCCAATCGCCATGGAGGCCATAGAAGTGATTGTTTAATCCGTTGAGGCCGATGCCAGATTGAAAGTACAGATTTCTTTGTGAGTTCTGTGTGTTTTTGCGATTCAGGAGGTAGGTGAATCTAAGATAAGAATAATCCTGTTCAAAGACCTTATGTTTAAGGCTCTCTAAACCCAGAGAGTATTTGTAGGATGGAGAATAGTGGTAATAGAGAGAGTCTTTCAGGTTGTCAGTAAAGGCCATCACTGTTGAGCCGCCTGGATAAGAGATGGGTCTGGCTTCACTGATGTTAGAAAATAGGAGTAATGCAAAAGCTAAAAGAGTTATACCCATGGGGGGTATAGTATAATCACGGCTCAAAAAGTCAATTGAGGTTGAGAGATAGGCGGGTTCAGATGGTGATAGCGATAAATATCTGCGTTTAGTCGTATATTCTCGTAAAGCCTGATCCACGAAGTCTGTTGTTGACGACGTTATTGTAGATCGAGCCAAAACTGTATTTGAGGCTTAAGCCAAAATTGCTTCTGGTATTCGTATCTAATGCTTTTGTTTTTAGTAGGAGGTCCTCGTTACTGGCTTCTGTGGCCGCAAGGTAAATTTGATTATTGGTTAATGAATAGTTCCCCCATAGGTTAATGCTTAACCCCCTAGTGATCCGATAATCCAGGTCTCCCCCCACAGACAAGCTGTAATATTCAGTATCGTTTAGGAATTGAGAGGTCTTTAACCTAACCGAAATAAATCCCCATGGTTGTTGGACATCGTATTCGGCGAAGAGTCCATGATCTGGGCGCTTTTCTTCATCGAGGCCCAAAATATTGGTCAGCTCATAGTCGAATGAGGTGTGTCCTAAAAAGTAGCCAAAGGTCAGCGCCTTTTCTGCTGTCAACTGGTAGGGATAGACGTTGTACTCGATGGCTGAGGCTATTCGAAAGGAGTCATCGAGGTTGCGGTAAGTTGACTTGCGTTGGCTAGCGCCAACCCCTAAGCCCCAATGGTTACCTAAGCTTTTAATGGCGTACCCGGTAATGCTTTGTTGAACGCGGTCGTCTTTTAAAGTTGAGCCATCGTCCAGAACAAACGATTGTGACTTTTTTTCTCGCCAGTAACCCATGCCAAGCCGATAGTTTTCTGTGGTCCGATTCGCGGTTAGAGAGCCCCAGTATTCGTTTTTGTCTCTTCGATCCTCATCTTCTACGCTCATTCCGATTTCGGTTTTAAATACCCAGTAGTTCCAGGGGTCGGTCTCTTCTGTAATTGGATCAATACCACTTAGCTCTTCCTGGCTCCGGGCATCGACGTTTATAGATAAATAGTCACTTTCCGGCCGATCCAGCAGAAAGGGGACAAGACCAAGCCGGACCTTTCGTAAAATTTCCCGACGCGTCATGTCCCTGGTGTTAACTTCTGGGCTGAAATAACTGGTACTAAAAGAAAACTCCTTAAAGGTCGTTTGCCCAATGAACTGCAAACGGTACATTTCCCCAATCGAGGTTTCTTCGAGAATCACCAATAAATGAATATCGGCATCCTTTGGGTCTCTGACTATGTCAACTAGGTTCAAGTTGCTGCGCAAGTAATCCCAGGGGCAATCGAATCGTTTACAGTCAGGAAATACTTTCAGTTTTTTCGAGACCAATTGATCTTCGCCCCAGATTGAAGACGAAGTCATTACTAAAATAGTTAAAATTAGTGTTCGGTACATAGTATAAATCATCTGCTGCGCTGTATTATTCTAATTTGTCGCGCTTTGAATATGTTATCTGGTTTGAAACTATTTGAAATACTAGAACCCATCGGTTTGCGCGTAGTGAAAAATTAGATATCTATTACACGATTCGATTTTCAAAAACTGCTAGAGGGTAAGCCTAAATGAATTGCTTGCTACATTTCAATTTGTCTATAAAAATCGTGTGGTCTTAGCATGTTTTTGTTTTGGTGGCTTGGATTACGTCCTATTTTAGGGGGTTCATGATTTTTAAATTCAAATACAAGCGAACATTCTGGGTGGGCGTTTTATTGTTGGTGGTTGCTGTAATCCTGACTCTTAGCTTTGCTCCAGGTGAAACAACCAATCAGCGAGTTGAACGGGAGCTTCGAGCAGATCCAGATGGGGTCACTGCTCGGCGGGTGATGATGATAAGTTTGCCCGATGGTCGCAGTTTGCCCGTAAATTACCTGCGAGAAGACGGTTTGGTGTTTATAGGAGTGGATGGCTTTTGGTGGCGTCAGTTTGCGGGTGATGGGCGGTCAGTTGAGATGTTCATTCGGGGAGAACGGGTGGACGGCCATGCCAAAGCGGTTCTGGATCAGCCTGATTACGTCTTGGATATTTTTAAAAGGCTTCGGCCTAAAGTGCCTAGTTGGCTGCCAAGCTGGTTAAACGGGAAGCTAGTAGTCATAGAGGTGCGCGATGTCTGATAAGATTTGGGCGATGAAGAGATCCTGTTTCTTTTTTTTTCTGGTTAGCGTATTCCTATCTATGAATGCGGACGCAAAATTGTTGTTTGAAGTGCTTGATGATGGTCCTGTAGGGCTGGATTGGAGGGTGGTGAATGACAATGTCATGGGAGGGCGTTCTCGCGGTCGCTTCGAAATTCGTGAGGAGTTCTTGAACTTTTTTGGTACCACTAATACTAATGGAGGGGGTTTTTCGTCTATTCGTTCTTTCTTGGCTAGCCCGGTTCCTAGTGATTCAAAAAAAATGAAGCTGTTAATAAAGGGCGATGGGCGGTCTTATACGGTTATCCTGAGGGAAAGAAGATCCAGGGCGTCTTTCTGGGCGACTTTCGAAAGTAAAACCAACCGGTGGGAAGAGGTTGTTATCCCGTTGGAGTCTTTTTGGCCAAACTGGAGAGGCCGTCGCCTTGACTATAGGCCCATTGAGCCCTCAATGATCAGGGAAATAGGTCTCATGATTTACGATGGAGAGGATGGGCCCTTCTCATTCGATGTTAAGAAAATTGAAATCATCTGATGATGATTAGTAATAAAGAAATTAAGCCCTTCGAATTGAATATTGAGCCTTCTGAAATTGAAGATTTGAAGTTTCGCTTGCGAGGAACCCGTTGGCCAGAAAAAGAGACAGTAGATGACTGGTCTCAGGGAGTCCCTTTAGATTACCACCGCGAATTTTGTGAGTATTGGGCTGAAGAGTACGATTGGTTTGCAACTCAAAAGAGGTTAAACAAGTTCCCGCAGTTCGTGACGGTCATAGATGGAATAGAATTTCACTTTATTCTAGTGAAAAGTAAGCACTCTCATGCTACTCCATTACTGATTACTCATGGATGGCCGGGGTCTATTGTCGAGTTCCACAAGGTCATCGATCCGCTTGTCAGTCCTGAAAATCACGGCGGACTGCCTGATGATGCGTTTGACGTTATTTGTCCTTCGCTTCCCGGTTTTGGTTTTTCCGGAAAGCCCTCGGACTCCGGTTGGGATGTTGATCGCGTTGCCGTGGCTTGGGACCTGCTTATGGATCGCCTAGGTTATGATCATTATTGCGCTCAGGGAGGTGACTGGGGCGCGGGTGTCACGATCTCGATTGGTTCTCAGAATCGAGGACGATGTCGAGGGATACATCTCAATATGCCGACAGCGGGGCCACCTCGAGCATCGAGGACAAATCCGACGGTTGCTGAAGCACGAGTGCTAGAGCGCATTCAACACTTTGAAAGGTGGGGGTCGGGCTACCATAAGCTCCAGTCAACGCGACCACAGACTGTCGGGTATGAGCTGTCGGACTCGCCCGTTGGACAGTCTGCATGGATTCTTGAAAAATTCCATGATTGGACCGACTGCGATGGTCACCCAGAAAAGATCCTTAGTCGCGACGAGCTGATCGATAATATTATGTTTTATTGGCTGACCAACGCTGCAGCTTCATCCGCTAGGATGTATTGGGAAAATTTTAAACAAAGCTCAACGAAAAACCGCTTTCCTATCACACTGCCGGCCGGGTTTAGTGTTTTTCCGGAGGAGATTATGGCAGGACCTAGATCTTGGTCCGAGAAGTACTTCACCAACATTAAGTACTGGAACGAAGTAGGAAAAGGTGGACACTTCGCTGCTTTTGAGCAGCCTCAGTTGTTCGTGGAGGAGATCCGCAAATGGATGAGAGAGATGGCCTAAGTGTCGATCGAAAGAACAGACCATTTTAGTTATGCATGACCTGATAATACGCAACGGCTTGGTGGTAGATGGTGTGAACGAGAGTCCCTATGGGGCTGACGTCGCTGTCGATGGCAATCAGATTAGTAAAGTGGGAGTGATTTCAGAGGACGGTCTCCAGGTTATAGATGCGACGGACCACATAGTTACCCCTGGTTTTGTTGACCTGCACACACACCTGGATGCGCAAATCGGATGGGATCCGATGCTGACACCCTTGACCTGGCACGGGGTGACTACAGCGATTCTGGGTAATTGCGGCGTGACCTTCGCCCCCTGTAAGCCCCAAGACAGAGAATTTCTCGCAAACATGATGGAAACCGTGGAAGACATTCCGAGCGACGCGATATTAAGTGGTTTGGCTTGGAATTGGGAAAGCTATGGAGAATATCTAGATGCCCTAGAGTTGTTGAGTCCCGTGATTAACGTAGGCGGGATGGTTGGGCACTGCGCAGTTCGATTTTATGTGATGGGGGAGCGCGGAATAGATCAGGATGCTAGCGAGCAAGAAATTCGACAAATTGCCAAGGTCGTTGAGGAAGCGATCAAGTCCGGAGCGGTTGGCTTCTCGACTTCGCGCAATCCTGGTCACCGAATCCCGGACGGTCGGAGCGTTCCTGGAACCTTTGCTACTGAAGATGAGTTGTTGGCGATTGCGAAAGTAGTGGGTCAGGAAGGTGGCTTGATGCAGAGCGTCATGAACATGTCTCGCGTTGAGGAAGAAATGTCGCTCCTGAAACTGGAGGCAAGTGAGGCCCGGGTGTTATTTAGTCACTATACGGGAGGCACCACGAGTTTTGGGGATAAGATTGAAGCGCAGGTGGACTCGATGCGGCGTGAGGGTCTAGACGTGAGCGCCATGGTGATTCCGAGAGCTTCCGGGTTCGTTGCAGGAATCGAGGTGTATCCGCCATGGCGAGGGGGCCCCTGGGATGAGCTGCTTCCGATGGATTTAGACGATCGGCTGATAGCAATTAAGGATCCTCACTTAGCAGAGCGTTTGATTAAATACGCAAAAGCGAACGAACCGATAGTGCCCGCCGAACACATTTATTATTTGGGTAGTGGAGAATATCCTGATTACGTCTCGGGACCTGAACAAAGTCTGGCAGCGCTTGCTGACAAAAATTTGGAACACCCCTCCGAGACCTTTATTCGTATGTCTCTTGAAAATAATGGAAAAGCCTTATTTACATTGAGAGCGCTCAACAGAAATCTTGAGGCGGTGGCGAAGGCAATATCTGCTGATTTTTGTTTGCCTGGCCTCGGAGACGCTGGTGCACACGTCAACCAAATCATGGATTCAGGTTGGACAACCTTCTGTCTTTCTTATTGGCATCGGGAGCAGGAATTACTGAGCTTGTCTGAGATGGTTAAGCAATTAACGTCGGCCCCAGCTAGAATAATTGGGTTGGACGATCGAGGCGTCATAAAACCAGGAACGAGAGCTGATTTAAATGTGATTGATCTAGGGCGATTGTCTGAGCTGATGCCTAAGGTGGTTAGTGACCTTCCGGGTGGGGTAAAGCGTCTGATCCAAGGGGCAAAAGGCTATAGAGCGACCATCTGCAATGGCGTTGTTGTATTGGAGAACGATAAACAAACCGGAGCCAGAGCAGGCGAGGTACTAAGGCGTAAATGAATCGGTTGTTTAAGGATAAATGAGCTGTTAAGGAGAGAAAATGAGTAAAGAAAAAATTTTGATCTATGGGCATCAAGCCAGTCGGGCGAGTCGGCCTTACTGGTTGCTTCGAGAGTACGGCAAGGTGCTCAACGAAGATTTTCTCGAAGTTGATACTGGCGGACCGGTGACTGGCTACAATGAGGTGCGCGACTCAGCGGATTTTTTGGCTTTAAACCCTTATCGATTGATACCCGTGATGAAACATGGCGACGTTGTTCTCTATGAGAGCCAAGCAATATGCCAATACATTGCTGAGATACTTGGAGGTCCTCTGAGTGCTCAAAACGTGGGTGAGAGAGCCCGGATCAATATGTATGGGCTTTCATCAATCTCCAATTTTGAACCTAACTTCTTGCCGATGGTATTTGGTCAGGGAGGCGAGGAAGGCCGAGTACAATATGAGCAAAATCTGCAGCCTAAACTGAAGGCTCTAGACAGTGAGCTGGAAGGTAGGGAATATCTTATCGGCGAAGGGAAAGGGAGATTTACGGTTGCCGACGTGATGATGGCATCAGTCGTTGGTCAGTATGGTAGAGCTATAAAATTTGATTTTTCACCTTGGCCAAACATAAAAGCCTGGGTAGAGCTGACCACCAAGCGACCGGCGTTTTATCCTCCCAGAGGTATGAAGGTCAAACCTGGAGAGTGAGGCGAGGTATTTTTGATATCGCCAGCACTCTCTAGAGTTGGATAAAAAGGCTAGTTCAGCTCGAGACCAGGCAAGTCGCCTTTTGATCGCCATTTTTTCATGAGAGAGAAAAATTCGATCGGTCCACCGCCGTACATCCCGTTTTGTGGTTTTACATTAACGTGGCCTTCATTGTTGTAGTACCCCGGAGTACATTTTTCTTGAAAATCGGCGGTTAAACGTGCTTTCTCAATTATAGTTTGTACCCACTCTTGTTCGGCTGCCTTTGAAGCTTCTATCCGAGTTGCGCCTTGCTGGCGCGCATTATCAAGAATGTGCGCTAGGTGTTGGCTTTGTTCATCAAGGGAATAGGTGTAGGTGGCAGTGAATCCGGATTGAGCTGGTCCGAAGAAGAAAGCATTTGGAAAGCCATTCACGTGCATGCCATGGAAGGTGGAAAGGCCCTCCGTCCACTTTTGTGATATTGACTGCCGTCTATTCCATTTATCTGATATCCCGCTCGGCGAGAGTAATCGGTGCCGACTTCAAAGCCGGTCGCAAATATAATGCAATCGACTTTGTATTCCTCGCCATCGAATATAATGCCTTCGCTAGTGATTTGATCCACACCTTTGCCATCCGTGTGAATCAGCGTGACATTTGGACGATTAAAGGTGGGTAGATATTCATCATGAAAACAGGGTCGCTTACAAAATTGACGGTAATAGGGCTTTAGGGCTTCGGCGGTATCTTTGTCGTCAACCACGTCGTCAGCCCTTGAGCGTACCTGCTCCATTTTTTGATAGTCGGCTAATTCCATTTCTTGGGCGAGATTCATAAAGCCCGTTACCTTGTTGGTCAAATAGGGTTTGATGCCTTGTTTATAAAGCTCTGGAGAGGCTAGTCCAGTTAGAGCCCAGTAAGCGATTCGCCACTTAGAAGGTGCTTTGTCTCGGATGTTGCCAAAGAGAAGTCTGAACGCTTCTGTCCAACCATCGGACACGAGGTCTTCCTTAACCTGAGCGCCCGCCATTATCGATTCGAAGTTGCGTCTTCGTTCGTCCTGCCAGCCAGGTTTTTGGTTATCGATCCAACCTGTTTGCGTAGGTTGGTTATTCCTAACATCTATCGAGGAGGGTGTGCGCTGAAAGACGTAAAGGTGTTGAGCAGACGCTCCAAGGTGAGGTACACATTGGACCGCAGTCGCACCGGTACCGATGACCGCAACCCGCTTGTCCTCTAACCCGGTTAGCCCGCCATGAGAGTTTCCTCCAGTATATTCATAGTCCCAACGACTGGTATGGAAGGTGTGCCCTTTATAGTCATTGATTCCTTTTATCGCGGGTAACTTCGGTCGGTTTAGCGGGCCGTTGGAGTGAACCACATATCTAGCCTTGATGTTGTCCTGACGATTAGTTGAGACGGTCCAACGTCTGGTTTCTTCGTCCCAATCCGTCGATGTAACTTCCGTTTGCAAAATGGCTCTTTCGTGAAGCTCATACTTTTGTGCTATGACATTACAATATTCCAGTGTTTCTGGGGCGTTTGTGTACTTTTGTTTTGGCTCGAATCCCGTTTTTTCTAGCAGAGGTAGGTAAACGTAGGATTCAATATCGCAAGACGCGCCTGGATAACGGTTCCAATACCAAGTTCCGCCAAAATTGCCACCTTTCTCAATAATTTTGAAATCCCCGATACCTGCTTCGTGGAGTCTCACGGCTGCAAGCATCCCACCGAATCCTCCACCTATGATCACAACTTCAACTTCTTCCTCGATTGGCTCTCGGTCAATTTTGTGTTCAACATAGGGGTCTTCTACAAAATAAGCGAATTCCCCAGTGACTTCTTGATATTGATCGTTTCCGTCTGCCCTTACGCGCTTGTCGCGTTCTTCCTGATATTTCTTGCCTAACTCGTCGGGGTCAAAATTGTATGCTTTCATGTTCACGTCACTAATTCCTCAGCTCTTGTCTTTCCTTTGAACAAAAGATACTAGAATCTGTGGTATCTGTCAGTTACCAAAACAAAGTCTGTTGACGGTGAAGACAAGGCGTCTTAGATTGTAAGAAATACGAGAAAGTCGACCATTTTTGAGATGCGGGAGAGATTCACATGACACAGGCGGCACGCACTGGCCCATTAGAAGACTTGACTATTATTGATTGCACTAGAGCCCTTGCAGGCCCCTATGGTGCGGGTTTGCTTGCAGACTTAGGAGCGAAAGTGATCAAAGTTGAATCGCCTATGGGCGATGGCTATCGGAATATACCGCCTTTCCTGCCCGATCATGCATCTCCCTATGACGAGAAGACTGCGGGCACTGATTATGGTGCCCCTTTTGCCTCAGTGAACCGAAATAAACGCAGCGTGTGTTTGGACTTCAAAAAAGAGGAGGACAAAGAGGTCTTCCTGCAGCTCTGCGATCAAGCTGATGCTGTAGTGGAAAACATGCGAGCTGGAGTGATGGACCGCCTTGGTCTGGGTTATGAAGTGGTGTCCAAACGTAATCCGGAGATTATCTACGCTTGCGTCAGAGGTTTTGGAGACCCAAGAACAGGAGAGAGCCCGTATGCTGATTGGCCCTGCCTTGACGCCGCTGCTCAAAGCTTTGGAGGATTGGTCTATGCTAATGACAACCTCGTCACACCTGCATTGGCGGATATTTTCTCGGGTACTTTGATGGGGTTAGGTGTTGTCTCCGCGATTCACCATGCTAAGAAAGTTGGCAAAGGTCAGTTTCTTGACGTGTCGATGTATGATGCCATGATGGCCTTTCAGAAGAGCGCTGTCGCCCAATATGGCTTTACCGGAAAGCCAAATCCTGCGGGCTTGCAGCGAGCAATGACACTTTATCCGTTTGACTTGTTTCCAGCTAAGGATGGCCGAATCTCTATCGCAGTTGGTAATCCTCACCACTGGGACCTACTTTGTGCAGCGATGGATCGAGCTGATTTGATGACCGATGAGCGCAGCGTATCCAATGCTGCCCGTCTAGAAAATGTAGACTGGGTTGAAGAGCAAATTTGTGGTTGGACCACCAGCCTTACGCGCGCAGAAATTATGGAAAAGCTCAATGGAACGATCCCTGCGGGCCCGGTTCAGAATATGGCCGATATCTATGAGGATCCGCATGTTGAAGCGAGGAAGATGTTAGAGGTTTGTGATCCCGGAGGAGATAACCCGGAGATCAGTCTGGCTGCTAACCCGATCAAATTTAGTGGGACACCAACTGGCCTGTATCAATCGCCGCCTACGCTGGGCCAGCACAATGAAGAAGTGTTGGCTGAGTTTGGCATCAGCTTCAAGAAATAGAGAACTACCTGCTCGTTGTTTTTAGGCGTTGTGTCGTTGCTTTTTGAGAGGATGCTCTTCGGTCGGGAGAGTATTGATCGTCTATACTCTCCACTGTTTTGTAGATCTCTACTGAGCCGTCTTTCATTAAAGTGAGAACTCGGTAGGGCAAAAATTTGTCGCCTACCTCCATGCCTGGGCTTCCGACCGGCATGCCTGGTACGCTGAGCCCGATCGAACCTGGAATTGGGTTTTCCAAATACTCCTTGATGAATCGAGCGGGAATGTGGCCCTCGAAAATGTAGCCTTCCTTTGATATCCCTGTGTGACAGGATTGGTATTGAGGCTTGATTCCCTTTTGTTGTTTGATCACGTTTATATCTTCGGGATGAAATACAGCGGTGGTGAAATAGCTTACTTCTATATGCTTGATCCAGTCGACACAACATCCACAGGTTGGCGTTTTATAGACGTCAATGTGCTCTTTGCTTTCGTTGGCGTTCAACTCAGTTAGTCCGATAAGCAAAAAAATTGTGATTAGGCTTGAGCCGGTTAGGGTCTTCAAAATACTCATTGCATTAAATCCTGAGGTTTGCGCGCGTAAGTGCATCCGAGTTGCCTATTTTAAAGGTAATTTCAGCACCTTTGTTTGGGTTTTAGAAGATTTTTCGGTTTGATGGAAATATTGCCGGTCCACGCCGAAAACGACCGCAATGTCATCCAGTCGCTCTTCCAGTTCTCTTCCTGCTTGACTGTCATCGGTGGATCGCTCCCAAGCAAGCCATTCTTCGGGCGTATGAAGATCGTTTGTTTGCAGCATTAAGCGATAGCTACACTCTTCAACTGACCATCTTGTTTCTAGTCTGAGTAAGCTGAGCTGATTTCCTTTACTGCGCATATCTTTATCCGGAAACTGGTTTTGGTGTTCGCGAGATATGCCTAAAGCAGTATCTCGGTGACCACCATAAAAGTGCCGCTTTTACTGTTGGTGCCGAGGAAAAAGTGTTGCCCTAAGTTTGTCTGCTCGCTTTCGGCGAATTGTAACAAAGCTTGTTCAGGGTCTTTTGTGAAGTCTAAGCCAAACCCTCCTAGCGATTCATTGGTGGCTTCAAGTACTTTAGAGCCCTTGTTTAGCATCTTCAAAAAATCAAAACCGTAGATGTCCGCTATCACCACACTGCCGGGGCCCGCGTTAGATTTAAGCGTTTGTAGGGTCTTGCGAACGTCTGTCTCAGATAAATAGAGCGTCACGCCTTCCCATAAAAATAGGGTTTTGAGGCTTGGGTCGTAACCATTGTCTTGGAGTCTCTGGAGCCAGTCTTCTTTGGAGAAATCCGCGTCTACGAAAGTCACTGCCGAACAATCAACGCTTGCCCTCTTTAAACTTTGAATCTTTAGGCGTTGAGTGGAGGCCTGATCCAGCTCGAAGAGCTTTAGATTGGAATCTTTGAGTTGCCCATAGCTGCGAGTATCGAATCCTGCGCCTAGAGCGACAAACTGCTCGACGTTATCTTTTTTGCCGTCTATTAGATCGTCGAAATGCACTGTTCGGCTGGGCACCATATTAAGTAGCCCCTCTTCGCCTTGAGCAACGATCACGGGATAGAATCTTTTTCCACTGAACTTATACAGTAGATAAATAGGGAAAAGTAAAATCCAATGAGCGGCATAAGAAAAATTCGGTAATACTTTACTCAATTGAACGGTCGCCTGGTCTTCGCGTAATCCAAACCAGTGCATGTGCAATCTGCCCTCAAGGACTTTGGTCGCTGTTGAAGATACTTCAAACTTTTTGCTTGCCCAGACTTGCTTGTAGGCAGCGATGAGTCCTCCGATTATCGAGATTGGAATAAAAAGAATTTGGAGTGGTACATAGATTATCCAACCTAAAATAGACACTAATTAACTTCCTTCTTACTGAGTGGTTTGGAAGGGAGGAATCTTCCATTAAATGAGTTTGATCTGTAAAGAAAGGTTTTTCGAAATTTGTACTCTTATTTGCTTAATCCACGATTCAAAAAGATCGATTTTGGCTAGCAGCTGGTAGAGTGATTGGTATAACTTATTCGCATGGAATCAGCCAAACATAAAACTCTACCGAGCTGGACTTACTCCAACGAGACTTTCTTCGAGCTAGAGCAAAGAGAACTTTTTCTCAACAATTGGCAGCTAGTTTGTCATGGTTCAAATATTCCTCTGGCTGGCGATTATTTTACGTTTGACCTCTTTAATGAACGCTTGGTAGCGGTGCGCGATGAGAGTATGGAAATCCGTGTATTTCATAACGTGTGCTCGCATCGAGCAACCAAATTGCTCGACTGCGTGTCGGGAAACAGTGGCAAGAGAATTGTTTGTCCTTATCACGCATGGAGCTACGATTTAAGCGGCAATCTTAAGTCTGTCCCAGGATTTGATGATTTTGAGGATCTCGATTTAGAAACCCACGGGTTGAGAGTCGTGGAACACGAAATCTTTCAAGGTTTTGTTTTTGCAAAAGTTCTTTCGAGCGATGCCCCTCCAGTTTTCGAGCAGTTCGCGCCTTATCTGGCGGAGATCGAGCCGTATCGATTTGAGGATCTAGAGCCTCTGGGTCGGGTGACCTTGAGACCGAGAAAAGTGAATTGGAAACAAGTCGCTGATAATTATGTCGACGCAATGCATATATCGGTTGCCCACCCGGGTCTTTCAAATCTTGTTGGCGGCAGTTATGACCTGGAAGTCAGTGGTAATGGTGGATTTGTGCATAGAATGTCAGCCGATCTAACTGCTTCCAGAAAAAGTATACTGTCCAATATCCTCTACAAGAAATACTTGCCGAGAGTTAGTCATCTACCTATCGACAGACAGTGGCAATGGACGTACTACAGGCTGTGGCCGAATTTAGCCTTCGATGTATATCCAGATCAGATGGATTTTATGCAGTTCATTCCAATCAACGCATCGAAAACGATGATTAGAGAGATTCCCTTTGCACTGAAGGATGATCGACGCGAAATGAAGTTGGCTAGGTATTTGAATTGGCGGATTAATAGAGAAGTTAATTCCGAAGATACCAAGCTCATCAAATGGGTTCAGGAAGGTATGCAGACGTCGGCGTTTGAGTCTGGGCCACTAGCGAAAAGTGAAATATGTTTGATTGATAGTGCCGAAAAGATCAGACGTGCGATTCCAGTTTCCACCTTGGATCAAGAGCCCGCGAGTGAAGAGATTCATAGGCTTAACCAAGAATTAGCATCAAGTAATGAGCAGGGGGGGAGCGATCTCTGAAGGCTTAGGATCATTGGTTGCGAGGGTCGGTTTGGCTTTGTATGCGAGATCTCCTACTTTAATTTTTACTCTTTGGTCTTGTTCGACACAGCTGGTCCAATTCTTTGTCTGGCCTTCCATTGCAGGTAAAGTCACAAAATGAACTATTGTTTGTGCAAGAGGCTTTTACAAATATTTAAGGAGAGCTAATGGCGATTGATAACGAGCTTCGTCTGAGGCAAATATGTTTGCTCGCTCACGATCTAGAGTGGACCTCCGGGGTTCTAAGTGCGGCTTTTGATGCGCCGGTGGTGTTTCGTGATCCGCGTATGGCGGCTGGAGGTAATTTGACGAACACGCACATCAGATTGGGTGATTCTTTTTTAGAAACTGTCTGTCCTTCTGATAAAGCCTGGGCAAAATCGACCACTCAGACTCGCTTGCTGGAGAGGAACGGCGATTGTGGTTATATGGCAATCGTGCAGGTACCTAACGTGGCCGTTGCTTCACGGTCGATGTCGACCCAAGGTTCTTCTACTGGCATTGTGTCGGGAGATTGGAATGTTTGTAAGGGTTATCCTGGCTCTGGGCTGGCAGGAGTTAAATCGGGACGTTATGAGTTGGGCACGGATTTGCCTAAGGACCCGGATTCGGTTTCCGGTGCGAATGTTCAGTTTCACCCCCGTGATTTTGGTACTTTGGCTGAGATTCAAGAGAATTGGCCAGGGCAATCGGAATTTCCTCGAAATAAAGGTGCTTACTATCCAGCTGGAAACGAGTGGCAGAACGATGTTGATGCGCGTCCGCATGGTGGGGTGACAACCGGTTTTGCAGCGGTAGAAATTGCCTGCAAAGACGATGATCCTGCTGAGATTTGTCAGCGGTGGGTGAATGGCCTAGGGGCGGGCTGCGAGTCGCTTCGGGATGATCCAACAACACTACGCCTAGCGAATTTTCAGACGATGCGTTTCGTTGCTTCGAAAGAAGGACGGACAGGAGTCACCGGGGTCGATTTATGGAGAGCGCCAGGGTGCAACAAGTTCGACGCACTCGAGATCTGTGGCGTCCGATGGCGGTTGGTTGATTATCCGAGCTCATAGCTTTTTCTAAAAAGGGGAGACAGCTTTAGGTTGTAGCCTGAGTTAAGATAGGGCTTCATTCTACCGCTGTATGCCTATGGAAAATCCACGAACCGATGACGTGAAATCGAGGTCTCCCTTTTCAGGTTGGGCTGTTGTCCTTCTTGTTGCCTTAGCCGCGGCTGTCGGGCACGCGTTTGGTCGATTTAGTTATGGTGTGTTGTTGCCGGCGGTCCGGGACGACATGGGGATCACAAACGCGCTTGCGGGTTCTATCGGAGCCGCTAACGTGAGTGCCTACCTGTTGGGAACTATAGTTGTAGCTTGGGCAACTAGCAGATACCGACTGGCCAATGTGATGCGACTGGGTTTGGTTCTGGTCACGATTGGATTATTTATGGCGAGTCTAGCTACAGGACCTTGGTCTTTATCTGCTGGACTCTTTTTAACTGGAATGGGCGGAGCATTCCTATGGATTCCTTCCCCCGTGATTGCTGCTGATGCATTGCCGACTGAACAACGGCATTTAGCGGTGGGCTGGCTCGGATCTGGAGTCGGTTTAGGAATCATGTTTTCCAGTGTTGTTACCGGTATGTTGCGCTCTTCTGAGGGTGATTCGTCATGGTCGAGCGTCTATCAGATTCAGTTTGGGGTGGGATTGATTCTATTGGTCCTGGTGTTGATTTTCGTCCGCCATCAGCAGGAAGCGCCCTCGGGCGGGGCGGGTATAGGTGGTTTCGCCGCATTGCAGAGAATGCCCGGTTGGCTGCCTCTTATCCTTGCGTATTCGACCTTCGGTTTTATTAATCTGTTAGTCGTTGGTTTTTTAACAACTAGGCTTGAAGACGATAGCGGCTGGAGTACTGGAGATGCGGCCTTTGCGTTTTCCCTAATGGGTTTAGCAATGATATTTGGCGGGCCAATTTTTGCGGCGTTTGCAAAGCGAATAGGAATCCGATTGACGCTTGCCATGGCCTTCGGGTTCTGGCCGATTTTACTTGGGGTAGTCATGCTGGGCTTATCAATGCCTGTTTTGCTCGCATGCCTTGGGTTAGGGCTATTGTTCAGTGCTTTTCCGATATTGATTACTCTTTATGTGGTTGAGAACACAACGCCAGAAGACTATGGGCCTAGCTTCTCTGCAGCCACTCTAGCCTTTGGGATTACCCAGATTATCTCTCCACCTGTTGGCGGTTTGATAGCTGATATGACTGGTTCTTTCACCATTGTCTTTTTGCTCGCTGCGTTGATGGGCGTTCTTGGTCTTATGGCAAGTTTGCGATTGCCGAAGAGTTCAGAGTGAAGTTATGGGCAGGAAGATGACCACCGTGACTAGCCTTAAATAGTGCTTGGAGATAAGACGGGTTAACAGTCTCAGTGGTCGAGGGTAGCCTACTAAAGCTCTCTTGATAAGGCTAGTTATTCTCGTCTAATTTCGAATTAAATCGGCAATTGCCCGATCAATTTCGGCCTTACCTATGGGATCCATACCGCTCCCCGCTACGTGTCCCAGTTTTGAATCAATAACCCGGAGTTCGGCGTTCGGCATTTTGCTTACTTCGTATTCACTATCGGTTACTCGGAAGTAAAGATCGGTTTTGCCTGGCATAACGATCGCTCGAGCACTGATAGACATGAGTGCTTTGTCGAAGTTACCGTCAAAACGGTTATTACTAGAGATATCTGCCGACTGCCAGGTCGCCAACATTCCTAAGAGATCATTGGCCTCCCGGCGGTAAAAATAGTCTTTCATGAAATCGATAACATCTTCGGTCTTTTCCATACCGAGCTCTCTGTAAAGCGCCTCTCTGAAAAAGGCCTGAGAGAAAACCCAGCCGCCATATACGGTAGCAAACGCCTGCATACCGGCTTCTGGTCTTGATTCGTAGTCTCCGTTTTTGAAGTTGGGATCTGCAAGTAGGGCCGACTTTACTCCTTCTAGAAACATCCAGTTGTGATTGGATACTTTGGCCGCACCGCAGATTGGAAGGATCGCGTCGACCATATCTGAGTGTTGGGCCCCCCATTCAAATGTCTGAAGTCCGCCCATGCTGAATCCCATGACAAGTTTGAGTCTCTCAATGCCGAGCGCGTTGGTAACTAATCGATGCTGGGCGCGAACGTTGTCATGAACGGTCATTAATGGGAACCGTGGCCCATCAAATGGTGCTGGGGTATTGCTTGGCGAGGAAGAGGTCGAATTTGAAAGCATGTTGACGACTATCACGCAGTGATCGGATAGATCGAGTAAGTCTGATTGGGCGAACAGATCTTCTGCATCCTCGTGCGTGGCTGAGTAGGAAGTAACCACGAGGATCGCGTTATCTTTATTCCTATTTAACTCACCGTATTTTGCATAAACGAGATTGATGTCGAGTGTTTGCTGGTTCTGATTTTGGAAATCTTTTATTAGATAGTTATTGAGTTGCATTTGCGTTTCCTGCTTGTTTTTGTTCTTTGTTGTTTCTAGCTACTTATGGAGATGAGTTTTTAGGAACTTGGATATCTCTTGATAGGTCAGTTTTGACTCTGGCGACTTGAGATCGAACATGTAGCCAGCATGGGAGAGTCCCTCGAAGACCAGCAGATCGGCGGTTCCTCCTGTTGCACGGATCTTTTGGTGGGTTCGGGCTGTATCGCTGAGAAATATGTCTCGGGTCCCCGTGACCAAGATTGTAGGAGGATACTCATCAAAATTCCCATAAACGGGAGACAGTAGTGGCGATCTAAGGTCGTTTCCGTCCGCATAGAGTAACGCTGCTGCTTTTAGCATCCCGTCGTAGGTTACAAGTACTCGATCTAACCCTTCGTTTGTGTATAGCGTATCGCCAGTTTTGGTTAGGTCTGCCCAGGGAGTTCCCGCGTAAATCGCCCCAACCTGGGGCAAACCAAGATCCTTGATTTTGTGGGCTACCGCTAAGGCTAATCCGCCTCCTGCGGAGGTGCCTCCAAACGCGATGTGGCCTGATTCATAACGTTTCAATATTTCTTGGTAAACTGAGATGGTGTCTTCTATCGCTTGAGGAAAGGGGTATTGCGGCGGCATGCGATAGTCGATAGACAGCACTTTAATCCCTGAGGAGTTCGAAATTATGGAGGCCTCAAAAACGCTTGCTTCGCCTCCGCCAAACACGTAGGCGCCACCATGCACGTACAGCATCAGATGATTTTTATGTTCGGCGGAAGCTTTGGTTGGTGTAATCCAGTAGGCGTTTACACCTTTAATTGCAGTTTGATCGATTTTCACACTCATCATTTGTTCGATTTGGTCCAGAGGAGTGTTTCTCGCATTAGCCCGCTCCGAGATCATCTGATCCCATTGCTGTCTGTTTTTGGGTGTTTGTCTCAGTCGAGCTTTGACATCCGGTTGCTCGATAGCTCT
This sequence comes from Candidatus Azotimanducaceae bacterium, assembly GCA_045560825.1. GTDB lineage: Bacteria > Pseudomonadota > Gammaproteobacteria > Pseudomonadales > Azotimanducaceae > UBA4421. The sequence goes on from JBJKYX010000011.1 coordinate 42,255, forward strand.
TAGCGAGTTTTGAATAGATTCACTTGATCCAGAGGGTATGGGTACTTCTTTGTCCTCTAGCTTCCACACATGAGCGTTTTTCTCCGACGCCTGTGCTGACGACAGAGCAATGAGTAGATAAATGAAGAGAGTGAAAAATATGCGCTGCATTTGGTTTGTCTCCGGCTACCTATTGTTGGATGGTTACATATCTGACTTGAAAGGCAAGGCGTAGGAAAACGATGCTGTTCGTATAAACTGTATTGTTTGTCGTATCTAATTAGGGTGCTCATCCATTTGTTTGTTTAACGTTTTCTCTTCGCCTTGCAGCGCGAGATTCTCGTCAACTAATGCTATGGCGTTTGCTATTTTTTCGGCGGAGCCTGAGTCTAGATTGCGTTTTAGTCGGTGTGCGACTAGTGCTCCAATCGCCGCTACGATTGTCAGCGTTGCGAACAAGTATTTGTAACCTGTTATCCCGTTGTAGTTGTCTAATATGAGTCCCCAGAGCAAGTAAGCAAAAGCAGAGGGTAGGTAAATGATGAACGCAGCAACCGCGATGACTGAGCCTGAGAAGCGGGGGGGGACTCCCATTTCTCCGAAAGGTGCAAAGTAAAGCGCGCGCATGAAGAAGAAGAGAAAAGCCAATCCCAGCATCGTTAGCATTGCGAGCCAGGGCCCATTTGATGGCGACAATATGAGCATAATGAGGCTCAGGAATATGACCAGGCTGAGCCCCGCTCTTATTCCTCCAGCAGAACCACCAAAGAACCTATCAGCGATAAACCCCGACGGGAATGCTATTGCTATTCGGCCTCCTGATGTGGAGAGGATGCCAAATACTGAGATCGCTAAAATAGGCAGTGTGTGTAGTTCGTCGAGATAGGTCAGGAAAAACGGGAGAGAGGTATAGGCCATGTAGACGGCGAATCCTGCGGCTCCTGCCAGCCATACCTCGGGCAACTTTAGAGTCACTTTCATCCCTTCAAGGACCTCGCGATTTGCCTTTTTCGTGTCGGCGCCAGATTTAAGTAACGTTTCTTTAGGAAGTTTGAACCAAGCGATTATCCCGAGAATAATCATAACTCCGGCGTTCACCATAAAAGCGAGCTCTAAACCGAGCACGTTGTAGCCTAGAGCCGTGTATAAACCTACGGCGAGCGAGTTTTGAAGAAGCTCCACTCCTCCTCGTCCGCCTTCCAAGAGACCAAAAATCTTGCTTTGGTTCGAGTCGGAGGTTGATTTGCGCACTGCTGACAGGATGGCTGGCCAGAAAGCGCCCTCACACCATAGTGAGAGCATGACAAACAAAAAGCATAGAGTGGCGAAATCCGTGGTTTTGCCGAGAAAGAATGTGGTAACCCCGCCAAGAACCATATTAATCGAGATTAGTGAGCGAGTGGAGAACCGATCCTGGGCCCATGCAAGGCATAAATAGAACACGTTGTGAACGACACCATAGATCGTCATGAGAATACCAAATTGGGTTTTTGAGATTTCCCAGAGATCCAGCATTTGAGGGAGAAGCGCTCCTCTCATCGCTAGTACCGAAAAAGCAAATTGTGAACAGAGAACCAATAACAAAAAGTTAACAAAGACTCTTGAAGAGGAAAATAAAGGAAGCCCGTCTCGACCTGTTAGAAGCTGCATGTTGGATTATTTATCTGCGTGTTCTAATTGACCGTCTGAGCTTCTTGCAGGTCAAATTTTTCTCCTAGCGCTTTTGCGCGCTCGATCCGGGAGTTCTCGTCCTGACCTAAATGTTTTTGTGCTAAAAACAAAAATATAAGTGCAGGAATGAAAGTTAACATTGAAACAAGAATTGCCATTCTCAATGCATCGGAGTTGCTGAGGCCGGTTGAGAGAAAGAAATCGGATAACTCGCCCATCACATAGGGTCCGAGCGCTAACCCAATGAAAGTATTGAGTAGTATGTAAAAAGCGCCTGCTACTGCGCGCATTCTGGGCATTACTAAATCACTAGCAGTACTTGGAGGAACCCCGCCGCCGCAGGCCGCTGGTATGGTCACGAAGAAATTCAGTAAGAATGCGGCTGCCAAACTTTGGCTGTATAACAGGGCGAACAACAAGGGGATCGTTCCAATAATAGAAACATATCCCAACACCAGGCGGCCCCAAGCGACTTTAGACTTTAAGTAGTCTGCAAGTATACCGCCTAGCGTGATGCCTAAGAATCCACCGGTGGCCGAACCCAGGCCAATGTAAAGGCCGATCTCCGCCGGCGACACTTCGTAGACTCTCAACAAATAGGGTGGAATCCAAAAACCCGCCCCGTAACCAACGAAGGCGGTTGTGGGGAAGGCCAGCATGGTGTAGATAAAAGCTTTTGATTTAAACATCATGCCGTAGGTTACCGGGTCTTTAACTTTTAGAGACTGTATCCAAGAGACTGTGACGTAAGCTCCAATTCCGGTCGCAACCCACTGGGCGACACTGCCAGTAAGCAATATCAATAAATAACCGGTCAGGGCGATACCTGCTGCGGCGATGAAGTTAAAACGCAGTTCCCTCGGATGTCCTATTAGCGGTTTTATATTGAAAGGAGGAATTACTGAGAGAAGTTCTTCGCCCAACAGCTTGAAGGGTGCTGGGTGTTTTTCCGCAACAATCCCTTCGGTTATTCCTCGGACAGGCTCTTTTAAAGTTCTAACCCACAGCGCCATCAAAATGCCGGGAATACCCACGGCCATAAATGCTGCCTGCCATCCTTTTAATCCCAAGGGCGGATCAACTGGGTAGCTGGTTGCCCACCAATCCAAAATATAACCACCAAGGAAGATCCCAATTCCGGCCCCTATATAGACTCCCGCAGCGTATATTGCGATTACCGTGGCTCTCATATGAGGTGGGTAGTAATCGGCCAACATCGAGTAGGCTGATGGGGACGCGCTGGCCTCGCCGATGCCTACGCCTATTCTGCAGGCCGCTAACATAGTGAACGATCTTGCGAGCCCTGACGCGGCGGTCATGAGACTCCAAAAACCCAGACCGATAGAGATTAAACTTCGTCGGGTCCATACATCCGCAAAGCGTGCCAGGGGAATACCAAATACGGCATAGAAAACGGCAAACACGGTGCCATAGAGAAAGCCCATTTGTGCGTCGGTAATTCCCAGATCGGCTTTAATGTCTTCGGCGAGAATGGAAAGGATATTGCGATCGATGAAATTGAATATGTAGACGATCATCAACACAATCAGCACGTAATGAGAATACAGTCCCCCTGTCGAGGGCTTGCCTACTTCTTCAGGTTTCGCCATGGTCCTCTCCCGTTCCATTGCTTCTCGCCTTTACCTTAGCACGAGAAAGAACGGTTGGTTGTCATAGATTGAGATAAGGGTGAATTTCTAGTTGGGGTTCCTTTTATTGGCAAAGTTATCGTTCATTTCGATATGCTTGTTTTGAGCTCGTGTTCTACCTATGGGGGGAGTTGTTCATTGGTCATGTCTTTTCTACATCATTTCGGTCGTGCGACTTCAAAGGGATTAAGGCTTTACTTTAATTTCAGCGGGCGAACTTCGAAGGGGGATTTTTGGTTTTTTCTGTTATTTTTTATAGTTGCTTACCTTTTCGTTTGGTTGATCGATCACTATTTGCTTGTACCGGTAGTGGTACTAAAGGAGCTACCTTTTGGGGATCTGTTGCCTGGGGGCTATATAGATGAAGAGGTTGGTTTGTTGGTGCTGGCCTATCGCCCGATCATGATGGTACCCACTATGTCCGCAACAGTTCGACGCTTAAGAGACGTGGGTAAAAATGGATGGTGGTCTTTGTTATGGGTGTTCCCCGTGCCGATGGTGGGTTGGTTCTGGCTGATTCCCTGGCTTGTCGCTGATTCAAAGGGATCGGTACAAGGAACCGATTAAATAGCCGACTGTTTCTCCTGTTAGTGTTCTAGGCTCTCAGGCCGTTATAACGAATAAGTATTTTTATAAGCGAATACGCTCCTTGGAATGAGAGCCTTTGCTGTGACAAAATTGCGGGAGTTTTGAATAAAGGGAAGGGATATGGCAGAGGTAAATAGTTCTGGGGACAATGGAATCGAAGTTCCTTTTGTTCCTTCTTTGCAGTTAACTCAAGGTCAGCCAGCGCCAATCGCGGATAATGGTGGTCTGTCTTACATGTCCTTTGATCGGGACGGCGATGCAGGTACCGGTGCGGCGACAGAGGCAGCTCTGGCGCAGATCGCCACTGGTGAGGGAAGAGCCTTGAGTGAGATGCTGGAAAAAGCGCCGCCCGGACCCATAGAAACTAAATGGGGTTTGGGGTTTAGGCGATACTCAGAGTGCCTCGATTTTATTCTTGCCAACAATATGGAGGCTCCCGAGGGTGGTTTGGTGCTTCCACTGCCTTATACGATTCATGAACAACCCTCCTATTCAATCGTCTCCTCTAACGCGTTGTGGTCTGACCCCGAGAGAGCTGAAGAGGCCAAAGCGCTTAAGCAAGATGAAATTGATACGGCCCGCAGACGACTTTTCTTTCCTCAGGTTATGAAGGACGCTCGTCGGATAGAAGAATATTACCCTGGTCTTTCCCCAAACAGTGCTCAATGTATGGACAAGCTGGGTGTTTCGCTTGCGCACTGCGATTCTAAATGCGAAAACTTTTATGATGCAGAGGAAGTAGAGCGCGTGTTTTATCCGGAAATGGAGAAATTGTTGTTAGATTTTTTCCCTGATGCGACAGATGCACTTGTCTATAACCACGATGTGTTTGATAAAGACTACGAAGGCGATCGTACCGAGGATCAAGAAAATAAAAACCCAGGCGTAAACGCCAACTACGCAAATTTGGTCCATAACGACTTAAATGACAACAGCGGGCGTGTGAGGTGTCGGGAACTGTTGACGAAAAATCTTAGAAATTTTGGTCGAGAACAAAATTACACTCCTGAGCAGGCTGATGAGAAAATGTCGCGTCGATTTATGTCGATTAATCTGGCAAAGCCCATGGAAACAGTAGAGCAATATCCTTTTGTGCTTTGCGCTTGGCCTTCTTTCGCGGATCAGCCCTATATTAATAATTACCGGGTTTATGATGACCGAGTAGGCGAGACAACTCGTTTCACTTATCGGTCCGAGCATGAGTGGTATTGGATACCTCAGCAAACTTCTACTGAAGTGTCTATGCTCAAGTGCTATGACTCAGTGCTTGATGGGTCGGTATCGCGATGGTCTTTTCATACGGCCTGCGTAGATCATACTGCACCTGACGACGCTCGATGCCGTAAAAATATTGTTGTACGGTCGTACGTGTTTTTTTGATCGGACTTTGTGAGACTCAATACTAATTCGGCGAGCTCTGAATGCGCGGACGCGCCCCTTCTCAGTTTATGTCTATGTACTGCGGGCCAGTAGGGTTGCTATTCTTCTCTTTCAGTTTTTTGGGGTTGCGGATTCGCATTTAAGGAGAAAAGAATGGAGATGCAAGGGAAGGTGGTTGTTATCACTGGAGCAGGATCAGGGATCGGCCGAGCTTTGGCGCAAAGGATTGCAGAAAAAGGAGCTGATGCTGTTATTTGTACGGATATGAACGCGGAAAATGCGGCCGAGACCGCGGCGTCAATTGGTGACAAGGCTTCGTCGATTAGTCTAGATGTCAGCGACGAGAAGGCTATTGAAGAGGTCGTTCGAAATGTGGAGTCCGAGCAGGGTCGAATTGATGTGTTTATCTCTAATGCGGGTTATGGTCAGGCTGGCGGGTTGGATTTACCTACTTCTGACTGGGAAAAGATGATGAATGTACACACCTGGTCTCACTTGGCAGCCGCCAGAGCGGTTCTACCTGGAATGTTAGAAAGGGGAAGTGGTTACCTGCTTAGCACGGCCTCTGCAGCGGGATTACTAACACAAATGGATTCAGGGCCCTACGCGGTTTCCAAGCACGCAGCTGTGGCACTTGCGGAGTGGTTGTCCATCAGTTATGCGGAGCAGGGTATTGGCGTATCAGTGCTTTGTCCTCAAGCGGTTAGAACGAATATTGGTGGGGAGCGAGCAAAAAACCGAGACCCAAACCAGCCCTCTCAAGCGGGGGGAGACGGGGTACTCGAACCCGAATTAGTTGCCGATGCGTGCATCGATACGA
>JBJKYX010000012.1:0-47941 GCA_045560825.1 Candidatus Azotimanducaceae bacterium
GGTATCTATTCTATTCAAATACATGCAAGTCGCTGATAAGGTAGCCCGATGGTGAAGAGACAGGAGTAAGAGTGGTGGCAGACACATTAGACCAACATGAAGACATTAAAGAACCGCCCTTAACATCGATGCTATTTAGAGATGCTTTAATATTGCTCGCAGCGCTTTCTATTTGGGCAGCCGCTTATTCGTGGTTTCAATTTTCTGATCTGTTAATTGCTAAAGTTCTAATGGCTGCCGACGCTCTCATAGTGGGGTTTATCGTAGCATCCTTATTTCACGAATGGGGCCATTATGCGGGTGCTCGTGGCTCGGGTAGCAATACAACCCGATTCGCCGGCAAGGCTTTATCTATCTTCCGATTTAATTTTGATTTCGAGCAAAACACGAAGACCCAATTTCTTTGGATGAGTTATGGTGGTCAGATCGGACATTGGGGAATACTGGCCGTTCTATTCTTCTCGCTTCCTCTTAACAATCTAGCAGAGATTGTGCTCTTATCCTCGATCTTCGGTTTCTGTGTCTTTGCCCTCTTGGTCGAGTACAAAATCATCTGGCAAGTTCTGCGCGGCATGGATCCACTAGAAAGCCTCAAAAAATTGACTTCGAAAAAACTACGGACCGCCCAGATGATCGGAGGTACGGCTGGTATCGCATCAATCATTTTACTCAGTTAACCAATCTCGGCGACTGCAATGTACGTTTTTCTCCGCCTCGCTCAGAGAAAAGACGTCAGAACGCGGGCTCTTAAAGTAAGTTTAGTGGTTGGCTCAATACTGGCTTTGATCAATCACGGTGATTCATTCCTAAATAGCGAACTTGAGTTTCACAACTCCATCCAAATAATTGCCACTTTTCTCGTGCCCTATCTAGTTTCGACTTATTCAAGTGTGAGCGCCATCAAAGATCAGGAGAACCCAAGCGACAACAAGTTATGAACAGGAGAATATAACTCTTCAAGATAGGTAATATCAGACTCTTCAAGCTCTATGGTAGTCGCATCAGTCAACTCATCAAGCTGTTCGGGTCTTGAAACTCCCACCACAGGTGAAACAATTTCGGGTTTGTTAAGCAGCCAAGCCAGAGCTATCTGGGCAGGTTTTTTTCCATACTTCGACGCCACCTCTATGACTCGCTCGGCAACCTGAAAAACGTGCTCGCCGTGGTAAAGACCTTCAGTACGAGCTCTGTCTTGTCCTTTTGAACGATTAGTGCTTCCGCCATCAAATCCGCCCTGATAGGCTCCCGCAAGAATTCCTCTAGCCAAGGGCGACCAAGGCATTAATGCAACTCCCGACTGCGCACAATAAGGATTCATTTCTCTTTCTTCTTCTCTATAAACCAGATTGTAATGATTTTGCATAGAAATAAACCGAGTCCAGTTATTCATCTGTGCAGTCATCTGCAGTTCCGCAAATTGCCACGCAAACATTGACGAACCACCCAGATAAAGTGCTTTGCCAGCCTTAACCACGTCATGGAGAGCTTCCATGGTTTCCTCAATAGGGACTCTGACCTGACCTGGAACTCCATGAGGATGACGATGGATAACTAAGTGATCGATATAGTCGTGACCCAACCTTTTAAGGCACGCATCCACCCCTTCCATCACGTGTTTTCGAGATAAGCCTGATTGGTTCGCCCCTGCCCCCATTGGCATCGATATCTTTGTTGCAAGCACGTATTCATCCCGAGGTAATAAGCTGTTTAATAGCGACCCCACCACCTCTTCTGACGCGCCCAGTCCATAAACATCCGCACAATCGAAATAATAGAGACCATGGTCAAGGGCGGACTTAAAAATAGGTCTCGCCTCTTCCTCAGTCAACGTCCAGTCTCCCTGATGACCTCTGCCTGGTATTCCAAAATTCATGGTGCCCAAACAAAGCTCCGAAACCCTAAGACCACTGGGTCCTAACTGAACACTATTAAGCATCTTTTATCCTCTTTTCCATATTTACCCCGTCCATATCTTAGAGACTGGACAAGCTTTATTGAACCTTAAAATTTAACGTAACCTAAAAACGTGGAAACACCTATTTATTAGAATAATCGAAAAGGAGATAATAGGAGCATGAATAATCAAGTAGTCTCTTCATTCGAAAATCCAAATCAATCAGAATCCATCGCAATAGTGGGTGCAGGCATCTGCGGTCTTTGCACGGCACTAGCTCTTAATCAAAAAGGGTTTCGAGTTTCTTTATTTGAGCGAGATGTTCCTCCACCATCTGGTGACCCAGACCAAGCGTTTTTCGAATGGACTCGCCGAGGCGCGGCACAGTTCAGGCACCCCCATGCCTTTTTAGGGCTTATGTGCAGCGTATTGGAAGAAAAATACCCTGACTTATTAGAGGATTTTTTCTCTGCCGGTGCTAGAAAGGTGGCTTTTAAAGACATGATCCCACCTCACTTGTCCTCTCAATATCGCCCGGAGCCTGGCGATGAAAAAATCTGGGTCTTGATGTGCCGGCGCGCAACGATGGAAACGGTGCTTAGACGATATGTGGAACGAATCCCCAGCATCGAAATCAACAACAAAAGCTACATCACAAATCTCGAAATTGAACAAAAAGAGGGTCAGAGAGTTGCCAAGGGTTTACGAATAACCGACAGACAGCACAACAACCAAGAGAGCGTCAGGGAATTTGATTTGATTATTGATGCGACAGGCCGTTCAAGCAAATTCCATCAGTGGCTCGCGGAAAAGGACATTGAAATCAAAGAGCAGCGCGATGATGCAGAAATTGTCTATTACACGCGACACTATAAATTAAAAAAAGGTATCGATGAGCCGTCCAGGCACCAGAAGGATCCTAGCATGGGCGACCTGGGATATATGAAATATGGTGTATTCCCAGGCGATGCAGGTCATTTCGCTCTAATCGTCTGTTTGCCATTAGCAGAGTCAGAGCTGCGAAAAACCATTAAAACAGGAGACGGATTTGATTCGGTTTGCAGAACCATACCTGGCTTGCTGCCTTGGATCGGATCTGACAAGTCAGATGCTACTACAGAGCCCTTTGGCATAGGACAAATTCACGCCGTTTGGCGAGATTATCTGAACGAAGGGCAGCCCAAAATCCTAAATTTCTTCGCTGTTGGAGACTCACACGCTAGGACGAATCCTCTATATGGTAGAGGTTGCAGCACGGCAACGTTACATGCACATATTCTAGCTGACGTGTTGAACGAAACTAAAAATCCTATTGATCGTGCTATTCGCTTTTCGGAGGAAACGGCAAACAGAATCAGACCAATCTTTGATGCAAGCTTGAGAGAAGACAAGAACGGCATCAGGAAATCAGCCGAGTTAATCCACGGGAAAAATCAAAAAGAAAACTGGTCTTTCAAACAATGGCTCGGAAAATCATTCGGAGACGCGTTGGGCGCTGCCGCCAAAGAAACAATAACGGTGCAGCGCGGTATCGCAAAAACCGTCAACCTCCTAGAAAATCCAGGTGACTTTCTCAAGGATCCAAAAATTCGACGAACTGTCTTTCTCTATATGCTGAGAGGAAGGCGAAAAAATCAAGGAGTTCAGCGACCTAGAGGTCTAGAGCGAGACGAGATGCTTCAGCATATCTCCTCGCTTGGCTAACCGATCATAGGTTTAAACCCAAAGCCCGTGCGTCCTCTTCATACTTTTCGTAAGACTCTTTGAGTGTTGCAGAATTTAAAATCACCTCGGCAACTAGCTCATCAGATGCTTCATCGATAACTCGCGTTTTTATCCAATTTGATTCTGTTCGCTTACTCTCGCTCAGCGCAACGATCTCTCGTTCTAGCTTGTAGGGGTGATCCACAAAAATAGGCCCATTGATTAGTTTGATTTCCTGACCCGCGAAAAGACCTACCGCAGGCCCTCTCGAACGGTAACCAGATAGTCCACTGGTGTACTGAGTCAAAACACTGATCATTTCCAAGGGAACAACCGGTTTTTTCCAGGGCAAGGCGTACTGATTTGTATCATGGTAGAACTCGTGATCCTCAGTGATTGCTTGTAACTTTTCGGCTAGAGAAAAGGGATACATTGATCCCATATTCTGATCTAACTCCATTCTGACACTCTCGGGATTACCGGCACCCAACTGACCTACTTTCAAATCACTTAAAATAACTAACTGCTCTGAGGGCCTGAGTCTCGACATTCTTGCAGTGATTTCCGTTTCGCCATAATCGGGACCAACCGAAGCGGTACCTGTCAAAACTGGCGTTCCGTCTTCTTTCTCGGCTCCTATCCTGGTGATGCCTTTCTCCTCAGACGGTTTTTCTACAAAAGCTCGAACACTCTCCCCCTCAACAACCATATTCTGGTAATGGGCACTGATACAGCCCTTCACAAACCACTCGTCCCCATAGATCTTATGAAGAAGCGGCACAAATTGGCTAAAATGAGTTGGCCCTTCAATCGGAGCGCCGCTAAAACCTAGATCGCCGGCCATCTTGTCATCATGTATTGAAAGGTGACCGTCGTATTCCTGGGTTCCCAACATTTGTCTAGGTTGTCTGAACTCGCTGTACATTAATTCGCCCATTGGCGTTCCTCCTAAAATTTAATGTGTCTTATCGAGTGCTATTCTTTTATCGAATCAACACAGTCAGTTAGTATCTATAAGATTAAAAAATAATGCAGAGTTTAAGCGAGGAATCATGAAAAATCTTTTTTCTGTGGAAGGGAAAGTAGCAATAGTAACTGGAGGCTCTAGAGGGATAGGCGAGATGATCGCGGCGGGTTATCTTGCCAACGGCGCCAAAGTTTATATCAGCTCAAGAAAGGCGGACGCATGCGTGGCAACCGCAGAAAAATTGGTCAATGAATTTGGCGGTGAGTGCATCCCTATTCCAGCAGATCTCTCCAATCTTGATGGAATAAATAATTTTGTACAGGAATTCTCTAAAAATGAATCCAATCTGGACATTTTAGTTAATAATGCCGGCGTCGCATGGGGCGCTCCTCTTGAGGAATTTCCAGAATTAGGTTGGGACAAAGTCATGAATACCAATGTCAAAGGAGTCTTCTTTTTGACACAGCAGCTTCTTCAACATCTCCAACAAAAAACGACATCCGAAAACCCAGCCCACGTCATCAACGTGGGTTCCGTGGACGGTATCAAAACACCCGTTTTTGACAATTTCTCATACGGCCCGTCTAAAGCCGCTGTCCATCATCTTACCCGTGTTTTGGCCGCTCATCTGATCAAGCGAAATATTATTGTTAATGGTATCGCGCCCGGACCTTTCCCAACCTTTATGCTAAGTGCGGGAGTCGGCGGTGGAGGCGATACTGAAAATACAGACTGGGACGCGGTCGGAAAAAGTAACCCCAGAGGCAGGGTGGGCATGGCTGAAGACATTGCTGGCTTGGCAATTTTTCTGAGCTCGCGGGCATGCGGATTCACGGTGGGCGATGTCATCACGTGCGATGGAGGAGCAGTGGTTTCTTAGCGCTTGAGAAGTGGGGAGGGTTATTCCTCTCCACCCATACGCTCATACATGCGACTCACGGCAAGCAAGTCATACCCAACACGCAAGACTCCAAGGCTCTCCCGAAAGTTAGTCATGTCAATGGCTTTAGAGGCTGCTTCAGCACTCACACCCTGCTCGTAAAGATGTTTTGTTTTTTGCCAAAGATCTAAATAAAACTCTTGTACCAAGCCAATCTTTGCTATGTCGGTAAAGGGCATACCATGACCTGGTACGATTTTCTTTATCGCTAGAGACTTCAACTTCTCGAGTGTGCCAGGAAACTCATCTACATAGCCATCCCCTAGCCAGGATGGCCCCGCTAGCATCATGTCACCGGTGAAAGCCAACTGCTCTTCAGGGAAATAAACTACCAAATCGCCCCCAGAATGCGCTCTCCCAAAAAAATAAACCCGAATTTCTCTCGATCCTCGAAAAAGGGTCAGCCTATCACTCAAGGTTAAAGTAGGAGCGACAGGCATTATTTCATCCCACTCTGCCAAGTGAGAAACCATCAAGTCATATTGCTCTTGCAACTTCTCTTTTTGCTTACTGTCCAGTGGTTCCGCTAATTTCCTTTGTAACCTATCAACAACACTTTGCGTGCCAGCCAATCCTCTTCTAAAGTTTACTCTTTGCAAAGGCTGCCTTGACAACTTCATTCGAGTAAACTCATGTCCAATAATTTCGAGATACGGCAAGTAGGGTGAGTTCTCTTCCGTGAAAGCTTGATTACCATGAGAATGATCATAGTGGTAATGAGAATTAATGAGCGTCGTGACCGGCTTGTCTGTAAGAGACGTAATTGTTGATATCAAGTCTCTACCCTTCGTCGGCGTTATATGAGAGTCGACTACTAGCACATCCTCATCATTTATTACCACCAGCGCATTACTATTGAATAGCCGGGCTTTGGTCTGTGCTAAATAAATTCCCTTACCTACTTCTGTCAGCTTGTGAGTTTCAGTTTCCTGAACGCTATCTGCCCAAGCAAATCGAGTAATGACCAAAGCAACTAGAAAAACCAAGCAAAACCTTCTTTTCACCATTTCTCCTCTCCATAACTAACCCCTTACCTCGTCCCTGAGCGTGACAGAACAGGATAAGCGATTCAAACCAGAACTAGGGCCGGTAACGGGTTAACGTCGGCTTGCCTATCTCTCCGGCTATCACCTCGTATGCATCCCTTATGAAATCAACAAGCAACGGACGGCTCTCTCTTGGATCAATGATATTTTCTATCCCAAAAGCGTGGGCGTTTCTAAAAGGAGAAGAAATTGCCTGTAATCTTGCTTCGATTTCTTCTTTTTTTGAAATCGGGTCATCGGCGCTTTCAATCTCTCTCTTATAAGCTATCGCTGTTCCACCTTCTATGTGCATCGACCCACCATGCGTGGAAGGCCAGGCAAAACGCCTATACAGACCTTCGCTACGGGAATGCAAACCACCGGCAACTCCATATAATTGTCGAACCACAAAGCAGATATATGGCGTGCGGCTCGCCGAAAAAGCGCTCACCACCCTAGCACCAGCACGGACAATACCTTGCTCCTCCTGTTGAGGACCTACAGAGAAACCGGGCTCATCAGCAAAGTACACTAGAGGTAGGTGGAAAGTTTCACAAAGATCCAACAAACGAAGCGTTTTTTCTCCGGCAGCTATATCCATGGAACCGCCGTTATATTTAGGATTGTTTGCCATCACTCCAACAGGAAATCCATCCACTCGGGCTAATCCGGTAATACGTGCCTTCCCGTAATATGGAGCCATTTCAAAAAAGGATTCTTGGTCCAAAACCCCTGAAACAATTTTCAACGGATCGTAAATTTGGCGACGATTCTTTGGCACAATCGATAAAAGCTCTTCCTCTCTTCTATCTGGATCATCTTTACATTCGATTTTCGGCGGCACCTGATAAATGCTCGGAGGCATATAGGACAAAAACTGTTTTACTTGATCAATCGCATCTTCTTCGTCGTCTGCCAAATTCATTATCACGCCATTTTTAACCTGAATTCGTTCATCACCAAGATCCTCCTTGGAAATCGATCTACCGGTTGCCTGCTCGACGACCTTCGGGCCCGCCACAAAGACCTGAGAAGTATTTTTCACCATGACATTGAAGTGACAAAGACAGGCCTGAACAGCCGGCAGTCCAGCCACGGAACCCAACACTGCAGAAACAACAGGTACCGTATTGAGCATTTCATCAACGCGCCCTCCACCTGTGCTGTTACCGGGCAGATAGGTCCGACCCATTTGTTCGAAGGTCTTTACACTTCCTCCAGTGGCGTCTAGCAGCCTAACAAAGGGTATTCTTGACTTAAGAGCCAAATCCTCTATGTAGCCTCGTTTATCTCCAACATTGGCATCGGCTGCGCCGCCCCTGATTGTGAAATCTCCCCCAGAAAAAGAAACCTTCCGATCATTGACTTTACATATACCAATTACGGTATTTGAAGGTTTGAGTTCTTTGAGCTCATCACCATCCCACTCGGCGGTTCCGGTTAGTGTCCCAACTTCCTGAAAAGAACCTTCGTCAGCCAACAAATCCACCCGCTCTCTAACCGTAAGTTTTCCTCTTCCGTGCTGGAAATCGATTCCTTCCTTTCCACCCATCTCTTTTGCCAGTCGCTCCTGGCGACGTAACTCGTCAACTTCATCTTGCCAACTCACAGTGACCTCTCATTATAAAATCAAGACCTACCCCATTGATTCGGTGGAAAGTCCCAACACTTTTTTATTGATTACGTTAGAGTCTATAGTTCTTAAAGGGAGACTTCGAGATGCGTGGAAGACAGGTATTCATGGAGAGTCTAATAGCTCACGGAGTAGATGCTATTTTTGGTAACCCTGGAACCACAGAAAACCCACTGCTCGACAGTCTTGTGGATTACCCAAGCATCAACTATTACGTCGCCCTACAAGAGAGCATCGCGATGAGCGCAGCCAGTTTTTACGCTCAAGCAAAAGGAAGTGCAAGCGTCGTAAACCTGCATGTCGCACCGGGATTAGGAAATGCTATCGGGATGATGTTCGGTGCTTTGAAAGCAAACTCGCCTGTTTTAGTCACCGCGGGACAACAAGACACTAGAATGCGCTTGCGTGAACCCTTGCTTTCCTACGATCTGGTCGAGATGGCCAAGCCAGTAGTCAAATGGTCTGCAGAACCCAGAACGGCCGACGAAATGGGCCCAATTCTTAGCAAGGCATTTAAAATCGCCATGACGCCACCTCGCGGACCCGTCTTTATCAGTCTCCCTGTAGACGTGATGTCGGCAGAAACTGCGGTGCTGGTTTCGACCAACCGGGGTCAACTTGTACCTCCCTCAGCAGATCTCGATCAGATTCAGGAATTGGCCGAAAGATTATCAAGGGCTAGTGCTCCAGCCATCATCGCCGGGGACGATGTCACCGTCTACGACGGGTTTGACTCTTTGACCAAGATTGCAGAAATCACCGGCGCAGCAGTTTTTCAGGAGGGAATCCGAGTTCACAATAACTTTCCTAATAATCACCCAAACTACCAGGGTCGCATGCCTTTTCATGCTTCTGCCATTCAAAACTTGTTAACACCGTTTGATCTAGTGTTGTTGGTAGGAGGACAATTTTTTGAGGAAGTATGGTTTGACGCCGAAAATATGATTCCAAAAAGCGCAGACGTACTGCAAATAGAATCTTCTGCTAAACAGTTAGAGCAAAATTTCTCCGTCTCCTATGGAATCGTGGGGCATATTGGGAAAACACTTAAACTGTTATCAGAATCGTTGACCTCAAGCGAAGCATCTAGCTCAAGAAATCAAAAGCTTTTAGGCATCAGAGAAGAGCGCGAACGCAAAGAAAATCAGAATTCAATCCCAGCAGAACCCTCTCCGATGCATCCTTCAACTGCGGCGTCCGAAGTCATCAAAGCATTGCCCACCAATGCCATAGTGGTAGACGAATCCATTACCAATTCAGGAGAGGTAGCCAATGCTCTAAATCTATCAAGACCGCATCAATTCTACGCCGGACGAGGTGGCGGGATCGGTCAAGGTGTCGCAGGCGCTATCGGAATACAGATAGCACACCCCGATAAACCAGTTGTATGTTTTTCTGGAGATGGATCAGCAATGTACTCTATCCAAGCTTTGTGGTCAGCATCACACCATAGACTCCCAATTCTGTTCATTATCTGGGCTAATCGCGAATACCGAGTACTGAAGCATAATCTGGATATCTATCGCCTGAGATACGATAGTGCGTCCAATAATCCCTATCCGCATATGGATCTCGAAAGACCTGTAATCGATTTCGTTGCGATCGCCAAAGGGCACGGTGTAGATGCGGAGCGCATAGACGATCCTGAAAAAATTCAGGCCGCCGTGAAAAAAGCTTTCGAAAGTGGGTCGCCTACTCTGCTCGAAATCACAATAGCCGGCAAAAACGAGAATGAACGGAAGTCTTAATTTCGCTGAATGCCTTTAGAGTACATGGCAATCAGCTTCTGGTCAGACTCCCAGCCTGGCACCCCGTTTATACTATCTTGTCCTTTTGATCTGATTTTTTGAATCTGGTGGTCAATATTCTTGATTTCAGAGTAGTCATCGTTTTGCAGTGCAGTTCCAATCGTTTTCGCAAGCCTCCAACACGCTTCGGACATAGTTTCGTCATCACTATGTCCAATGACCAAACCACAGAAAGACAGGTAGATGTATAAAATCTCAGACTTACCGAATAGATGAACCCGCTCATGACTAACCAATTTATCATGCGATAGCGTCACATCATTAAAACAGGCGATACCTTCACTCATTTCAGGAAGAAAACCTTTTTCTTTCCGCTCAAAAGACAATCCCTCCGTTTCCCGATCTACACAGAAATAAAGAGCGCCCTCGCCTCTTCCAGCCTTAACAACCAATTGTCGGGTTTGTCCTACTCCTGCAACCCAGGTTTTATAGCCATCCAGTACAAAAACACCATCAGAATTGGTCCAACTTAATCCCGGTTTTTCTCCTCTTTTGTCCTCTGACACAGCGAAGCTTGCCCAATCGTCTTTATTAACTTCTGAGAAGGTGTGACTTATTGCAGACTGATATCCAGACAAAAACACCCATGAGAAACAGTCCGAAACGATGCCTCCATTGAGAGCTCTTGACATGAGATTCTTATCCTTAGAAATGTCTTCGCGCCAAACATCGTAAAACGCCTTTTCATCTAAGATATTTCTGGATTTATATTCTTCCTTTAATTCTCGTGCTCGCACATCATCAAACATAAACATCAGCTCCCAATCACTTGCAATCTTCTTAACACCCTTGGCTCATCGCCGTGATCGTGCACCGCATAATGGAGTAAGCATCGATTATCCCACATAACTAAATCTCCGGGTCTATATCGGTGCCGGGCCTGATATTCAAGACGGACAGAGTGCTGGAACAAAAACTCCAACATCGCTCTGCTTTCCTGGCCAGACCAACCTACTATCTTCTTGGTAAATGCCCTACATGCGTAAAGTCCTTTCTGCTTGTTTTCATCATGGATTCTTACCAAAGGGTGTTCTGCACTGGGAGCCTTCTCAGATTTTTCTCCGTAAATTTGAGCCAAACTGCCGGCAGTATGAAATGCCATCAAGCCTTCCAAGATTTCCTTAAATCCTTCGGAAAGCTCTTTATAAGCTAAAATCTGATTCGCAAAAGCAGTCTCCCCTCCAAACTCAGGCGTTTCGATCGCATATAGCATAGTCAGCTTGGGCGGTTTTGCATTATAGGTCATATCTGAATGCCAATGCTGATTTACATCCACCCGTTTGCCGTGGTTTTTGAGTTCAATCAAGGTTGGATAATCTTTCATTGCCGCATACGGATGGGCAACGAGATCCCCCCAATACTCTGCGAATTTAATCTGCTCGTCAGGCGTAAGTATCTGATCGCGAAAAACCAACACATGGTGCTCGCAAAACCATTCATTGAGCTGCTGAAAACTCGAGCGGTCGATATCCCGAACATCGATTCCACTCACGACAGCCCCGAGTGGTTCAGCTAACCGTTTCACGTCCATAACACTTCCCTATACATCCAAAACTCTAATTCTTGCAGTCTAGCCGAATCCTAATCAGCAAATGGATTTAAAATCATGCTCTCTATTTGCTGGTAGTATAGCTCGACTCTATAGTGACGCTTACGACACCATGAAAGCCTACGAGTATAAAGAATTAGATGCCGTTGATCTTGCTAACCTCATCAACGATCGACAAGTAACCCCTGCTGAGCTCTTGGCCCTAGCCCAAGAATTGACCGAACTTAAAAACGGGGCTTTGAATGCGATAGTTCAAACCTTCTGGGAACTTGCTGATAAGCAACTGAACGAGTTAACCAATGGCCCCTTTGCAGGCATTCCTTTTTTGATCAAAAATCTTAATCAGCAGGTATCTGGAACTGTAACCACCAATAGTTCAAAACTGTTTTTAAACGAGCTCTCTGATCAAGACACAACCTTAGTCTCCCGTTATAAATCCGCAGGCTTGGCAATATTTGGTAAAACTAATACTCCTGAATTCGGATTAGCGACAACAACCGAACCACAACTTCATGGCCCCACAAAAAACCCCTGGAACCTTCTTCATTCAACCGGGGGGTCCAGCGGAGGTGCTGCTGCAGCTGTGGCGAGCGGCATCGTCCCAATGGCTAATGCGTCCGACGGAGGAGGCTCAATACGAATCCCAGCTAGCTGTTGTGGACTATTTGGACTCAAACCGACCCGAGGGCGCGTACCGATTGGGCCTTTTGCAATGGAAGGATGGGGAGGACTCTCTACATCCCATGCGATAACCAAATCCGTTAGAGACTCCGCCTTACTTCTTGACTGTACTCAAGGTCCAGAACTTGGCAGTCCTTATCACGCGCCAACTACTGACTCGTCCTTTTTTGAAACCCACGCTATTGAACCCGGTAAATGTCGTATCGCTCTATGTCTAGAGACATTCAACGGAGCACCTTACGACCCTCAGGTCGTTGAAATAACAAAAAAAGCCGCGAAAAACCTCGAAAACCTTGGCCACACAATCGAAGAAACAAAATTATCGATAAGCCCAGAATTAGTGCGTTCCGCGCATGGCATTATCGCTGTAAGCCATATCGGCTCTACCGTAAAAAAAATGGCGAGAAAACTTAATCAAGTAATCACAGAGGAACACCTAGAGAAAGTAACCTGGAACAATTATCTAAGTGCTCAAGAGATATCGGGAGCAGACTATGCGGGTGCTGTAGGAGATATTCACCAAATGGGTAGAATCGTTTCAGAATTTTTCAAAGACTTTGATCTAATTCTTTCCCTAGTCTCGCATGCGCCCCACCAAGAATCGGTGCGCTTGACACCATGAGCGAAGACACAGACAGATACCTTAGTTTGCTGTATCAAATGATCGGGTATACCTCATTGTTTAACGACACGGGCCACCCTGCTTGTAGTTTACCTCTAGGATTAAATTCAGAAGGCCTACCAATCGGGTCACAATTAGTGGCCAGCTTTGGAAATGAAAAATTATTGTTCCAAATCGCAAACCAAGTTGAAAAAGCTGGCTATTTTCAGACAATCCTCCCTCTTAGGGATTAGTAATCCCGCTCTTTAGACTAAGCGAAACAGCAGCCAACTAAATGAGACCCTATCTTTTTTGACGGATCTTAAAATCAACTTCTCAGGAGAGATAACGCTTATTATCTTCTCCCACCTTTCGGGGTGGTCTTTCTGGTCGCAAGCTATCACCGTTCAATCGAAAACCAATAGCAGGTAATCTCGTAGGAACCTCAGCATCACCTACTTTCAGCTCACCCAATAACGATCTGGCCTCAGGCTGTCCTTCGGATATGACTTCCTTAAGCGTTCGTACCCTGCTCGATGGCACTCCGGCTCGATCCAGCATAACTTCCCAATCTTGCGCCGGTTTAGTCAAAAATACGGCTATCAGTTCCTGTCGAAGCGTTTCCTGATTTTCTGCTCGAACCATCGGGCTATTCCACCGAGGATCAGTAACCCATTCCTCATGCCCTAGCAACATACAAAGATCTTTGAACTGTCGCTCATTGTTCGCCGCGAGCATAATTAGTCCTCCATCTTGGGTTTCGAAACACCCTGATGAAGGCGCCCGACTAGCCGCCTCATTACCCAGCTTGGGAAGATCAACACCAGTGTTCGCAGTTGTCACGACATTGTTAGCCATTAGATTGAGCGCTGTATCCAGCATAGCGACATCAACAATCTGATGTTGATCAGTGCGGTCACGCTCCCTCAGTGCAGCCATCACTGCAAAGGCGGCATTCAAGCCGGTTGCGTAATCGATATAAGGAGCGCCCACTTTGATAGGTCCCGACTCTTCAGGACCAGTAGTTGACATAATACCACTCATTGCTTGTACGACGTGGTCGTAGGCTGGACGATGCCCAATGGGTCCCTCCCCTCCATAAGCTGATATCGAACAGTAAATTATTCTTGGATTAGCCGCGATCACCGCCTCTTCAGATAGGCCCAGTCGACCGGCAACTCCCGGACGATAGTTCTGAATAAATACGTCAGCGTTGGCAATCAAATCTAATACTTTTTTGATGTTTTCCGGATTTTTAAGGTCGACTTCCACACAATCTTTATCTGAATTCTGGGTACAAAAGGCCAGTCCAAGTTTCTCTTTAGACAATTCCTGAGACCCACCTCCAAACCGTGTTAGCTCGCCACCTGGGGGCTCGATTTTTATCACCTGTGCGCCGAGTAGAGCCAACTGATATGTACAATAGGGACCCGCCAATACTTGCGTAAGATCGATCACCTTAATGCCATCGAGAGGTTTTGGTCGAGTCATTTGTAAATCTCCAGCAAAGCAAACCCCTGATATTTTAAGTCTTAGAAGGCTAACTCAAATAAAAGTTTCAAGACAACGCTCTGAGTGTCCCTCTCACGCGACGCGTTTTGGTTTTTTCAGGAGAAACAGGAAACCCAAGCAACCAATGAGGTTAATGTAATGCACACAGACCCTTTTTACGTTTATCCGGTAGAGGCGATAATCGCAATGACGACCCTAACAGCGACTCCATATAAAAAAAGTCGAACCCGTTTGCACTCGTTCCAGCAAGCGATGTTAGCCCTAGCTTACGCACAGACTGAACCGTCAACTCATTCAACCCTAGAGCTTTTCAACACCTCTTTCGACAGTTTCTAAAGTGACGCGTTCATATCGACTGATCTAAAACGCCTTGAAATCAATCGTTCAGTCAACCAAAACAAACAGGTAAACAGTAAGGTACTGACAAGGAGTCTGAAATCAAAAGGCCAGGCACTAATATAGACCTCAAGTAAGGGCCTCGCGGGAATCGAATTAAGATAAACTCCAAAATTCACAATTAAATGCCAAATCAACACGCCCAAAATCGCTTTCAAAGCTAGCGATATTCTAAGGAAGTGTGCCAAAGCACCGACCAATAATAATGAACCGTAGGTATATACCATCATCGAATGAAATCCCAGCACCAGATCTGTCAAAAATAAAACAATGACCGGAAGAAAGGCATACCGAACACCTTTCGCTATTACCGGGAGAAAAATAGCACCCGCGATAATCGGAGTGAAATTAGGTGGCAGTCCCACCAGCCTAGTTAAACCGGTCAGAACACAGACAAATACAAGACCGAACAGCCAATTCCGGCTTTGCGATTGTTCTTCAGGTGCTATTCCCATCATATTGCTTGCATACCTGCCACTAGCGACCGTTAAACACCGGTTCTTTTTTCTCAACAAAGGCTTTAGTCGCATTTCGGTGATCTTCGGTTTGTCCACAATGGACGTGGTGGGTTGCCTCTAGATCAAGACAATCATCCACATCACCCGAGGAAATTGCACGAGCAAAATTCTCTTTCATGTATCGATAAGCGACAGTCGGACCGGTTGCAAGTCTATTGGCAATTTCACTTGTTTTCGAAGCGAGCTCTTCTGGCTCGCATACCCAATTCGTCAGCCCCAATCTTAATGCTTCTTCGGAACTCACTCTGTCAGATAGAAAATACAATTCTCGAGCCTTTGCCGTCCCTACCAACTGAGACATGAAAAAGGTACCACCGTAATCTCCCGAAAAACCCACGCGACCAAAGGCTGTTGTCATAATAGCATTTGAGGCCATAATCCTCAGATCACAAGCAAGCGCTAGTGAGAGGCCGGCACCCGCGGCCGCTCCTGGCAAAGCTGCGATTGTCGGTTTTGGCATGCCGAATAATTTTCCGGCTGTTGAGCGCTGGTTTACTCTTTGCCGATGAATGGCACCATCAATGGTATTGTTGCCCACCGTCCCATCGCCGCTGGCAGCCATACCTTTGACATCGCCACCGGCACAAAAACCCTTGCCAGTACCGGTAAGTACAATGCATCTGACTTCCGGGTTGAGCTCTGCACTAGCAAGCTGTTCAGACATGGCAGCCGTCATCTCTCCTGACATCGCATTTCTCGCTTCTGGTCGATTCATCGTCAGAGTCAACACACCAGAATCTAACTCCCCCAAAAGATCTTCCGTCCCTGTATTCACTGTTTCAGCCATCCAATCCCCCAAAATATAGTTACTAATTTAATCTTAAGTTAACAAACGAGATATATTAACTCATTTTATCCAATCACACCTTTGCCTTTCATCGATTCAATCTGATGCTCTTCATACCCCAGCTCTCTGAGAATCTCAGGGCCATGCTCTCCTAAACCAGGCGCCTTCTTAGGCCCCACCTGCTGGACGCTAGATATTTTTATCGGGTGATTAATCACTAAACCCGTCTCCATATTCTCATCATCAGGAACCACTGCCATCTTGTTTTCAAGAACCTGCTGATCGTCCTTAGTCTCTTCGACGAGGCCCACCAAATTCACAGGCAATTCAAATTCCTCGAAAAGATCCAACCAGTCACTTGCGTCCTTAGAGATGATGATATTTTGAATTGCCTCGCTAAGCAGTGCGCGGTTTTCAAACATTAGCTCGGGAGTGGAGAAGCGCTCATCAGCTAGCAAATCAAGAGCATCCAAAGCCGTCAACAAAATCGACAACAACTCTTCATTTCGAATCATATTGAATTGCAACCAACGCTCATCCCTGGTTTGGTAAGGACACATCATCGCCGAATAGTCCTTACTGCGACTTCGAAAATTAACGGAATCTCCGCCAGCCATAACACCCTGTGCTATACCGGAAACTGACCAGAGCCCATTGGCCAACAACGAGGTATGCACCATACCTCCTTCACCCGTCCGTTCGCGATGCAGCAGCGCTGTCATGATTCCGCCATAAAGCGCCACTCCGGTAGGATGATCCCCCATACCGGGGAGCCCCTGAGTTGGCCGGGTATCTGGGGCTCTCATCAAATCCATCAACCCACTGCGAGCCCAATAGGCTAATTGGTCGAATCCCTTTCTATCTCTCTCCGGTCCTTTTTCACCATAAGCAGTAAGAGACGCATAAATCATGGAATCATTGAGTGCTCGCAACGCCTCATAGGTTAACCCAAGACTCTCTCTAACACCGTAGGGTTGGTTGGTGATAAACACATCACATTCCTCCACGAGCTTGTGAAGCACTTCCATCCCTTGTTCTGACTTGAGATCCAGAGCGATACTTCTTTTGTTGCGGCCGTCCAATTCCCAGAACCAGTTAGATTCGGTTTCAAATCCACTAATACCGGCCAACATCCTTAGCATATCGCCCTCGCCTGGCTGCTCAATCTTGATTACATCAGCCCCAAAATCGGCCAGCATCATAGCTGCAGCTGGTGCCGCGATTACCGTAGCGCAATCGACCACCTTGAGACCGGACAGCAAATAATCTTTCACATCGAGCTCACAGCTTTCCGTCAGAGAACTTTGGTTCCTCCCACCAAGGGAAAAATTCAGGCAAATCAGTACTCACTTTACCTGGAAAATCTGGCGCTCTTTTCTCTAGAAACGCGTTGATACCCTCCTTTGCATCAGGCGAAGTCGCTAAAGCGTTTATGCCGGCCGTATCTACCCAATGTGCGTTAATCGGATCGGGCGCCCCAAGCATTCGCCACATCATGTGTCGAAGGACCGCATTAGAAACTTTGGAACTACCCTGAACAAATTCCTGAGCTAAAGCTCGAGCTGCGGGCAACAAGTCTTCTTTTTCATGCACGCTTCGGATAAGACCTGCTTCTAAAGCCTCCTCAGCCCTAAAAATGCGTGCTGAATAACACCACTCCAAAGCCTTGCTAATTCCGACCAACCTTGGCAAGAACCATGAGGAGCAACCCTCTGGCACGATACCTCTAGCTGAAAAAACGAAGCCCATTTTTGCCTCTTTAACCGCAATCCTGACGTCCGCGGCCAAAGTAAAGGTCATCCCAACTCCGACAGCTGGTCCATTAAAGGCAACAATAACCGGCTTTAGACTACGAAAAAGCCGACGAGACAGTTCACCCCCGCCGTCTCCCACCTCTTTCCCCTCAAGCGCTTCTTCATGCCCTTCCCAGGTTGAATCTCCCTTTGACAAATCCTGACCTGCACAAAACCCTCTGCCAGCACCAGTTATAATCACTGCATGGACACTATCATCTGAATCGGCTCTATCAAAAGCCTCAGTAATATCGCGCAGCATACCCCCGCTAAACGCATTTAGAATTTCGGGTCGATTCAAAGTAATCGTCAAAATCCCGTCTTCCACTTCGTACAAAATGTTTTCAAAGCTCACGGCCACCTCCCATCAATTCAATTTCTTTCGCTTTTCCAATTTAGCTTAGGCAAAAACCAGGCAAAGACAAGCTCCTATCGCAGCTTTTTACTTTTCGTTAGCACCTTGATAGTACATCATGGGATTTGGGAGAGAGTAGGGCCTGCTGCGACCAAATCATCGAAACGCATCTACGCCTCATTCATTCGAGACGAAATAAGATTGGATATTGTTAGTGAACCTTAGCGTTAACGGCGATCGAGAAGGCTCCGGAAGAAGCTCAATAAGTGGAATGTTCGCATCCTTATTCTTCAGGGACTTTCGCTTAATTTGGTTTAGCGGCATTGCCGGTTTATTCGCTATGAACATGCAGATCATGGCTCGAGGATGGCTGATATATGACATCACCGGTTCAGCTATGGATCTTACCTGGGTAATGCTGTCTTTCATGGCTCCTTCCCTATTTTTTTCGCTCCTGGGCGGTGTTATCGCTGATCGACTAAAAAAGAAACCAATCATCATCATTTCTGGTTCACTCAATACCATCGCGACTATCGCCTTCGCATGGATTGTGTATCAAGGACAAATCACGTTCGCCCACTTCATTTATTTTGGGCTCTTTAACGGCACAGTCTTAGCCTTGAGCATGCCGGCACGAGCGTCGGCGACCCCGGAAATTGTAGGAAAATCCCACATCGTAAACGCCACGGCCTTGCAAAGCGCCACCTTCAACCTCTCACGGATTGCAGGCCCAGCCCTAGCGGGGTTAGTCATTAGACTGGCTTCAGGAGGCGACACCTCCTCCCATGAAGGAGTTGGCATTGTCTTTTTTGTGGTCGCCGCTTTATACGCAGTCTCAGTAGTCATGACGGTGCTTATGGACTATCAAGGCAAACCTCACCAGGAGAGCAAAAGTCCGATAAAAGATACCATTGAAGCCTTCGAATTTCTTAAACAAGAAAAGCTCTTGCTAGGTCTTCTTGTGCTTGGATTTGTACCACTGACCTTTGGATTCTCTGTCACCTTTCTCGCCCCTGTCTTTAATCACGAAGCATTAGCTGGTAACGCCTCAACTCTCAGCCTTCTATTATCTGCTACCGGTATCGGTGCGCTGGTTGGTTCACTTATCTTGGCCAGGCTTGGAAATATTAAAGAAAAAGGCAAGCTGATGTTCAGGGCAGGCTACCTTTGGGCTATTTCCATTTGCCTGTTTTCCACCGCGCGGACTATTGAGACTTCACTGATCCTGATATCTTTGACAGGACTTTTCGGAGCAATCATAGGTTCCTTAAACATGGGACTGACACAGCTCTTAGTCCCCGATCATATTCGCGGCCGGGTAATGTCCATTATGATGATGACTCACAGTTTTATGCCAATCGGGCTCATACCTATCAGTTCACTCGCGGAAAATTATGGAATCGCTTCAGCAATCATGCTGTCCGGCACTCTTGTAGGCCTAAGCCTGATTGCAATTCGTCTTTGGTTGCCAGAGCTCAACTCTATAAAGGACGACTTTGACTCACAGCCAACACGCAAAATCCCTACTACCAATGAGTCAGACAACTTCTAATCACCGATCAATCGATATTCACTGTAATTTGCAAATAGGTGTTCATCAGCCACATCTATACCGCCAACCGCTATATGTATACGAAATTCAAAATCAGTTGGGACTGTTCGGCCATCGATCGCGGGCCGAAATTCGTAGTGCATAATAAATTCCTTCATTTTTGTAACGAAATTTGCTTTAAAAGGTTTTTGGGTTCGGACATCCATCCACTCCAGATAATTTCCCTGCTTATTGATCGCTAATTGGCCTTTCATCTTGCGCATCATTTTTTGATCCTCTCCCGTTGGCGTAAACAAAAACAGCCAACGCTCCTTTTGATCCTCGATTAACTCTAAACTATCGGGCTGCACCATGGTCTTAACGCCTAGAGGAGATCTTTCCGGATATTTCTTGAGGTCTTCAGTTTGCTTGAGTTTATCTTTCGCGTACTGCTGCATTTCCTTGTCAGAAGGTTCTCTACCATCTGAGCTCAATAGAATCCATGGAGCATTAACTCGGCTCGGGTCGTAGTCCCCGACCACGTTCAGACCCTTCCTGCTCACCTGCTCCCTGAAAGCAAAGTGATCAACATAATCATCGTGAATTTTGTCCAATGCTTCTTGTAATATCGAATCATAATCAACCGCGGTGGCCGCCGTATCTATATCACTCCCAAAGACAGATGAACCAGATATTAACCAAAATAAAACGGCAAGCTTTCGAGCAATCCTTCGATTTTTGAACATCACGTTTCTCCGCTTCCCTACTGATTCAAATTGATAAAATTGTATAAGAATCCACTTTTTGATTCCTCTCGCACGCCTTCGAGTAACAGGTTAGTCTTGTTTCTTTTTTTGAAGGCTACACAAATGAACTACGAATGCTTTGAGGTCACCATAGAAGACAGTGTCGCTCACATCAAATTAAACAGACCCGAAAAAAGAAACAGCATGAATCCTGCTTTTTGGCGCGAACTGCCAGAGATCATCGAAGACATCGATGAAAACGTAAAGGCTCGAGCTATTGTTATTTCCTCAACAGGACCGCATTTTTCGGCAGGGATGGACCTTGCTGCATTCTCCTCAAAGGAACCGAAAACTGACAAAGAAGCCCGCGAAATGAAAATTCGTCATGGTGCTAGCTTTTATCGAAGCGCTCTCAATACCCAACATACCTTCAATTCCATCGAAAATTGTCGAATTCCTGTCCTCGCTGCGATACAGGGCGGATGCATTGGAGGCGGCCTCGATATGATCACATCTTGCGACATGCGATATGCATCCGAAGACGCATTTTTCACCATCTTTGAAGTCAATATCGGCATGACAGCCGACGTCGGAACATTCCCAAGGCTGGTCAGACAAATTCCAGAGGGAATGGTTCGAGAACTCGCCTATACCGGCAGGAATATGATGGCCAAGGAAGCCAAGGAGATAGGTCTAATAAATCAGGTCTACCCGGATCAAACATCGATGATTGAGGATGTAATGCGCATCGCCAAAGAAATTGCATCTAAACCACCACTGGCCGTATACGGGTGCAAACGGATGATTACCTATTCTCATGACCACTCAACCTCAGACTCTTTGGACTATATTGCCATCTGGAATGCTTCGATGTTACAAATCCCAGAAATGCAAGAGGCTATGCAAGCAAACTCAGAAAAACGACAAGGTAACTTTGTGGAATTACCTCCTCTCAAAAAAAATAGCTCCATACCCTAGAGCATACTGTTCTTTGATAAGGCCTGATGAGAATTCTGATTTGAGCTTTGTTGTGGCAGACTCTGGACGTTAATTATATTTCTTTATGGGAGGGGAAATGACTATACAGTTGAGACAAATCTGTCTTGTCGCGCGAAAACTTGAGCCTGTAATCCAAGACTTAACGGCCATTCTAGGAATTAATCGATGCTTCGTTGATCCTGGCGTCGGTGTTTTTGGGTTGGAAAATACGCTCATGCCAATCGGCAGAAACTTTCTAGAAGTCGTAGCACCGATCGAGGAAAATACTGCCGGCGGAAGATACCTCGACCGTCGAAACGGCGATGGCGGCTACATGGTTATCACACAGGCAGATAGTCTAGAGAGTCAACAACAGGTGCGACAAAATGCTCTAGATAATGGAGTACGTGTTGCCCATGAGACAATCAGAGAGGACTGGAACCTTTGCCAATTGCATCCTGGAGACTTGAAGGCCGCGTTCTTCGAAATCGAATCGGACTCACATAACGATTTTCAAGGGCACTGGCATCCGGTGGGCGGGCTAGGCTGGGAAGACAAAGTCAAACAAGATATTACGGTCGACTATCTAGGCGTTGAACTTCAAAGTGCAGATCCTCTCGAACTCGCCGAGCTTTGGGGAAAAGTCGCTGGACTCAACATTGAGAGGAATGGAGCCGAATTTAGTATGGACTTTAACAACGCCACCGTTCGGTTTGTCGAAGCTGAGGACGGCAGAGGGCCTGGATTGGGAGGGCTCGACATTGCCGTTGCCAACAGAGATCATATTTTAGGTGAAGCAGAGAATCGGGACTGCTTCGTGAGTGAAGATCGAGTCGACATTTGCGGAACTCGCTGGTATCTGCAGGACAATTAAACGATCGGCAGTCTCGACAACTATTCGTCGAGACTGTCTTAAGTCATTTCGCCAACATCTTCACCATGCTCTCGCGCGCGCTCAAGCCTAGTGGATTCATCCTTCGGCAAGTTCTTCCAAGCCAGGAACAAAAACACGAGGGTTAGTGAAAAAATCGACATCGAAGTCAAAATCGCACTGCGAAGTGCTTCAGCAGACTCCATTCCTCCAGCCGCGTAGACATCTGAAAGTTGCCCCATTACGTAGGGTCCCATTGCCAGACCAATCATCGTGTTGATCAATATATAGTATGCGCCTGCTACTGCTCTCATTCGAGGCATAACTAGGTCTGTTGCGGTTGAGGGCGGAATTCCTGGCCAACACGCGCTGAATAAGTGGTGCGCAAAATTGAGGACAAAAGCCATCATCAGGCTTTCTGTGTAGATCATCCAAATTACCAGGGGCGCAGTCCCAACAACAGCCACCAAGCCCACTAGAAGCCTCCCGGCTGGATGTTTCTGTTTAAGCCAGTCACCCAAAATGCCACCGAAGGTCACACCCAATAGCCCTCCCAATGCGCTACCTAAACCAATATACATACCGACTTCAGTCGCCGTGACATCGTGTACCCTAAGCAATAGTGGCGCAGTCCAGAATCCCACCCCGTATGTCACAAAGGATATTGAAGGAAACGCGATCATCGTGTAGACCATCGCCTTTGATTTAAAAATCATATGATAGGTAGCAGGATCTCGAGCCTTTAGTGACTGTGCCCAAGAAAAAACGACATAGACCCCTACCCCCAAAGCCAACCACTGGGGCACATTGTCAGTCAAAATAACCAAGCCCCAACTGACGAGAAATATGACTGCGGCAGCAAGAAGATTAACAGGAATCGATGCGCCGTCTCGCTTCAATCCGATCAAATTAAATATCGGCATCATGGCTGCGGTTTCCGTCATCAAAACAGACAATGGCTTCGGATGTTTTTCCGTAACAAGCCCTTCGCTGATTCCCCTGACAGGCTCTTTCAAAGTACGGACCCAAAGAGCCATCAAAATTCCAGGGATACCCACCGCTAAAAATGCTGCCTGCCAGCCCTTCAACCCTAAAGGCGCGTCGCCCACAGGAAATGAGTCGTTCCAGGTTTCCATGATGAAACCACCTAGAAACAGCCCAATACCTCCACCTATATAAACACCTGAGGAATATATGGCGATAACGGTCGCCCTTACCTTGGGTGAGTAATAATCGGACAGCATAGAATAGGCAGCTGGTGATGCACTCGCTTCGCCTATACCCACACCTATTCGAAAGGTCGCCAGCATCGCAAAGGATTTTGCAAATCCTGACAGGGCGGTCATCGCACTCCAAAACATCAGACCGATAGAAATTAAACTTCGTCGTACCCAAACGTCTGCAAATCGAGCCAAGGGAATACCAAACACCGCATAAAAAACTGCAAACACAGTGCCGTAAAGAAAGCCCATTTCCGCATCAGTTATTCCCAGATCGCTCTGAATATCCTGACTCAGAATTGACAATATCTGTCGATCAATAAAATTAAATACATAGACGATGATTAGCACAAACAGCACATAATGAGCGTATGCACCACCGACTTTAGGCGATTGGTCGTCCGGCTTTTCTTGTTGCTCGCTCACTTCAGAGTATCCCTTTCCTATGCCCGTAGAATACTCACTGGTTTATGTTGTTTGCGCAACCCTAAATAAATACGGCAAACTGCTCAAATGTTATCTCCAAACCAAATTTATCAGTACCACGAGCAAGGCTACGTCATACCTGATTATCGCTTGTCGGCTGACACCATCGAAGACATAAAAATTGCTCATCAGCGCTTGATCGAAAAGTCTCCGCAATTTTCAGATTATTGCGGCGCGCTACTCATTGAAGATTTGAGCTTTTTGAACTACGCAAGAGATCAAAACATACTCGACATGGTCAGCCAACTAATTGGTCCCGATATCGCGCTCTGGAATTCAAGTTTTTTTGCCAAGCCCGCCAAAATCGGAACACGCACTCCCTGGCATCAGGACGGCGAATACTGGCCTATCACCCCGCTAGCAACCTGCACGGTCTGGATAGCGTTAGACGATGCAACTACCAGTAATGGTTGTCTCAGATTTCTTCCAGGCAGTCACAAAACCAAGATCCTTGAGAGCCACCACATAAACCACGCAAGCGATGTCGCTCTTCCTCTAGAATTAGATAATCACCATATCGATGAATCAAAAGCTGAGTCTATCGAACTCAAAGCAGGTCAAATTTCACTACACGATGTATTCTTGATGCATGCTTCAGAAGCTAATCGATCAAACCAATCCAGAAGAGGCATGACCCTTCGTTATATGCCCACTTCCTCTGTTTACCGCCGAGATCTCAACAAAAGCCCCCAAGACACAAAAAGACCGGTCTTTTTGGTCAGGGGCACAGATCAGTCTGGCGAAAACGACTTTGCGCTTCGCTAACCCTCAGCTGTAATCGGATCAATCATTTTAGTGATTTCGGTCACCTGTGATGCGGGAAAGCCACTTCGCTCAGCATGCTCTTGAATGAGCGACTCACTGCCAGCTATGTAAATACAAAAGGTTTTATCAGCAACAACATAAGACTGCTCCCATTGTATGTGTTTATTCTCGGCTTGCATGGCAGATAACACGCCATTTGATTGCGCCGAGGCGGCTCTAAGAGCTTCTCTATCTGACGATCCAATTTCGGGTATATCCCTTTCGATCATGTACCTTGGCATGACTTCCTCCTTTAACGTTTATAATTTACGAACTTTTATTCGATTAGTTGAGTTGCCTCTCTCCGCTGGCAAATACCAAATAAAAGGCAGCGATAAAACACATGCAATTTATCGCGTAACGAGTTCTCCTAAATCCATCTTGAGCTATCATCTCTCCTCTGACCAGGAAAAGGCGCGATTTACTTTACTGAACAGCGGTAGGAGCTCGCTTCATCAGGATCTCCTTTTCCTTTATATCTGGCTAGCTTCGGATAGACGCATAAAGGTCTCGTGAAGCCACCAGACGCAGTCGCGGTGCTAGCTGGGATGACCTCCGGCTTGATATTCTTCTCGGTCCACTCCACGATCGGATTTACATAGTCAGCCATCCATGCCCCTGGCCCTAATGCGCAATGAACCATTCCGGGCACCATAAACATCCTAAAAAAGTCACGAGTTTCTTTTTTCCCGCCATTAACTTTTTCGACTTCGGCCAGATAATCAAACGCTCGACCTGGACGCAAAGGGAAATCGTTCCAACCTTGGTACATTAAGATCTTGCCGCCGCGAGCTTTGAATTCACTCAAGTCTGCGGTGTCAACGTCCATAAAGCTGATTTCCTCAAGCTGGCCGTGATCATTGGCTGGGTCGAATTTTTCAATGTCAAAATCAACCAGCCGTCTCATAAGTATGGCCAAGAACGAGCTTAAACTCTCATTTAGAGATTGAGCACCATCACCTAGCATGGCGTTGGGGAACATCCACATAGCCCAGTCACCCGCCGATTCGGCTCCGGGCATCACACCCGGCGACACGAGGTTACCCTCGGAATCCTCGAGTCCCTTATATAAATGCTCAGCCGTCTCTATCTGACCAGGCGTTAAACAATCATCACCAGCCTTACCTTGGCAAGCTAATTTATTCAAATCGAGCAAATCCAAGCTGCACAACCTTGGATCGTTAATCACACCGTCTTTTACGCCATCGAGCAAATCGCAGGCACTACTGGAGTTGCTATCCAATAGCTTCAAAGAAGCCTCCGTCAAAGGCCCATCAGATTGTTTTTTAGCAGCTGCTATCGCCCAAGGCATAAACTCCTGAAAACGAAAAACAGGAGCACCTGCAATAATCCCGTCATAATCGTTTGGAAATCGGGTCGCTTCCAACAAAGCAGCTCGACCTCCGTTAGAGCAACCCTTTAAGTATGAATAGTCTATGCCTCTGTCGTAGTAACTTTCGATTGCCGCTTTTGCGAATTGGGTTGCTAAATGCACACCTCGATAAGCATAGTCCAGCAATGCTTCCGGCTGATACGCATAATCGAAACTCATACCCTCATGCCCAGTATCGGTCGAGGCCATTGCAAACCCTCTGGCCAGAAGGCTAGTTATGTCTCCGATACTACCGGCGCCGCCTCCCACAGTAGAAAACATCATCCGGCCATTCCAATTTTCCACTGGCATCGTGACTTCCACCTGAATCGCCCGATTGATCACCGCCCTAACTTTGCAGTGCGCAGGTAAGGATTCGCTCTTGGGGATCACTCGTCCTGTCTCTACTGCATAAGCCAAATCAGTTAAGCGATACAGATCCCGACAATCTTTCTCGGTCTGTGTTGACGCTAAAGAAGACAACACCATACCTAAGCCTGTCATCAAAAAGATAAAACGCATTTGCACTCCCCCACTAAAACAAAGCATCATTAAGGCACAATATTTCTGGTTAGGAAACAGGCGGGAGATAACTCGAAGCTCTCGGATACATAACAAAGGACAAAATGAAAGACTTAACTGGAAAAGTCGCATTCATCACCGGGGCAGCTAGCGGAATGGGCTTAGCCATGGCGCGTTCTTTTTCCGCTGCCGGAATGAAAGTAGTGCTCACCGATATAGAACAGAACGCCCTCGAACGTGTAGAGAAGGAATTCTCATCAAGTAACAGAGAAGCTCTGTGCTTACAACTGGACGTGACCTCCAGAGAGGCAATGGAAAAAGCAGCAGAGAGCACATTAGAGCGGTTTGGCAAGGTCCACGTTCTAGCCAATAACGCGGGCGTAGCTGTACGTGGTTCACTCGACGAAATGGATTACAAAGACTGGGATTGGACATTAGGTGTCAACCTAGACGGAGTCGTAAACGGTCTCCAGGCTTTCTTACCGCTTTTAAAAGCGCACGGAGAAGGTGGCCACATTGTCAATACGGCCTCTATGGCTGGCCAGATTGCACTACCTAAAATCGGTATATACACGGCTTCTAAATACGCGGTAGTCGGCATCTCCGAAACTTTGAGACTAGATCTAGAACAAGACGACATAGGAGTGTCGGTCCTGTGTCCTGGCATAGTAGATACCAACATATTTGAGTCAGACAGGAACCGCCCTGGCTCCTTAAAAGGAGAAGGCGACGCCTCAAAATTTAATTTAGGCAAAAATGCAAAATCGATTAAAGAAAGCGCGCTGAACCCCAACATCGTCGGAGAAATGGTAGTTCATGCTATTGTCGAAAACGAAGCGTATATCTTTACTCACCCCGAGTTAGAGGAAGCGGTAGACAAGCGCTTCGAAGGTATCAGCCGATCCTTTGAAAAGTGGCGGAAGTATAAAAAGGATAATCAGCTCTAAGAGTCAGCATGTCTATACTCGCAGCAGCCAAAAAAGTATCCGAACACGCTAATGCTTTCGTCGAAGAAAATGAAAGCATGGGAAGACTGCATGACGAAGTAGTCAAGGCAATGCAGCAATCCGAACTGCCCCCAAATGTTAAGACCGGATTCCAATTATTCAATCAGAGAATTCATCGAAGTTTGTGGAACACTGGGGGAAGGATGTATGTCCGCAGGCTGGTGCAATTTCGTCTGGGGAATGCACAACTACCTCATTGGGCTCTATCCGAAGACAGTTCAATCAGAAGTATGGGACAACAAAAAAACGCTAATCTCAGCGTCGCTTAACCCGCAAGGAACGTGCAGTTATTCTAGTAATGCGGAGACAGCCACAATAAATGGACACTGGACCTTCAACTCAGGCTGCGACCACGCAGACTGGTTACTCTTGGGGTGTCGGCAGAAAGAGGATGAACCCGTCCTCGCGCTGCTTCACAAATCTGAATACCAAATACTGGAAGATTCCTGGGATGTAATGGGGCTCAAAGGAACAGGCTCAAAGGACGCAGAGGTCAAAGAAAAAACGATTCCGGCTGAACGGATATTGCCCTTCTCTATAGCAATAAATCCTCTCGCTGCTTTGCTGACACTAGTGATTGTCGGCCCTGTGATTGGAGGTGCTCAGGCAGCAGTCAACACCTTTGCGTCCACGTTAAAGAAAAAACAAAGCCAGATAGAGAAAGACCCTCTCCTTAGTATCGATTCTTTGTTTCTGAAACTTGCCGAAGCAAGTGCAGAGGTTGATGCAGCAAGAAGCATAGTAATAGCTGCCGCTGAACTATTGGATACTAGTCCTACTCCGAATAAGCGAAATAGCTCCAAAATATCACGAGATACTGCCTTTGCGGCCAGGCTCTGCAATGCCGCGACCAGACGATTATTCGAGTCATCCGGCGGAAGTGCACTACATCAGCAAAACACAATGCAACGCATATTTCGGGACGTTTCAGCTGGTTGCAACCATGCTCAACTATCCTGGGAAAGACTTGCAACAGCTCATGGAAGACAGCTCCTTGAGGACTCAAACTAAAAGTCTCATTCTTTTCCAGAGTATCAAAAGGAACAAATTTGAAGATTGGAATACTATTTAATACCGACCGACTTTCAGCTGACCAGCTATGCGAGTACGCTAACTCTATAGAGCAGATTGGATTCGACTCACTTTGGCTTCCTGAACTTTTCACTAGGGATCCCTTCGCCACTGCTGGATTTTTACTTTCGCAGACAAAGACTCTGACGCTAGCCACTGGGATCGCTAATATCTATGCACGAGATGCTACCGCTACAATTTCTTCGGCAAGCTCTCTTAGTGAACTATCCGGCGGACGTTTTTTATTGGGTCTGGGCGTGAGCAATGCCGGTCTCAATCAGGCTAGAGGCCATCAATGGGAAAAACCACTGGGCAAGCTCAGCAGTTACCTAGACGATATGAAGCAGGTCAAACTCACCTGCACGCAAATTGAGGCTCCTATCCATGTAGCAGCACATGGTCCAAAAATGCTAGAGATCGCTTCCGAGAAAGCCGATGGCGCGAATACTTACCTGATGCCCGAGGAACACGTGAGTTTCGCCAGAAACATTCTAGGTGAAGCCAAAGCGTTAAATACGATGCTATTCTGTCTACTCGATGAAGATCCCACTTCTGCAAGGGCCACAGCTCGTAAGGCTGTCGCCTATTACGTCAACCTCGATTATTACCAAAGAGCGTGGAAGCAATTCGGGTTTACAGACTCAGACTTCAGCGAAGGAGGCAGCGACGACTTAATTGACTCAGTCGTTTGTTGGGGCTCAGTTGACCAAGTAATCGGTCGCATTAAAAAACAATTCGATCTAGGAGCTACGAAGGTCGTTGTCATACCTATCGGCTCAAAAAAGAAGGGACACCCGGACTGGGATCTTTTGAAAAATCTGAAATCAGGTAGTTAATCATTAGATTTTTTTGTTGATTTCCCGACGCTTACATCCATAATCCAGAGTATTCGTATAACATACAAGGAGGTGATCAGTGATATCTATTGCAAATTTTGAGGGTCAACTCTCGTAGGTGATCCTACAAATTAGCATAAAGGCCGTCTCGTACGGCCTTTTTTGTTACTGAACCCGACTAAGATCCTCTGAAACCGAGACTATCGTTTTACCAAAGTTTCCGCCGGTTAACATCGCAGCAAAGGCCTCAGGCGCTGACTCAAGTCCTTCCCATCGATCTTCCTTGTAGGTTACGCGTCCCGAACTCACGTAATCTGCCATTTTTGATAGGAATTCGTCCTGATATTGCTCCACAAAATTACCGACAAAGAGATCATGGACCAGAACGTTCTTCTTTGAAAAAGTAGGCTCACCTAGGGCATTCCAAGCCTGTCTTGGGTCCAAGCCATCGGTATTACCATACTGGGAAATCATACCGCACACAGTGATTCTCGAGCCCTCATTTAGCAACGGGAGTACTGCTTCATAAACTTTACCGCCTACATTTTCGAAGTAGACATCGCAGCCGTTCGGACACAGTTCTCGGAGCTCTTCTTTGAAAGATTCGCTCAAATGCGAGACACATTCATCCACGCCAACCTCATTGCGCAAATAATCCAATTTCTGCGCACTACCAGCGATTCCAACAACCCTGGATCCGGCTATCTTAGCAAGCTGACAAGCTACCTGACCTACTCCGCCAGACGCAGCAGACACAACAATCGTCTCACCCGCTTTGGGTTGACATTGAATCATCAAGCCAGAATATGCGGTAAGCCCGAGCATGCCCATAACGCCAATCGCAGCGGAAATGGGTGATCTAGATGAATCCAGCTTACGCGGAAACATGTAACCAAAATGAGAGACACCCTCACCTGTTAAACCATATTCTTGCCAGCCATTGGTGTTGAAGACAAAGTCCCCCTCACTATAGCCCTCCAAATTACTCTGTACGACTTGAGAAACAGTTCTTCCATGACAGACGTCGCCTGGTGATTCCGTACCGCTTCGTCTTCTACCCCATTGGTATGGATCAAGCGATAAATAAATCGTCCTGGTTAGCATTTGATTAGCTCCAATCTCAGGCATCTGACCGCTCAACCAATTAAAGTCGTCTGAGTGGGGCCATCCTTCTAACGGTGTTCGCGCCAATACCCACTGATGATTATTCATTTTGCTGACCTCGCCCTCTAAATAGCATATTCATTTACATCGCCATTGATAAACTCGTGCTGCTGGATTTAACGCAGTCCACGTCAGATGCTAAGGCTCAAACACAAGTCGACCCTTTGTTTCTCTGTTTGCTAGACTCAACAACGCCTCAGGCAATTCCTCAAAACCGACTACTGAATCGATCCAAGGGTCTATTTTGCCCTTCTCTAACATTCCATATAGCTCGTTATAGCAACGATCAAAAGGTGTAGGGTCCTGTTTTCGATAAGCACCCATATGAACCCCAACGACAGAATAGTTTTTCATCAGAATATGATTCGCGGGCGCTTGAGGTATCCTGTCACTCGCAAACCCAATCACCAGTAGTCGGCCTTCCCAGGCAACCAAACGTCGCGCAACATCAAAAAAATCGCCTCCGACAGGATCATAGACCACATCATAACCTCGACCCGAGGTCAGACTCATGGATCTGTCATACAGATCCTCGGCGTTGTAATCGATCACCTCGTCTGCGCCCAGCCGTTCACAGAGTTCGGTTTTATCAGTGCCACCCGCCGCTGCGGTTACCCAACAACCATGTGCCTTCGCCAATTGTATGGCCGCCGAGCCTACGCCGCCGGCTCCTGCTAAAACCAATACAGTCTCTCCAGGCTGAAGCTTCCCCCGTTGATGCAGTGCAAACCAGGCCGTCCCGTAAGTTACGTGAATGGCTGACGCCGACTTTGAACTTATGGTATCCGGTAATACCTGACACTGTTCAGCTAACAACACGGATTGGGCAGCATATCCCCCATAACCACCCATGGTTGGCCCTACCACGCGTTGACCAACCTGCAGCTCGACGCCCTCTCCCACAGCTAAAATAGTCCCAGCTGCGTTCATGCCAGGAGAAAAGGGTGGCGTTAACTTAACCTGATAACGACCCTGACATTGCAAAATATCAGCAAAATTCAGATCGGTCGCTTCTACTTCAATCAAAACCTGACCCCTGAAGGGCTGGGGCGCCTCTATATCCTCGATCACCAATCTTTCCCATGGGTCCCCCAACTCATTGATTCGCCATGCTTTCAATTTAACCACTCCCGCTGTAAAACCACGTTGAAATAACATCTTAAACGCAATTTTCAATTTCTATAACATTCTTTAAATTAAAAAGAGTTGAAAATCTCAGGATAATTGGGAACTCTGATCAGAGACGAGTTGTACTGGATAACCTAAAGATAAAGTATCACAGTGAAAAATTCGTTTTCGGATCACAAGGGGGCAAATTGGAAATCGAAGTAAGCGGATCGATTATTCATTATGAAGATGATGGACCAAAGGAATTACCACCGGTTCTTTTATGGAACGGAGCAAGCTGTACACTACGAATGTGGGATTTTATCGTTGAAGACCTGAAGACTGAGTACCGGTTTATTCGATTCGACATCAGGGGAACAGGATCCAGCATTTACCAAAATACCGTCCCAAGTTTGTTCTCTCTCGAGCAATACAACAAGGATGCGAATTGCGTTCTCGAGCAACTGCAAATCGACAAGGTAATCGTGTGGTCGATGGCATGGGGTTCGCGAGCCGCAATCGCCTATTGCTCTAGAAACCAGGATCGCGTAAACAATGCAGTTCTTCACGATGCCAGCATAACGAAAGCTGATCCGACAGCTCAAAAAGAAGGCGCAAAAGCCGCCGTTGAAAAGCAAATCTCAAAAGGTCTGAAGAAATTTGAAAAACCTGCCAACTATAACTTTAACAATCAGCCAGAACTTGTCTCAACTGCATTAGCCGCGGCAGGAAGTTTCGACTTGCCGTCCGCTATAAAAAAACTGTCCATGCCCGTTCTATTAGTTACAGGCGACCACGATCCAAACCTTGCTTCGACTCGAGAAATACACAAGACCCTGACCAATTCCTCATTGAAAGTTTTAGAAAACGTGGGGCATGGATCAGTGCTCCAAAGACCCGACCTATGCATCAATTCCTTCCGAGAATTTCAGCTTACCCAGACACAGAGTGAAAAAAGTGTTGATAAACCCCATTAGATCCTTTGCGCTGTTTCTCTGTTTTCTAGCCTTGATGTCCGCGTGTGACAAAACAAGCCCAAACAAGTCTCTCACCCCTCAGAAACCAAATATCGTCTTAATCTTGGCAGACGATCTAGGTGATGACGGCAGACTGACTCCGCCCAAGGGTGGCTGGCCACACACCTTTTCGTCAGAAAAGGTTACGCTATTGTTCGATCTAAAATCAGACCCATCCAAGCAAAACAATCTCGCGGAAGCACACTCAGAAGTTGTTGAAAGATTAACTGCCCAATACGAAATCTGGGCCTCATCTCTAGCAACACCAATCATACCAGCGATAAGATCAACACTTACAGAGATTAATGGAACAACGGTCCAGCTAATATTTTGAAAATATGAATATGAAAAACAAGACAATTGTAATCACCGGAGCTGGCAATGGAATTGGCAGAGCCTGGGCCTTGAAGTTTCATCAAGAACAAGCACACGTAATCGCTGCAGACATCGATATCAAATCACTAGCATCCCTGTCGGATATAGGCATCTCGACAAAAAACGTTGACGTGCGTGATTCCACCCAAGTAACAGAACTCATCACCGGCACACAATCCGAAACCGGACGAGTAGATGTCTTATTCAACAACGCTGGAATCGCCTTTGGCCCCAAGTTAGAAAATGCCCGCAAGGGTAAGTTCGAAGATCATATCGCTGTGCATTTGTTTGGTTGTATCTACGGTATGAGGGCTGTCATCCCAATCATGCGCGACCAAGCCTACGGGAGAATCATTAACACAGTCTCACGAAACGCAGAATTCGACGCACCTGGGACCTCTGCTTACAGCGCCGCAAAATCTGCTATCTGGTCCGCGTCAAGAGTAACGGCGCGAGAAGTCTCAGACTCAGACATTCTGATCAACATGTTAATACCGGGACCTACCAACACTCGCATTTGGGGGAAAGACCGTCCTGATTTACAATCACCGGAAGTAACCTACTCCACAGCAAAAATGCTGGCCACGCTTCCTGCAGGCGGACCCACGGGCAAGGTTTTTTGGAATGAAAAGGAGTATCCGCTGTTTGATCCAAAAAACTCTGCTTAGAAAATTCTATAATTTTTTCAGCTGGTCTTCTTGCCAAAGTTACGCATA
The DNA here is from genome assembly GCA_045560825.1 of Candidatus Azotimanducaceae bacterium. GTDB lineage: Bacteria > Pseudomonadota > Gammaproteobacteria > Pseudomonadales > Azotimanducaceae > UBA4421. Next base: position 33,986 of record JBJKYX010000012.1, read on the forward strand.
AATTCCGGATCCACTCCCATACCCGAGGTCAGTTTGAAATGCGTATGAAGCAAATGATGCAAAGCAAAAGCAGTTTGATTTGTGCTAGTTCGACCGGCGTTGTCTTCTGCTGCGTTAACGGCCATCTTGGTTAGCTTTAAACTGAATAAGTTCTTCTGCGAAATTTTTCGAGCTAATCCCATCGTGAAATCGGAGAGTTGTTCCCTAGGCACCACGTGATTGACAGCTCCCAATCGATACGCATCCTGGGCGGTGACCTCATCCGATGTAAATAGCATCTCTTTCGCTTTTCTGACACCTAACTCATACGGATGATTGAAAAACTCAGCTCCACAAATTCCCATGGCAACCGTATTATCTTGAAACGTGGCGTCTTCCGATGCCACGACGATGTCAAATGGCCAAACAAGCATCACCCCACCGGCAATCACTTTGCCTTGCACCTCGACCATAGTCGGTTTGGGAATATTGCGCCAGCGTTCGCAGAAGCCGAGGTAAATTTCCTGCTCTCTGGCAAACTGCCCTTCTGCTCCATCTCTCTCAAAACCTCCCCATGTCGTGACAGTTTTGAAAGACTGTTGCATGGTTACAGGATCTTTTTCCCTCAAATCGTGTCCTGCTGAAAAATGTGGCCCATTCGCTGCGATAACGATCACCTTGACTTCGTCGTCTTGTGCGGCGAGGTCAAGCGCATCATTCAACTCGTAAAGCATACGCGTGTCTTGTGCGTTTCGCGCTTCTGCGCGATTTAACACAACTCTTACGATACCCGACTCAACAACTTCATAAATTATCTGCTCGAACGTTGGCATAACTCTCTCCAGGTCTCTCAACTAAATGGTTTTAAAATCTTCTTCACTAAGCTCAAATACTAATGAATCATTTCCTTTTAAGTTAGTCGTTGTCTCGCAGACCTGTGCATCGTCCATGGTATAAACACCGGTCGCGACATGGGTCTCTTGATTGCTAACGTGGTAAATCTTAACTGAATGCCTTCCGGCGACCGGGCCCTCTGGAGTATCAATCGAAAAGGAACCGCCGCTGTCAGACTGTATACGCGTTCTGGCAATGGGCGCGTCCACATCGTCTGGAATGAACGTAATCCACACCATACCCATTGGTTGACCGCCACGTAATACCTTTCCCGAGACCTTTATTCTTGGTTGCCTAGTCATAAGTTTTTGCCTGCGCAACCATCTGAGAAGCAATTCGCCCCATTCAGCGACATCAGGGTCACCGAGCATCATGCCTAATCCGTGCTCTCCCTTATTAAAGATGTGTAGCTCAGCCGGTACACCTTGGGCCAATAAGGCGTCATAAAATAAAGTCGATTGCGAAGCAGGAACAATCGAGTCTTCGTGAGTGTGTACTATAAAAGTAGGCGGCGTCTGAGAATTAACTTGTTCGTCAGTCGAGGTGTATTCATCAGCTTTACGTCCTCGCTTCGCACCGTTGGTTACCGCGTAGACCGGAACTAAGAAATCCGGCCTGCTGGAGACCTTTTCTATCGGATCAATGCTACTTTCTTTTCCGCTATCCCACCCAGTCCCTACAGCGACGGTCAAGTGACCACCTGCAGAAAAGCCCAGCATTCCTATTCGGTCTGAGTCAATTTTATAATCTTCAGCAAAACAGCGCACATAGCGAACTGCACGCAACCCATCAATAAGCGACACGCTGGAGTGATATTTCGGACCAACTCTGTAACGTAAAACAAAGCACGTTATTCCCTTCCGGTTGAGCCATCTCGCAACCTGCAGACCCTCATGATCAGACGCCAGAATTCGGTATCCGCCTCCTGGTGCCACAATACAGGCCGCTCCATTTGATCTATCTTCTGGAGCTCGATGGATCGTTAAAATCGGCTGGTCTATCATTGCCGAGCCATCTGCAAGAGGCACGTTTTCTGTCCAAAGAGCTAAAGCGTCGCATGGCAAACCTGATTCATCGATTATCGCTGTCATTTTGTAACCTCTCTTTTAATTGCCCTTCAAAATTTCCAGAACTAACCTAATAGAAAAACCTTACTCGACAATCCTAGACCTCCTCAACTGTCTCACCGATTTGATGATTATAGTTTTGCTAGGTATTGTCTATCATCAAAAGAGCAGGATGCCTCTTCTGCTCGTCACTTGAATTTCGGATATAAAAGCGCAGCCGAAACTAGCGCTCCATAATGGCAGAGGCTTTACTGGGCAAGAAGTTGGGAGGAACCGGCCAGATGACAATAGAAAAAATACTGATCGCAAATCGCGGAGAAATCGCAATTAGAATCGCAAGGGCCGCGGCTCATTTAGATATCTCTACTGTGGCCATCTACTCTGAGGACGATGATGAAAGCCTGCATACTAAAATTGCAGATGAGGCCGTCTGCCTCGAGGCAATGGGGGCTAAAGCCTATTTGAACATCGATAATATTATAGCCATCGCCAAAGACTCTAATTGTGATGCGATACACCCAGGGTACGGTTTTTTGTCGGAAAACAGCGAGTTCGCAGAACAATGCTCGCAGAATAACATCGAGTTTATTGGTCCAAGTCAGTCTCTATTAGCTTTGTTCGGGGACAAAGCTCGAGCAAGGCAGGCAGCAATTGAAGCAGGAATTCCCATTGTCCAGGGCACGGAGAAAGCTAGCTCCTTGGAAGATTGCCAAGAATTTTTCAAGTCACTAGGCGATAACGCCTCGATTATGATCAAAGCCCTGGTTGGAGGCGGTGGCAGGGGCACCCGGATCGTCACAAAGCTTGAAGAACTAGAAGAAGCGTATCTTCGGTGTCAGTCAGAAGCAAAAAACGCTTTCGGCAACGACGAGCTCTATGTTGAGGAGCTTATTCAACATGCTAGACACATAGAAATTCAGATTATCGGTGACCGCGAAGGGAATATCCTGGCGATAGGAGACAGGGAGTGTAGCGTTCAGAGAAGGCACCAAAAAATCATAGAAATCGCTCCAGCTTTTGATCTGCCAGAAAAAACTCGATTGTCTATACAGGAAGCGGCAGAAAAACTCGCTAAATCGGTTGGATATTATAGTTTAGGAACCTTTGAGTTTTTGGTCGATTCAAAAAGCGAGGGGCAAGAAAAGTTCGCTTTCATAGAGGCGAACGCTCGTCTACAGGTTGAACACACGGTCACCGAAGAAGTCACTGGTGTCGATCTAGTTCAATCGCAAATAGAAATAGCGAACGGCAAATCCTTGAAGGCACTTGAACTCAACGGAACACCAGAAGCGATAGGCTACGCGATACAGGCCCGAATCAACATGGAGACAATTGAACCAGATGGCACCGTAAAACCTACCACTGGCGAACTGACTACCTATGACCCTCCGAGCGGCCCGGGAGTCAGAACTGATGGTTTTGGATACGCGGGTTTTCTCCCCAGTACCAACTATGACTCGCTGCTCGCAAAAGTAATCGTCCACTCCGCACGATCGAATTTCAAAGAAGCATCAAAGAAATGCGAAAGAGCTCTTTCAGAATTCCGAATCGAGGGCCTTGCGACCAACATTCCTTTTTTAAGGGGCATATTGAAAAACGATGACTTTTTGACAAGCAGGGTGACCACGCGATGGGTCGATGAAAACGCTCCCTCTCTAATTGAAAATAGTGAATTTGAAACCAGGCATATACTTAAAGAGCAATTGAATCCTTTGGCATCAGGACTGGCCGGCGCACAAGTCGATAGTTCCGATCCCCTTGCAGTGTTTGATTATGATAAAGGCGCTGATCGAAAGAATAAAAAGAAAACAAAGCAAAAAATTGATCTTTCCGGGCCCAACGGTTCGGTGGGAATCCCAGCGCCAATTCAAGGAACCATTATAAAAATACAAGTCGACGCGGGTGATAAAGTCGCTATTGGTATGCCACTGATCGTAATGGAAGCCATGAAAATGGAGCATCAAATCAAGGCGGATAGAAACGGAACCATCAATTCAGTTTCAGTATCAGAAAATGAAATCATTGTTGAAGGTCACCCTTTAGTGTTTATTGAAGAAGGCGATATCGGAGAATTAAACTTCGAAGCCGACGACCAGATTAATCTAGATGAAATTCGTCCCGACCTTCAGGAAACCTTTGATCGACACGCTCATCTTTATGATGAAAATCGACCAAAGGCGGTAGAACGACGTCGACAATACAATCAAAGAACCGCCAGAGAGAATATCGAAGATTTATGCGATGAAGGCACATTCGTCGAATATGGTTCGATGGTGTTAGCCGCACAACGTAAGCGAAGAACCGTGGAGTGGCTCAGAGAAAACACTCCCGCAGACGGGCTAGTGATGGGCATTGGTCACGTAAACGGCAAACTTTTCCAAAAAACAGAGTCACGTTGCGCAGTGGTGCATTATGACTACACGGTACTCGCGGGAACCCAAGGGCATTGGAATCACAATAAACAAGATCGCATCTTTCACTTAGCTGAAAGATTCAAACTACCCGTAATTCTCTATTCCGAGGGAGGGGGCGGCCGACCGGGCGACACCGATGGCGCAGGCGGCATCGGCATGGAGGTCGAAACATTTACTCAGTGGTCGAAACTTTCTGGACTGGTACCGCTTGTAGGCGTTAATTCTCGCTACTGTTTCGCCGGCAACACTGCATTACTTGCGTGCTGTGACGTCATCATTGCCACCAAAAACTCTATTATCGGGATGGGGGGGCCCGCAATGATTGAGGCTGGAGGATTGGGAATATTCGCCCCAGATGAAGTCGCACCAACCGAATCACAAGTCGAAAACGGGGTAATAGATATCCTGGTCGAAGATGAGATAGAAGCCACTAAAGTCGCCAAGCAGTACATCTCATATTTTCAGGGTCCCACTTCCAACTGGGAAGCGCCTGATCAGAGAAAAATGCGCAGTATCGTTCCAGAAAATCGAAAGGAAATATATAACGTCAGAGACGTTATTGAGACTCTAGCAGACAAAGATTCGGTACTGGAAATTCGCAAAGACTTCGGAATTGGTATCGTGACCTCGTTAATAAGAATCGAAGGAAAACCCATGGGAATTATTGCCAATAATCCTCATCACATCGCGGGAGCTATCGATTCTGATGGAGCTGACAAGGGTGCTCGTTTCCTTCAGCTATGTGACGCCTTTGATCTTCCCGTAATCTCTGTTATGGACTGCCCAGGCATCATGGTTGGTCCAGAGGTTGAGAAAACGGCACTAGTCAGACATTGCGCCCGAATGTTCAATACAGGAGCCAATCTTTCAGTACCCATGTTCGGTCTGATCATCAGAAAGGCCTATGGGCTCGGGGTTCAAGCAATGTGCGGCGGAAGCTCTAAAGTCCCATTCTTTACTGCAGCCTGGCCCACAGCAGAGTTTGCTGGAATGGCGATAGAAGGAAACGTAAAACTGGCATACCGAAGTGAGTTCCAGGAAATGGACACTGCCGAAGAGCGAATCGCAGTATTCACAGAACGGGTTGATAAGGCCTACGAGAGAGCCAAGGCCATCAACTCTGCCGAGTTTTATGGAATCGAAGATGTGATAGACCCGGCAACCTCTCGTGATTGGATCGTCGCCGGACTAAATGGAATTCCGGAACCCGAACCTAGAACAAAGAAAAAGAGACCCTACATCGATACTTGGTAATTCCTAAAGCTAGGAAGGACCTTTAGGCCTGGATCAAATCGGAGCAGGCGAATGTACTCTCAGCTCGCTTTTGTAATCATTGAGAGTAGGGAGACATATCCATATCAGGGAACCTGGCTGCGACCCCTGCCAAGGTCTCTTCTGTCCAGTAGGAGTCACCGGGGGTCGGAAAACCGAGCATCTCGCGCTCCTCCACCGACGCTCTTTCAATCCAGATCCGGAAGGATTTATGCACGCCTTGTTCAGGCCAGCCCACAATACCTAACCACGGACAATTCTTGGGAGCATAAGTGATAAATTCTCCGATGCGTGCTCCTTCTGATTTGAATGCCGTACCGCGATGAAAAGTTCTCATACTGTAAGCCAGAACAGAACCCGCAGGCACCATAGCAAGAACTTCATTCTCGTATAGCTCGGAGCGCTGTTCTTTTTCATATGCAGTCGGCCAGAGGATGTCTTCTTGATAGTGCTTCCAAGAACAAACCGCCGTTGGTGCTAACTCTTCAGTTACATCGGTATAATAAATCAAATAGGCGGTCTGCCAATATTTAGGATCTTTCGGAGGATAAACCAAAGTATGATTCAAATAGTCCAAGTGCATCACCTGATCCATATCAGAAGCATGACCGAAACACTTGTAATGAAGATCTCCCTGCTCACAAATCAAGTCATCGTGTCCGGCATTCAAAGCAGCAAACTTCCTCAAATCAGGGTGGAGTGTCACCGCATTAAGTTGGTCCCCAGCGAAAGGAAATCGGGTATTCCTGCGAGATTTTGGTGGACGGTTCCAGTCTTCTGGTTTTGGAGCTTCAGGATCCTGAGCAAATTCTAACCACCCAGGCAGAATCCTTTGGATTTCTTCGTGCGCACGAGCCAGTTCTTCAGTGGTGAGGAAGTTCTCAACTATCACAAAGCCATTTTCCTGGTAGTGCTGGATATGATCATTCGTGAAGCGCATTTTTTACCTACCCTGGCTTTTTAGCTTAATCTCTATAACTAGGATCAGTCGCGTCGAGCTGCCTAATAAGGGCTGTCCAAGCTAATCGAGAGGAGCGGCTAGGTGACTCAGGTTTCACTTTCCCATACGCCCCGAGCTTTTTCGCAGCATCTTCCTTGGTGTACACCAAATCAGTATTGGAAGACAGGCTGTCGACTTGAACCTTACAGGCGTTTTCTAGTGTATATAAAAGATAAAAAGCTTCTGCTGGATCTCTACCGCAACTAAGAAGGCCATGATTATGCATGATCATCAGATGTCTATCGGCGAGATCACCGCCTATACGTCGGCATTCTTCCTCAGCACCGACAGCAACATCGTAATCATGGTAGGCAATATTTTCCATGATCTCGTTCGCCTGTTGTGTGAGAGGCAACAGACCGCACTTCATAGTCGATACGGCCATGCCCGCCCGGGTATGGCTATGCATGACAACATTAATATCAGGTCGGGATTTGAGCACAGCAGTATGAATTGCATGCCCTGCATCATTATAAGGATAATCTCCAGATATCACGTTGCCATCAAAATCTACCTTGATCAAAGAGGAAGCCGTAATTTCGTCGAACAGGAGGCCGTACGGATTAATTAGGTATAAATTTTCCTCGCCCGGCACCCGCGCAGACAGATGCGTAAATATCATATCTGTCCAGCCATATTTCACAAAGAGACGATAACAAGCAGCCAATTCAACACGCATTGTCCACTCTTCCTCGGAAATATCTTCTATCTTTGCTGCAGACTCGGCCATGCCTAAACCTCCTTGTTCGTCAAATCTCTAAAAGTTTAACTCGTAGTGAGTTGTCTGAGTAATTCTTTTTCAACACTGATCCCGCGCGTTTCGATCTAACTAAACAACCACAAAGTAAATCACCAGAGCTGCCATTACGAGATGAAATAAAAAAGTAAACTTCAAAAAGCTCGACGCAGCTCTTCCTGGCAGCATTTCAGACGGCAATCTAGTTGACTGCAAATAGATAGTTATTCCGCTCTGAACCGGCAACATAATTGCCGCAACGGATGCAGCGATCGTGACCATTAACACCGGATTCTGAAAACCCGCATACAAACTTAGACCGAGAAAGGGCACAATCAAGCCATACCATTTTATGATGTTCTTTCGAACATCCAACCTATCGCGAGATAAAAAGCCCAGCTCCATCAAGTAATCTGGTATATATCGTCCACCGGCAGCCACCGCCGCCACGGTACTCGAATACAAAATGCAAAAAGCGCCCAAAGCAAAAAGCCATAAAGACCAAGACCCAAGGGTCTCCGTAAACATATAGCTAAGAGCGCTGATGGCTTCGCTACCTTCGGGTCTCTGACCGCTTGCGTGTAAGACACCTGCACCCAAAAAATAAAATGGGATAGTCGCGCAGGTTAGTAACCCCATTGTGATCCAAACATCTGTTCTAAGAACTTTTAACCAGCCTCTTGCCCGCGAGCGCCATGCTTCAGACCCATCGTATCGACCAATTCGAGCCGGATACCCTTTTTCTATACACCAATATGTATAAGAGGAAATCTCGCCTGAATTGACACCCGTGTAACCATAAGCAGCTAGGGCTAATACAGCGTATTCGGTACGAAATTCAAAGGTAAACCCCGATGCAATTTGCTCGACCGTGGTCGCGTACTGCGTGTCCTGCATAAAAATAAGACTCAGGACCGTTAAAACCGTAAAGGTCAAAACGAAAACCAGCATAATCGATTCCAGACGATGATAGCTTCCACTACCCAATAAAAGCGCCGTAATGAAGGCTAAAAAACCCACAACCCAAAGTGGCTCAAATTCAGGAAAAACCAGGCCTACTGCCTGAGCGGCGCCACCAACTAACCCTCCCATACCGGTTAGACCAGGGATGAATGCCAACAAGCCCAAGATTATCGGCCAGGAGAACTTCCCTCTAGGACCACGAATTTTCCCTGGGACTCGATTTATCGCTCTCAAATAAGTATCACCACTCAGAACGACATATCTAGCCAATTCGGCCTGCAAGATTGACTTGCTCCAACAAGACATCAAAACCCACCAAAGCATGGTGTAGCCGACCATCGCTCCCAAGCTAGCTGTCAGAATTATCTCCCCCGAGCCGACGATAGTCGCTGAAATTATGACACTAGGACCCAGATACTTAATGGTACCCAAAAAGGAATTTGGCGGATCCTGGACTTCCCCCTGGGGACGGGTGTATCGATCCTCCGGCTCTGAATCAATATCAGCCTTGTCCGATGCAGTATTACTCTCCAATAAAATCCTCCCGACTCACCAAACCAACCCCTAAAAAACAGTATCAGTGACGATCTCTCTTGTGTCTAGAGAGGAAAAACCGATAGGCTTATCCAATATTCAAATCTATTGGACAGACTATGGAATCGATTCAATGGTCAGAAGGACAGATTGGCGCTACTGATTTCGTCATTGATAATCATCCCGGGCATCGGCCAGTTACCGGAGCGATCTGGCTTCCCAAAATCTCTTCGGAATCGAATATTGTCGTCCTATGTGGGCATGGAGCATCTGGAGATCGTTACCAGGATCCAATTCCCTATCTTGTTAAACATCTTGTTGATCGACACAATATCGTTGTGCTGTCAGTCGACGGCCCAGTTCACGGTCTAAGAAAAGTAGAACCCGGCGGACGCGAAGCTTTCTTTCAAGAAATGCAGCGCCCCACATTTATCGATGACATGGTCTCAGACTGGCTGATCGCTGTAGAAGATATTCTTACAGAGAAAAACATAACAATAGAAACTCTCGGCTATTTTGGCCTTTCAATGGGGACAATGTTCGGCGTTCCGCTCTTGGCCTCTAAACTTGAGTTCAATGCCTCGGTTATCGGTCTTTGTGGTTCTTCAGGAGCCGCCTCAATGATCGGAGAAAGATTACTCAAAGATGCCGAACAAATTACCCACCCGACCACTTTCTTAATGCAGCTAGAGGATGAATTATTCGACCGGAACGGTTATCTCGCATTATTCGATGCGATCCAAAGCGGCAACAAAAAAATCCACGCCAATCCAGGTTTGCACCCGGACGTACCCAAGGAGGAGATCAACTATTCAATCGAATTTCTTGTCAAACACCTGACGACCAAAGAAGTCGTTTCGCCTGTGGGACGAATCGCGGAATAGCAAAAGAGGAAGCTCCATACAGACAGATTTTTCATTAACCCAGATAAAAAAGTAAAAACGAGATGACCCTATTAGAACAACCCATAACAGAATCGCCAGTAAGCCTACTGGAAGGATTAGCAACAACCCGAGCGATACGCCGCTATACAGAAGATGAGATCTCATCATCTCATCTCAGGGACATTATTTGGTCAGCGACGCGCGCTCCCAGCGGATCAAATCGACAGCCCTTTCGTTTTATGGTGCTAACGAAAGGAAAAAAAGCCAATCAAGCAAAAAAGCTTATCGGAGGCGCCGCCCAAGAAATCTGGGATCAGAAGGTAGTTAACGATAAGTACGCTAGCGGTAGTGGCTCAGATCCAAATTCTCCCAAGTCGAGAATGGCTCGAACTATGGCGTCATATGTAGAGAATTTCCACCGTGTTCCATGTCTCGTGCTTCCATGTTTAGTGCGGTACAGAGACCCCAGTCCAATGGAAGGAGCTTCTGTTTATCCTGCGGTTCAGAACTTGCTTCTTGCGGCAAGAGCACTGGGTTATGGGGGCGTTATCACTGGCTTTCATGGGCCAGTCGATAAAGAGCTTAAATCATTGTTGGCTATCCCTGATGAAGTGTTTATTTCGTGTACGGTCACGCTAGGCAAGCCTGCAGGCTCTCATGGTCCTGTGCGCAGAAGACCCCTATCTGAGTTAGTATTCGAAGACGAATGGTCAAATAGTCCAGACTGGGCCATGGATCCCCCGGGCACGCGCTTTACGTCAGCGGGACCTCCAAAATCCTAGTTCTAAACCACTCGGTAAATTGGTCCTCTGCTCTTGACGGGCTCCAGTAGCCCCCAGTCTCCATTCTCCACTTCAAACCCCCCCGGGTAAGGTGCCCTGGGTTCAAGACCAATGGCTTCGAGAACGCGATCGTCTCTGAAGTAACATTGGGTAAGCAAGCTCAACAACGTTGTTACCGGACCCGTTCTATTGGCATAAAATTGTTGGGTCACACGATCAGCGTCAACCTCGGACAATTGACAATAGTCCGAGCCACTTAACTCTAGAAGCAACAAGATCGCTTTGCTGATTAGTTCACGAAATCGCTCACTGGAAGCGAGAAAATCTTCAAATATCTGCGAGTCAGCGGCTGAGGGAAAACGTTTATCCGCTCTCGCAGGAATAATCTTATCGAACAGCCTCTTCAGGACATCAACCTCTTCAGAAGAGTAACGTCCCTCGCTAGCAATAATCTTGTCGCTCATCGCTACCCCTCAATCAAACAGATTTGCTAGTCGTTTTTTAATGCTGTCACCCACATATAAAGCCAATGCTTGAATAGTGCGAGTCGGATTAACACCTGCAGAAGTGACAAAAACGCTTCCATCAACCACAAATAGGTTCTTCACGTCATGGCTCCTACCCCACTCGTTAACCACAGATCGATCCGGATCTGTTCCCATACGAGCAGTCCCCATAAGGTGCCACCCACCTACAGAGATAGGCGTCTCAGAATAAATTTCTTTTGCCCCAGCGGCCTTCAACACCTCGCTGCCCCTCTCTACGACAAAATCGAGCATCCTCTTGCTGTTTTCGCTCAGCGTATAGTCTATTTTGGGAGCCGGTATTCCGTGGCTGTCTTTTAGCTCAGGATCTAAAGTCACCTGATTATGTTCCTCCGGCAAATCCTCACAAATGCCCACCATACCGGTCGTTCTTCGATCTAATTTTAAAAACGCGTCGTGAAAGCCCTCTCCAGCAGGAATCTGTCCTCTCAACATGCCAGTCAGTGCCGTACTCACCGGCCCCGTTCCACGATTACATTCGTATGTGAAGCCCCTTACAAACCCTCTATCCATATCGGTTTCATAAAATTCCTGACTCCAAATACAAACTCCAGGGCCAGCGTTACCATCCATGGGTTCGTCGAATACTCCTCTAACAAGACCATAAGGATGAAACATAAAATTTTTACCGAGCAATCCAGAGCTATTTCCCAGTCCATCGGGATAACGATCCGATACAGAGTTCAACAAAATTCTAGGAGTTCCTACGCCATTGCAAGCCATAATGACAACTTCTGCTGGTTGGAACTGCTCAATACCATGTTCGTCATAGTAGTAAGCACCGTTAGCCATACCATCATCGTTTATTCCGATTTCACGAACTCGCGCATTCGTTCTGACCTCAACTCCCGCACGTATCGCGTGAGGCCAGTAAGTAATATCAGGAGTCGCTTTAGCGCCCTGCGCACAACCCGACAAACAGGCGCCCAAATTAATACACTTCGCACGACCGTCATAATCCTCTGTTGCTATGGCCGCGTCTGAGGGCCACCAGTGCCATCCCATTGAATTAAATCCCCGCGCCAGCGTACTTCCTGACAAACCAAGAGGAACAGGAGGCATCTGTGGTTCTTTAGGAGGATATGCTGTATCACCGGCCAGGCCAGACACACCGACCATTCGGTCATTCTCATCGTAGAAGGGCTCCAGGGTTCCATAATCGATTGGCCAATCATCAGCAACACCATCTAGACTGCGTACGCGAAAATCTGAAGGGTGGAAGCGGGGATAATGAGCATTGTACAAAATAGTGCTACCACCTACAGCATTGTAATTTGCGACTGAGATAGGCGAGTTCTTATCGTTAATAGGATAGTCTGCGTTTAATTTTCTTCTGTTGGGATTAATACTGAAGTCCTTGAAAGACCGAGCTTCCCAATCTCGGCCGGTGCTCGGATAATCCAGAGGATTTACCCAGTCGCCCTGCTCTAGGCACAAAATCTTCATCCGAGTCTCAACTAGACTCCAAGCAATAGCCGACCCAGAAGCTCCCGCTCCAATTATCAACACGTCAACAGGTTCAAGCGACACGCAATCTCCAATCCAGCAAAGCTGGCCCTTTCCACAACCTAAGCGTAAATTATGGATATCAGCTGATCAACAAGATTTGGAGGGGCGATGATCAAAATCTACCACGTAGCCGGTACCAGAGGATTAAGAGCGATTTGGACCTGTGAAGAGTTATCCATTCCTTATGAAATAGAGGTTGTGAATTTCGACCCTCAATATAGGGCCAGCCCAGAATGGCGAAGCATCAATCCCGTGGGAAAAGTCCCAGCAATGAGCGATGGCGATTTAGTGATGTTCGAGTCTGGGGCGATGGTCCAATACCTGGTTGATCGATACGGGAATGGGAAGCTACAACCTGAAATTGGCACAGCGGAACACGCTCTCTATCTTCAATGGTCTTGGTTCGCGGAGGCCACTTTTTCACGCCCCTTGGGTGAGGTCGTCAATCATGGACGAGAATTTCCTGGTGACAGACAAATACCAGAAGTCGTCGAGGAAATGAAAAACAGAGCCTCGCTTAGCCTAGACGCAGTGGCAGACGAGGTCGCTGATAAAGAATATTTGATAGCAAACAGGTTTTCTGCCGCCGATATCATGATGGGATATACCATCATGTTAGCGGACCGTCTTTTAGGTAAACCGCTTCCCAAAAAAATACTACCTTATTGGGAGAGACTGTCTGAGAGAGACGGTTATCAAGTAGCTCAGAAAGCCTAGACCAAGATCGAACTGACAAATAGATTTAACAGAAGGTGGCCTCATGAGCACGACGATTTTTGAAATAAAAGAACATGTCGCTTACATCAAGCTTAATCGACCTGAATCCATGAACGCATTAAATCCAGAATTAAGGTATGCGTTATCTCAGCACTTCGACGAAGTAGAAAAGAATAAAGATATTTGGCTCGCGGTCATTAGCGGCGAAGGAGACAAGGCTTTTTGTGCGGGAATGGACCTCAAGCACAGGGCACTTCTAGCTAGTGCATCAAATGAGGAAGTTACCGAATGGGCTAGACTGCAAGAAAGTACACTTCCTCTGAATCAACGATGGGAATTTCCAAAGCCAGTCATCGCTAAAGTTAACGGTTTTGCTCTCGGTGGTGGCCTGGAGTTAGCGCTGGCCTGCGACATTATCATTGCTTCTGAAAACTCAGAATTTGGGCTACCGGAACCCAGACGCGGCTTAATAGCTGGAGGCGTTGGAGTACACCGCTTGCCCCGGCAAATGGGCTTAAAGCCGGCAATGGGGTACCTTTTAACAGGACGACACATGTCCGCCACAAGAGCCTTTGAGCTAGGTCTCGTTAATGAGGTAGTTTCAGCGGAAAAACTCGATGAGACGGTTGAAGAATGGGTTAGAGATATCTTGCTTTGCTC
>JBJKYX010000013.1:0-9500 GCA_045560825.1 Candidatus Azotimanducaceae bacterium
TGGGCAGAAGAAACGCTCAGGTCCGCTCGTAAGGTTCGTTCTGGCGAGTTGAGGGATCCCCTTTTTGGTCAGCTTGCTAATCGCGGTCTTGGGATAATAATCAGCGGTGACGAGAATCGTAATTTTAGAGGATTCGGTAAAACTAATTCTCCTGTGGCGTTTGGGCACAACGGCGCTGGAGGACAAATCGCGTGGGTAGATCCGGAAAGCGGTCTGTCGGTCGCTTACCTGACCAGTGGACATGACCGAAATAATGTTCGACAAGGTAAGCGAGGAGTCGCGATAAGCAGTATTGCTGCCGAGTGCGCAGCTTAGAAATGAAAGTTCTGGGCTTTAGTCTTGTTTTCTTTTTCTTTGTTAATAGCCCCGCGGGAATTGCAAAAGAAAAGAACGGTTTGGAGCAAACCTACGAGATTGAGGCTATTCAAATAGCCGATCAGATTTGGAAATATGCTGAGCTTGGATACCTGGAAAAAAAAAGCAGCAAGCTGCTTCAGGACTTTCTGTTAGATCAAAATTTTAATGTTCGTGCGGGAGTGGATGGCATAGACACCGCATTTATTGCTACAGCAGGATCAGGATCGCCTACCATAGCAATATTAGCAGAGTTCGATGCCTTACCCGGGCTTAGTCAAAAAGCATTGCCCCATCGTGAACCCCTGGAAAGTGGTGGGTCAGGGCATGCTTGTGGGCACCATCTGTTTGGTGCTGCATCGGCCGCCGCCGGAGCTAGATTATCTGATTGGATGCGTGAGTCGGGGGTTAATGGAACCGTAAAGGTTATTGGCACGCCAGCCGAGGAAGGCGGTTCTGGGAAGGTGTATTTGGCTAGAGCTGGCGTTTTTAACGACGTAGATTTGGTACTCCATTGGCATCCGTCGGATGTTAACTCAGCCTCTCCTTACACCACTACGGCAAACAAGTCGGGCCGTTTCACCTTTAAAGGAAAGGCCGCTCATGCAGCGTCAGCTCCCCATCGCGGCAGGTCGGCTCTTGATGGGGTAGAAGCGATGAACTATTTGGTGAATTTGATGCGTGAGCATATCCCACAGGAGAGCCGCATTCACTACGTCATCACCCGAGGAGGCGATGCGCCGAACATCGTCCCTGAGTTGGCTCAGGTCTATTATTACGTAAGGCATCCAAAGAAAACCAAAGTCATCGAGTTATTTGAGAGAGTTGTTAATGCGGCTAGAGCTGCAGCGATGGGAACCGAGACGACTGTTGGATTTGAGGTGATGCATGGTAATTTTCCGGTTTTACCCAATTACACAATATCGAAAGTGGTTGATAAAAATTTGCGGGCGCTTGGAGGTGTTAAATATGGGCCAGAAGAACAGCAATTTGCCGAGTCGATTGCTGGTTCTTTCATAGAGGGCTCGAGATTGATTGGCTCACAGGAAACTATCCAACCATATAGATTTCGGCAGAGTATGGGATCGACAGACGTCGGGGACGTTAGCTGGCTGGTACCAACTGCAGGGTTCACAACTGCCACTTGGGTTCCTGGTACGCCAGGTCATAGCTGGCAGGCTGTGGCGGCTGGCGGGATGAGCATTGGTCACAGGGGTATGGTGCTCGCCAAAGAATTATTGTTTGAGACAGGAAAAGAGCTCTTTCTTAATGACAAGTTAATTAATCAAGCTAAAGAAGAGTTACATCAAGCGCGGGGTTCTGATTTTAAGTATGAACCCTTACTTGGTGACAGAAAACCTCCCTTAGATTATAGGAAGTAAAACGATGAAAATTGGGGTACTGCATCCTGGAGAGATGGGGTCGAGCATTGGTGATTGCTTGATTCAATCGGGGCACGAGGTGTTTTGGGCATCTTCCGAGAGAAGCCAATCGAGTCGAGATAGAGCCGCTACCTGGCAGGAGAAATCGAAGTTGTCTGAACTGGTTGAAGAGGTTGACGCGATATTATCGGTTTGCCCTCCTTCAGAAGCCAGGGCCTTGGCCAATGAGGTCTTGGATCTCAGGTTTAGAGGTATTTATGTCGATGCTAATGCGATTGCTCCGCAAACAGCCTCTGAGATATTAAATGATTTTGGTTCTAATTATGTTGATGGCGGTTTAATTGGGCCTCCAGCGCGAGAAAAAGGTAGCACACGACTTTATTTGTCGGGAAAGTTTGCTAGAGAAGTTGGTTCGTGGTTTGACACCAGTTTGCTAGAGGCAAAGGTGATAGCTACTGAAATGGGAGTTCAAGCTTCGTCTCTCAAGATGGCGTATGCCGGCTATACCAAGGGTTCGAGCGCGCTGTTGATTTTAATCAACGCGTTTGCAGAACTTGCGGGTGTCCGAGAGAGTCTGGTCAAAGAATGGGAGATGTCTCAGCCTGCTCTTTTAAAACGGAGCGAACACGCGGCAAAAGGAACGGCAGCTAAGGCTTGGCGTTTCGTTGGTGAAATGGAAGAAATAGCTAAAACCATGAAATCATCGGATTTACCTGAGGGGTTTCATAATGGATCCGCGGAACTTTACTCTTTGATGGCTCGGTTCAAAGGCGCTAAGTCTCCTGATTTGAACGATGTACTAGAGGAAATAATCAGTCTAAGGAATCGGCGGTAGACCCCATCCTCTCAGTTTTTGGCTTACTGGGGGTCTAGGGCGCCAGACTCAGATTCGCAAACCCAACCCTGTGTCTTAAATGTTTCAATGAACTCTTTAGCTTTTTGCTCGCAGTAACCAGGTTGGTTTTGGGCTCTCCAAAGTATCTTTATCTCAGGCGATTCATTTTTTTTGTAGGTTACTTCGCACGGCAATTTGTAACCTGGCTCACTATAGACAATATCGATTTCTCTAATCGATGTTGCCTTTTTGCAGGTTGTGTTGGCGTTGAGGACGCCTGTGTAAAAAACTAATAGGCCTATTAGTAAGATTCTCAAAGAATTCCTACTTCAAGGCCGATAGAAAAATTGTGGTGGTTCCGCTCTAGAGGCGACCCTAGCGAGTTTAGCCCAGTGGCATAAATAAGATCTTGTCTTGCTTGGGTCGATGATTTCCTCGATTTCAAAAAACTCGGCTGAACGATAAGGCGATCTGAGCCGATTAAGTCGATCCTTGATCTTGGCCAAATGAGCATCGTAGTCCTTTGACTCTTCTAGTTCTGCTTTATAAGCGACTTCGATGCCTCCTTCGATCGGAAGTGAACCCCAATCCCCCGAGGGCCAAGAAGCCCTTAAGTGATTCGAGCCGGGTTTGTGGTTGGCTCCGCCTGCTACTCCGAAAGCCTTACGAATAATGATGCAGCAAAAGGGTACATTGGATTGACCAAGTGCAGCTAGAGCTGCTGAACCGCATCTTATCGTGCCCTCTTCTTCGGATTTTTTGCCAATCAAAAAGCCTGGACAGTCTTCTAAGTGGACGATGGGTAAATGAAATGTGGAGGCTAAATCAATAAGACGAATGACCTTTCTTGATGCGTCCGCGGTCCATGCCCCACCATACACACGAGGATTTTCTGCAAACACGGCGACAGGGATACCGTTTAACCTAGCAAGCCCTGTAATAATCGATTTACCCCAACGTTTGCCTATTTCAAAAAAAGAGTCTGAGTCAAAGACGGATTCTAATATCGTATGCATTTTGTACACACTTCTTGGATCCTTTGGCACGATATTAAGGAGCGAGGGGTCTTCGCGGTCTGGGTCATCATTTACTGTTTCTAGGATTGGTGGCAATTCATCTACTGAGCTGGGTAAATACGACAGAAACTTTCTAGCCATCTCAAACGCAGCTTCCTCTGAGGGTGCCTCATCATCGATGGCTCCGTTCCCCGTATGTATTTTGGAAGATCCCAGCTCCTCTTTGCTCACATCTCCAAGGCTAGCCCAATCAACGAGAGCAGGTCCAGCAATCATCATTTGAGCGCTATCTTTGACAATGACTGAATAATGGGATGTAGCCACTCTCGCGGCACCAATTCCAGCAACAGAACCGAGAGCCAACGATACAGAGGGTGCAGTACACAACTGCTGCACCACGACTTCCCATCCTCGAAGTTCAGGAATGTAAGTGCGACCTGCCATCTCGATCGTTTTTACAGATCCACCGCCACCCATCCCATCAACCAGTCGAATGTGGGGTAATCGCAATTCGACAGCCAGTCCCTCAGCCCTCGCTCTTTTACCGGGTATTGAAGCATCTGCTGAACCGCCTCTTACAGTGAAGTCATCGCCTGAGACTACGACTGGTCTTCCATCAATTTCTGCTGTACCAAATAAAAAATTAGATGGGGTAAATTTCTCTAGGTTGCCATTTTCATCATAGTCCCCCACGCCGGCTAGCTTGCCGATTTCGTGGAAAGAACCTTTGTCACTGATAAAATCTATTCTTTCTCGAATAGTGAATTTATTGAACTCGTGTTGACGGGCGACTTTTTCGGGGCCGCCCATCTCTGATGCCAGACTTTCTCTATTCCGCATCTCTCCAATTTCTTCATCCCAGGACATTGTTTATGCACGATTCCCAGTGATTTTTGCGTTTCCAAAAGCCCCTAGTTTGGCTGACCCGGAGATACTGTCGCCGTCCACTGTCGCGGTTACCTCGACCTCAATAGCCATCGGAGAAGTAATCTTAAACTTGTAGCTGATGTCGTTTCCGTCGACTTTGCCATCCTCAATTTCGAGTTCTCCGCCCGGCCCTCCTGTTAATTTTCCAGATAGAGAATCTCCGTCTGATGTAATCGTCAAAGTTGCCTTTTGAGCGCCCATAGGAGTGTCTAAAGTTAGTTCCCAAGTACCGTCTACACTCATGATTTTTTCCTAAATTTTTTGTTTTCGGGCGAAGAGTATCTCACAGGAACTGTCGGTCACACTAGTGGATTTCAAGTTCGCTCTATTTCGCTAATCTCCGACGTGTTAGCCTTTTAAAGTGGGTATTGGAACATTAAACGAAGGCCCTTTGCATGCTGCCCTAAAGCAGCATTATCTTTGCCTTGGAGGGCGAGAAGAGGTACCTATTGGGGATTTCGTTGCGGATGTGGTCTGCGAAGACAAGATTTTCGAAATCCAAACAGGCTCTTTTAGTGGTCTGAACAGAAAGTTAGATACCTTGTGTCAGACCAATGAAGTCAGATTGGTCCATCCGGTCGCTCAAATAAAAACAATCGTTAAACTTGGTTCTGATGCTAAGACAATTATTTCCAAAAGGCGATCCCCAAAAAGAGGTCATATCTGGGATATCTTGTCTGAGCTGGTATATATCCCGACTATGCTGGGGCAAAGGAATTTTTCCGTAGACGTGCTGTTGATCGAAGAAAATGAATATCGGGTGCACGACCCTAAAAAAGTCAGGAGAAAAGGGGGTTGGCGCGTGATAGAACGAGAACTAGTCTCGATTAATGATTCACTGACGATTCGTTCAGCGAAAGATCTGTATGAATTTTTTGAAGAGCCTCTGGGCGAGCCCTTCACTTCGAAGGAAATTGAGTTGTCCATGAAGTGTCAACCCAAAATCGCTCGGCAGATGGCCTATGTACTAAGGCAACTTGACTTAATTGAGGTGATTGGCAAGGCTGGAAGGTTCTTGAATTACCGCTTTAAAAGGCGCTAGGTTTATTTGTTAACTTTAAAGCGTTTTGACGCATATTCGGGAGGCTGGAGGTAGACATGAATGATCAAATCACAGGGCCTTCATGGGATCTGACCCCTGTTTATAAAAATTTAAAGGATCCGCAGATAGAGCAAGACCTCAATGCGCTAGAAACTCTGCTCTCTGAAATCGATAATTTAAATATTGGGCTCGATAACGAGAAGTCCGAGCTTGCGAAGACAATATTTGCGAAAATTGAAGAAGCAACTGAGTTATTCTCGAACTTATCGACCTACTCTAGCTGTTTGCTGTCCGTTGATAGTGGCGATGAGGCAGCGCAGACCCTTTCAGGCAGGCTGCAGCGCTACCGACAGCAACTTGGCACTTATTCAAAACCCTTACACCAATTTGAAATGTTAGCAGATGAGTCAGAACTAGAAGCATACCTTAGTGGTGAGAAGGTCGAACATGCGCGTTTTTCGATTCTTCACAGACGTCAATTATCGTCCCAGATCTTAAGTCGACCTGAAGAAGAACTCATTGAGGGTCTATCACAAAACGGACTACACGCATGGGGCAATCTCTATGATCAACTCTCAGGAACTATCGAGTGCGATGTGTTGGTCGGCAATCAAAATGAGAAAATGGGATTAGCTCAAGCAGCGACGTTAATGATGGATCAAGACGACCTGCAGAGAAAAAATTCTTGGCAAGCGATTAATCATTCCTGGTCCGTTCACGAAGAGGCTTGCGCGGCCAGTATCAATGCCATTAGCGGCTGGCGATTGGACGTGTGTAACAAGCGCAGTCATAAGGAGTCGGTAGGATATCTAGATTCAGCCGTTCATCTGAACAAAATCTCAATGGAGACGTTAACAGCTTTAATGGCTTCAGCTCAAAAGCACAATGGTCTAGCGCAGCGAGCTGCAAGACTTCAGGCCCGAGCAATGGGCAAAGAGCGGTTGAGTCCATGGGATTCAAGGGCGCCAGCGCCTTGTCTCCAAGCTGGTGTACAGGAGCAAGTGATGACGTTTGAAGAAGCCGTTGAATTAATCGAGGACGCTTTTTCGGGGATTGACAAAGGTATGGGTGAATTTGTTCAAAAAATGGCCAAAGACGGTTGGATAGAAGGAACAATAAGCTCGAAAAAACGCCCTGGTGCGTACTGTACTAGTTTCAGTAAGTCTAGAACGCCCCGCGTTTATATGACTTATTCTGGCTCTACGAGCGATGTAATCACATTAGCGCACGAGCTTGGACATGCGCTTCATTTTTGGGTCATGCGAGATTTACCCGAGTGCCAGCGCAGATATGGGATGTCCTTGGCTGAAACTGCTAGCACGTTGGGAGAGACCGCGGTTAGAAATGCCTTGTTAGAGAAATCTGTCGGTAACGCTGAGAAGTTGAATATCATGTGGGAAGAGCTTTCAGCATTTACTACGTTTATGCTGAATATCCCGACTCGATTTGAGTTTGAAAAAAGACTGTATGAGTTGAGAGCTGAAAAACCTCTCAGACCTGATGAGCTTAGGCAGATCATGAGTGATTCCTGGTTAGAATGGTACGGAGACTCGATTTCTGAACCCGATCCGATGTTCTGGGCGAGCAAGCTCCATTTCTATATAAGCGGTTTAAGTTTTTATAATTTTCCCTATCTCTTTGGTTATCTGTTTAGCTTGGGAGTCTATAGAAAAAGACACGAGCTAGGTGATGAGTTTTACTCAAAGTATTGCGATTTATTACGCGATACGGGACGCATGACCGCGGAGAATCTGGCAACCCACCATTTAGGCTGTGACATCAGAGACCAAGCATTCTGGGACGAGGTGATCGACTCAATAAGCCCTCGTGTTGACGCCTACGAGAAGCTACTGAGCCTGGTGAAACCTTAGAGAGTGAAAGCTAACTTCGAGTTTAACTCCCACCCTGCGAACTCAGACTTTAACTTACTGACTAAGCGACTAGTCCTTCCAGTTGAGCTGCTTCTTCTCGAACTAGCTCTGGTGCTCCAAGCCACTGTCTGTTTGCGCCTATTCGTTTAAACCAGTAGTGCAAGCCCAATAAGTCTGTAAACCCCATTCCTCCGTGTACTTCAGTCGCTGTTTTTGAAACGGACTTTCCAACTTCTGAAAGATGCGCCTTAGTATGGCAAGCAGTCACGCGTGATTCGTCGGGTAGTTCTGCCAAAGCATGACTGGCAAACCAAATCAATGACCGGCATGGCTCAAGGTCAGCGGCCATCTGAGCGCACATGTGTTTCACCGCTTGGAAGCTCGCAATGACCCGATTGAATTGTTCTCTTTGCATAGCGTACGCTACTGATTGGTCTATCATATTTTGCGCAGCTCCCAGGGTATCCGCAGCCAACATGACTCTTCCAATGTCTAAGGTAGCATCGTAAACGGTGGAGTTTGAGCTCACGAGCTCCGCATTTACTCCTTGGTATACTAGCTCAACGGTTTTTCGTGTCTTATCCACAGTGGCCAGTTCTTTTTTTGTCAAGCCGTCTGCATCAGCATTGACAAGATATAAATTCTTAGTTTTGTCGGCGACCAAATAGTGATTCGCCTCCAAATCAAAGGCGAAAATTGATTTACCGTTTATTTTCCCGTTATCAAAGGAAACACTAGCATCGTTTCGATTACCGACAGCTTCGCCATATGCGATTCCAATTCGGATTTTCCCTTCAATAATTTGTCCTAACAACTCTGAATAGTCGTTATCACTTTGGCTAAGAGCGACTGGCGCCATAATTGCCGAACCTAAAAACGGGCTTGGCACGACGTGATAACCGAGTGATTCTGCAACGATTGCCGCGTCCATGGGCGTCATACCCAGACCGCCTTGCTCTTCAGGAATTAATAATGCCGGAATCCCCAGTTCGGTTAAGCCTTGCCAGATGTCAGCGTCAGATCCATCTTCTGAATACTTTCTGACTCTTTCTAGAGGCACATTATCGGTTAAGAATCTTTTGACGTTGTCTTGTAAGAGTACTTGCTCTTCTGATAATCCAAATTGCATGTTCTTCTCCTATTTCGACTTTTCAAATTTTGGTTCTTT
Source organism: Candidatus Azotimanducaceae bacterium (assembly GCA_045560825.1). Taxonomy (GTDB): domain Bacteria; phylum Pseudomonadota; class Gammaproteobacteria; order Pseudomonadales; family Azotimanducaceae; genus UBA4421. The sequence continues at coordinate 8,596 of JBJKYX010000013.1, forward strand.
GGGCATCCCTAAGCCGCGCTCACTTATAATGTTCTTCTGGATTTGATTTGTGCCTCCTCCAATTATCAGACCCAGGTAGTACATATATTGACTTTGCCAGCTTCCACCACCTCTCAAATAGGGATTGTCTTCATAGGAAAGTCCGATTTCGCCAAGGATATCAATGGCCATACCCTCAACTTCATGTCTCAGTTCAGTCCCTTGGAGTTTGGTGATCATTCTGGCTAGAGTGGCGTCTTGGCCCTCGTTTAATCTCGAAGAGAGAATTCGCATCTCGTTAAACCTCATGGCCATCTCGCGACCTTGAAGTTGCATTAAGCGATCTCTGTACGCTGGATTGTCGATAAGTCGTTCACCTGATACGGTTTCTTCTTTCATCATATCCTTAACCGCATTGAGCCGGGAGAGCGTCATGCTGGAAGTGGCGAGAGTTTCTCTCTCGTGACCAAGAATAGTATTAGCGACTTGCCAACCCTGTCCTCGAGCACCAACTATTTGATCTTTGGGGACCCTTACATCGGTGAAGAAGGTTTCATTGAAATTTGCGACTCCTGTCATGTCTACGAGTGGTCGGACCTCGATACCTGGAGTATCCATTCTAAACAAAAGGAAAGAAATTCCTTGGTGTTTTGGTGCTTCTGGCTCGGTCCTTACCAAGCAAAATATCCAATCTGCGATATGAGCACTACTGGTCCAGATTTTTTGGCCATTGACCACCCATTCGTCGCCATCGAGTACCGCAGAGGTCGTTAAGCTTGCCAAGTCACTTCCGGCTCCGGGTTCTGAATATCCCTGGCACCAACTCATTTCCCCGTAGATTGTTGGTCTGATAAATTGTTGTCTTTGATCTTCTGTCCCCATCTCTAGCAAAGTTGGTGTAAGCATTGAGATACCTTGTCCGCCCA
>JBJKYX010000014.1:0-9460 GCA_045560825.1 Candidatus Azotimanducaceae bacterium
GCAGACGAGAAATTTGGCGCGCTGGAGGATGCTGGAGTCAAAACAGTCCGGAGTCTGGGAGAGATTGGGGACGCGTTGTCTGAGATGACAGGTTGGCCTTAGGGCATTGATGGCCAAACATTAAACTTAAAAATATAAGAATCCACAAAACATTCAAGCAGGTTTGTATTAGAAGGCATTAGAATGAGCGAAGCACAAGACACTCAAACACATAATTTTCAAACAGAAGCAAAACAGCTGCTTCAGCTGATGATCCACTCTCTGTATTCGAATAAAGAGATATTTCTTCGAGAGTTGATTTCTAATTCATCGGATGCAATCGATAAATTGAGATTTAAAGCAATTGAGGAGCCTGAGCTGATTGCCGGCGATTCGGATTATCGGATCGATATAAGCTTTGACAAGGATTCCAAAACCTTAATGGTGACCGATAACGGCATTGGTATGTCCTATGACGAAGTGATCAGCAATCTCGGAACCATTGCTAAGTCAGGTACCGCAGAGTTCTTGTCTAATTTAACCGGAGATCAACAATCTGACTCGCAGTTGATTGGACAGTTTGGCGTGGGGTTTTACAGTGTGTTTATGGTCGCGAATGAGGTCGAGGTTCTGACAAAAGCAGCTGCGGAGGGTTCTGGCGTAAGGTGGGTTTCCTCGGGAGAGGATTCCTATGAGATAGAATCCAAGGATGAACTCGAACGAGGAACGAAAATCATCCTGCACTTAAAGGACGACTGTTTGGAGTTTGCTGATGACTTCAGGCTCAGATCAATTGTCAGGAAGTATTCTGATCACATAGGGGTTCCAGTCCGGATGCCCAAGCAGAATTTTGGTCAGGACGACAGTGAGGACGATAAATCTGAAGCCGGAGAGGAAGAGTTCGAGGCTGTTAATTCCGCCCGCGCTTTATGGACTCGTTCAAGAAGCGAGGTAGAAGAAGAAGAGTACAAAGAATTCTATAAGCATATATCACATGATTTTGAAGACCCATTGGATTGGAGTCACAACAAAGTAGAAGGAAAACTAGAATATACGAGTTTGCTTTATCTACCCAAGCGAGCACCGTTTGATCTTTATAATCGCGATGCCCCGAAGGGCCTTAAGCTATATGTTCAGAGAGTCTTCATAATGGATGAAGCGGAACAGTTCCTTCCTCTATACTTGCGCTTTATAAAAGGCGTGATTGATTCTAATGATTTACCTTTGAACGTTTCGAGAGAGATACTTCAGCAAGACGAAAAGGTAGTCTCGATACGTAACGCTTTGACTAAGCGCGCACTTACCATGATGGAAAGCATGGGAAAAAAAGATTCGGAAAAGTATCAAGAATTTTATGATGAGTTTGGAGAAGTTCTGAAGGAGGGTGCTGGGGAGGATTTTGCTAATCGAGAAAGTATTTCAAAATTACTACGTTTTGCGAGTACTAAAGGCGAAGGGGACAAGAAAGCAGTCTCTCTTGACCAATACATCGAGCGAAAGATAGATGATCAAAAGGACATTTATTACATTTGTGCCGAAACGTTTTCGGCTGCTAGTCAAAGCCCTCACTTGGAAATCTTTAAGGATAGAGATATTGAAGTACTGTTGATGTACGACCGCATTGACGAGTGGCTGATGAATTCTTTGACGGAATATGAAGAGGCCAAGTTTATTGATGTGATGAGGGGTGATATTATTCTTCCTGGCGAGGAGAAGTCAGAAAAAGACGACGTTTCCAAGGACGAGCAAGAAGAAGAGGCTCATCCACTCGTTGAGCGCATAAAATCGATTTTGGGCGATAAAGTGGACGAGGTAAGGGCTTCTAAGCGTCTTACCGACTCTCCTGCCTGCCTAGTACTCAATGAAAATGCGATGGGCATTCAGATGAAAAAAATCATGGAAGCTAGTGGCCAGAGTCTCCCTGATACGAAACCGTATTTTGAGTTTAATCCAACACATCCTTTATTAGAGCGACTCGATGCTGAACAAGATGAAGATCGGTTTTCTGATATTGTGGAGCTACTTTTTGATCAGGCCAACCTAGCTGAAGGGTCCGCCTTACAGGATCCAGCACAGTATGTCTCTCGCCTGAACAAGTTATTGTTAGAGTTGCTGGACTCATAGACTCTTTAACCCATGCGCATAGCGATCGTAGGTGGCGGGAATTTTGGTACTGCTATAGGCAATATTGTTGCCGCGAACGGGCACAAGACCAGTTTGTGGATGCGCGACCCTGATCAAGTATCAGAAAGCCTAGCTCATCGAGAGAACACACGATATCTACCGGGCCATCCTCTAGACAGTCTACTGGTTCCAACAGACAATCTCGAAAATGCTGCTGCCGAGGCGGAAATCATATTCGTGACTGTGCCTAGTTATGGGTTCAGGGATATCTGCCGCCAATTGGCGCCATATGTTAGAAAGTCGGACTTGCTGGTGAGTGGCACCAAAGGAATAGAGCCGGTTGGTTTCAGACTTATGAGTCAGCTAATTGCTGAGTATACTTCCTCTGAACACATTGGTGTTTTGAGTGGTCCAAATTTCGCGGAAGAAATTGCCGATAAACACTTTACCGGTAGTGTTCTCGCTAGTGAGAGTACGCAGGTAAGATTAAAGGTTCAGGAAGTAATGCGCAGTGAAACTTTTCGTGTGTACCCTAGCCAAGATATTTTTGGAGTAGAGCTCGGAGGAGCGTTAAAAAATATATACGCGATTGTTTGTGGAATGGCGGTTGGACTAAACGTCGGTCAAAATACAATCGGGATGATCATCACACGCTCTTTAGCGGAGATGAGTCGGTTCGCTGTTTCGATGGGGGCGAACCCTTATACCTTTTTAGGACTCTCTGGTGTTGGCGATTTATTGGTGACTTGTACGTCTCCTCTGAGTAGGAATTATCAGCTCGGTCTAAAAATTGCGCAGGGCCAAACCTTTGAGGAAGCCTCTGACGACCTAGGTAAGTTGGCTGAAGGAGCGAATACCTTAGAGCAGGTTTTTCAAAAGAGTAAAGAGCTGGAGGTATACATGCCTTTGGCACACGGGCTTTATCAAATTCTATTTTCCAATCAAGAAACAAACCTAATATTTAAAGCGCTGATGGAGAGGCAGGAGGAAAGTGATGTGGAATTTGCTGACCCAACCTATTGGCAGGGCGACCCTTAACACTTGAATAATACTTGTCTTTCGGTAATTGAGCGGGTCCATTCAATGTTTTTGGATTCGGCCATCGTCTACGGGCATGGCACCGACAACGCTTGGGACGAGGCTGTTTATTTGGTGACAAGTCTTTCTGGGTTTCCGGATAGCGATCAATCTGTGGATTTAGAAATTTCACAAGAGATTGAGAGAAAAATTATTGATTACGCCGAAAGGCGGATTGAAGAGCGAGTCCCGCTTGCGTACTTGCTTGGTTTTTGTCAGTACGCGGGACATCGATTCCTTATTAGTGAAGGAGTGGTGATACCTCGATCCCCGATTGGACTGTTGGTCGCGGAGGGCCATCTTAAATCATGGGTGGGGAAGGGAGTCAGGAGGATTTTAGACCTGTGTACCGGTAGTGGATGTTTGGGGATATTAGCAGCGCATGAATATCCAGAAGCGGAAGTGGTGTTAGTGGATAAAGAGCTCTTGGCCGTTGACCTGGCAGAGAAAAACGTGCGGCAGCATGATCTACAAAGCCGCGTATCGGTGGCAAGAATGGATGTGACATCAGAAACGCTTGGTAATCTGGGCGAGTTCGACTTGATCGTGTGCAATCCTCCTTACGTAGATGAAATAGATATGAGGTCCTTACCAGAAGAATTTTCGAAAGAACCTGCGATAGGGCTGGATGGTGGTGTCGATGGGATGGATATAATTAGCCACGTGATACGTCATTGTAGAAAGCACTTAAATGAGACCGGTTATTTAATTTGTGAGGTAGGTGGAAGCGCTTCGGCGTTCAACAGCGCTTTTTCTGCCTACGCTCCTTTGGCGCTTGAACCGGCTCTGGCGGGTGAAGGCTTGTTTTTACTGGAATCTAAATCGCTAAAGGCGATTTAGTAGATCGCGTTATTAACGTCTATAATGACGTTGATAACAAAATAAATTGACCGGGTTTAAATAGATGGCTGGAAATACGATTGGGCAACTTTTTACGCTGACTACTTTTGGTGAGAGTCACGGGCCTGCGTTAGGGGCAGTAGTGGATGGCTGCCCGCCTGGTATAGAAATTTCGGCTGAAGATCTTCAATTAGATTTGGACAGGCGTAGGCCTGGTCAATCCAAGTACACCACTCAAAGAAGGGAAAAAGACCAGATACAAATACTCTCAGGGGTTTTTGAGGGATTGACAACTGGGACCTCGATTGGGCTTTTGATTCAAAATGAGGATCAAAAAAGTAAAGATTATGAGGATATAAAAAAAATTTTCCGTCCCGCTCACGCAGATTTTACGTACCAGAAAAAGTATGGAATCAGAGATTATCGTGGAGGCGGAAGATCATCAGCCCGCGAGACCTCAATGAGAGTCGCAGCTGGCGCGATTGCTAAGAAATTTCTTGCTGAGCACGCTGGAATATCTATTTACGGATTTCTTTCGGCCATTGGAGAACTAAAGCTCTCCTGTAAAGATCGCGAATTCATTGATGAAAACCCTTTTTTTTCGGCCGATCCGGACAGTACGGAACAAATTGCTAGTTTGATTGACTCGATCAGAAAGCAGGGCGATTCAATAGGCGCCCAGGTTAGTGTCGTGGCTGAAGGGGTTCCGGTTGGATTGGGTGAGCCTGTTTTCGGTAAATTGGATGCTGATTTGGCTGGGGCGCTAATGGGTATCAATGCGGTCAAAGCAGTGGAAATTGGTGATGGAGTTTCGGTTGTAGAGCAAAAGGGTAGTGAGCATCGGGATGAGATGACTAAGGCTGGTTTTTTATCAAATCACTCGGGTGGTGTTTTGGGCGGGATTTCCTCTGGCCAGGATCTTTTGGCGACGATTTCTCTGAAACCGACAAGTAGCATAACTGTGCCTGGACAGTCTTTGGATCAAGACGGTAATGAAGTCAGCGTAGTGACAAAGGGTCGGCATGACCCGTGTGTAGGCATAAGGGCGACGCCAATAGCAGAATCAATGATGGCAATAGTGTTAATGGATCATTATCTTCGGTTTAGAGGTCAGACCGGTTATAGCAATTAAGGGGTAGCTAGATATTTTTTGTACACGGTGGATTTGAGTATTGCTGCTGTTGTTACTAGACTTCTGCCTAAATTCAAAAGGTGATTTTGATTGAATCGCACTCTGTACGACAAAATTTGGGACGACCACCTGGTAGGTGAGCGGTCGGATGGCAATAGTTTGCTATACATTGATCTGCAGCTACTGCATGAAGTAACTTCGCCTCAAGCGTTTGAGGGGCTGACAATTGCAGACCGTAAACTTTGGAGGAAAGACGCTAACCTCGCTACGCCTGATCACAATGTTCCCACTGAAAATCGCAGTTTAGGAATAAAGGGAATAAAGGATCCTATTGCTTTAGAGCAGGTGACAACGCTTGATGAGAATTGCGAGCGGTTTGAGGTCGAGCAGTTCGATATCCTAGATGAGAGACAAGGCATCGTGCATGTTGTTGGGCCTGAGCAAGGCGCTACTCTTCCTGGCATGACGATCGTTTGCGGGGACTCTCATACCTCAACTCATGGGGCCTTCGGCGCGTTGGCTCAGGGTATCGGTACTTCCGAAGTGGAGCACGTGATGGCAACTCAATGCCTTGTTCAAAAAAAGGCTAAGAATTTTGATGTGTCATTAACCGGTAGATTGAATGAGGGCGTTTACGCTAAGGATTTAATCTTGGCAGTTATCGGCCGATTGGGTACAGCGGGTGCTACTGGCCACACAATAGAGTTTAGAGGAGACGTGGTAGAGTTGCTTAGCATGGAGTCTCGAATGACTCTTTGTAATATGGCTATAGAGGCGGGTGCAAGAGCTGGATTAGTCGGGGTGGATGACATCACATTAGACTACGTTTCGGGTAGACCCTTTTCACCGCAGGGCCAGCTTTGGAATAGCGCTCTTGCGCATTGGTCTAATCTCGTTACGGACGACGGTGCATTTTTTGATTCAAAAATAGAGCTGGATGCTTTCTCAATAGATCCTCAGGTTAGTTGGGGAACCTCTCCTGAAATGGTGTTACCTGTAGGAGAAGCAGTTCCAAATCCGGACCATATTTCCGATCCCGTAAAGTGCGAAGCGACTCGATTATCTTTGGAATATATGGGCTTGAGGGCTGATCAACCCATCACAGATATTACATTAGATAGGATATTTATTGGCTCGTGTACGAATGCTCGTATTGAGGATTTGAGGGCTGCAGCCAGCGTGTTAAAAGGAAGAAAGATCTCCAAGCGAATCAAGGAAGCTATTGCGGTGCCAGGTTCAGGTTTGGTCAAAAAGCAGGCTGAAGAGGAAGGTTTGGCAGATATTTTTATAGAGTCAGGTTTTCAGTGGCGAGACGCAGGTTGTTCGATGTGTCTAGGCATGAATCCCGACCAATTGGGTGAGCAGGAGCATTGCGCTTCAACATCGAATAGAAACTTTGAGGGTCGACAGGGTTATCGAGGTCGAACACACCTTGTTAGTCCGGCGATGGCAGCGGCTGCTGCTGTAGAGGGGTCCTTTATAGATGTCAGGACGCTACTGTAATGCAGTCTTTCGACACTCACGTAGGTTTGGTCGCACCGCTTGATCGAGTAAATGTGGATACTGATCAAATTATTCCCAAACAGTTTCTAAAATCGATCAAACGGACAGGTTTTGGTGATTATTTATTTGATGCCTGGCGATTTGATGATCCAGGCGAGCTAGGGATGACCCCTAATGAGCGAGTTATAAATCATGACTTTGTGCTGAACCAACCGCGTTATCAGGGTGCGAGTATTTTGTTAGCCAGGAACAATTTTGGGTGTGGTTCTTCCAGAGAGCATGCGGTCTGGTCGATTATGGAGTTTGGCTTTAAAGTCGTCATAGCTGAAAGCTTCGCGGATATATTTTATGGGAATTGTTTTAAAAATGGATTACTCCCAGTTCAATTACCACCAGAAGTCATAGACAGACTCTTCGAGTTATCTTCAGATGGCCTAGAACTTTCCGTTGATTTACATAATCAAACGGTGACTGACGAAGCTGGTGAGATTCTTTCTTTCGATATTGATCAGGGAATGAAAACAAAATTATTGGAAGGGCAAGACGAAATAAGTCTTTCTTTGATGGAAAACGAAAAAATCTTGCTCTTCGAGCAAGAGCATAAAAAACGACAACCCTGGTTGTTTGATAGGAAGTCTCGCTAATGCAAAAGAAGAAAGTGTTGTTACTTCCCGGTGATGGTATCGGTCAAGAGGTCACGGCATCAGCCGGTCGTATACTAGAGAAAGTTGTACAGCTGGAAGATGTTGAAATAGAACTTTTAGATGGATTGATTGGAGGGGCTGCAATTGATTCTGCTGGTGACCCTTTACCCAAAGAAACGCTTGAGCTAGCCAAGGCGTGTGACGCTGTGTTGCTAGGAGGTGTTGGAGGGCCTAAGTGGGATGATCTGCCTACCGAAAAAAAACCAGAAAAGGGGCTCCTTAGAATCAGACAAGAATTGGATTTGTTCGCAAATTTAAGGCCGGCTTTGTTATTTCCGCCCTTGTCTTCTGCTTCTTCTCTTAAGCCCGAGCTTGTCGAGAACTTAGATATTCTGATTCTTCGCGAACTAACTGGAGGGATCTATTTTGGTGAACCTCGTGGTGTTGAATTAAGAGAAAACGAAAGAGTAGGGTTCAATACATTGGTGTACTCTGAGGGAGAAATAGAGCGTATTGCTAGAGTTGGCTTCGAGCTGGCAGAGAAAAGGTCAGGAAAGCTTTGTTCAGTCGACAAGGCGAACGTTCTTGAGGTCTCTCAGTTATGGAGAGAGGTGGTTTCTGATTTAGCGGCCGATTACCCGGGAGTGGAGTTGTCTCATATGTATGTTGACAACGCGGCAATGCAATTAGTGCGGCAGCCAAAACAGTTTGATGTCATTGTTACCGGGAACATGTTTGGGGATATTTTGTCTGATGTTGCCGCTATGTTAACGGGTTCTTTGGGCATGTTGCCTTCGGCTTCATTAGCATCCAACGGCTCCGGCTTATATGAGCCGGTGCATGGAACCGCGCCTGATATTGCAGGCAAAGATCTAGCGAATCCACTGGCTACAATATTATCGGTGGCCATGATGTGTAAATATTCTCTTGAGTTACCAGACGCTTCGAATTCTATCGAAAGAGCGGTGTCTAGTGTCTTAGACGCAGGTTACCGAACATCTGAAATATTCAGTGATGCAGCTCAGACTAAAGTAGGTTGTGTAGAAATGAGTGAGCTTGTTCTGGAGAGGTTATAAATGGATAAAGAGGGGTTTGCGGTCGCGATTTTAGGAGCCACTGGAGCAGTGGGAGAAGCTTTAGTAGAAATCTTGGAAGAACGAGAATTTCCGGTATCCGAGTTGCACCTCCTCGCTTCGGAGCGATCAGCTGGAAAACGGATTCAATTTAAGGGTAAACACCTGAAAGTTGAAAATGTTGATGAATTTGACTTTGTCAGGGCTGATATAGGACTTTTTTCTGCGGGTGGCAGTGTTTCAGCGCGGTATGCACCACGGGCTGCAGAAGCAGGCTGTGTGGTTATCGATAATACCTCGGAGTTTCGTTATGAAGAGGATATCCCATTAATCGTTCCAGAGGTTAATGCACACCGACTCGGTGACTATAAGAATCGAAATATCATAGCGAACCCGAATTGCTCAACGATACAACTGATGTTGGCTCTTAAACCTATCCATGATGAGTCCGAGATCGAACGTGTTAACGTTGCGACTTACCAAGCGGTGTCTGGGGCAGGAGCGGGAGGAGTCAGAGAGTTAGCCGCTCAAACTGCCAATTTGCTTAATACAAAACCAATTGAGTCAAACGTTATGCCTTTGCAAATTGCATTTAATGCGATACCCCATATCAATACATTTGAGGACAACGGTTATACGCTGGAAGAGATGAAAATGGTTTGGGAGACCAAGAAAATTCTCGAAAATGACGCTATTCAGGTAAACCCTACGTGCGTTCGGATTCCAGTGTTCTATGGACACTCGGAAGCGGTAAATATAGAAACAAAAGAACCGGTTACCAAAACTAGAGCTGAAGAGCTATTGGATGCTGCTCCTGGCGTAGAGTTATTTCGCGATAATGGTTATCCAACGGCTGTAACTGATGCTGCGGGTAAAGACCCTGTGTATGTTGGCCGAGTTAGAGAAGATATATCCTGTGACAAGGGCCTTAATATGTGGGTTGTTTCTGATAATGTCAGAAAAGGGGCTGCTTTAAATAGTATTCAAATTGCTGAGTTGCTTAAGGACTCGCTATCCAATACTTAAACAAGCAGTTTCGTCTGCGATTGCGAGGTGCGATCGCGAATCTAATTTTTCTCTTGTCGGTA